>CALWCR010000190.1 GCA_944376445.1 uncultured Clostridia bacterium | reverse complement strand
AACTCTATCCAATGTATGGTTTTAAAGATCATAAAGGATATCCTACAAAAAAACATCTTGAAAATTTAGAAAAATATGGTATATTAGATAATTATAGGTGTAGTTATAAACCTGTAAAAGAAATAATAGAAAAGAGGAAACATGAAGAAACTATTAAACAATAATCTTATTAAGAATTATTTTATTTTACTTGTATTTATGACCGTTTTAGAAATATTATTCCGTGTTATTAGTAATATTCCTGTATTTAATATTGCTTTTTTGAGAATATTTATTGGTCTTAATTTTATTGCTTTAATTACTAGTTTTATTTTATCTTGGATGAATAAAAAATATAGTAAATTTTTTGTGGTATTAATATCTTTAGTGTATTCTGCATATGCTTTTTTTCAAATGGGATTTAATAATTTTATTGGTGTTTATGCTTCGGTTAATTCATCAAGTCAACTTGGAGCAGTTACAGATTATGTTAGAGAATTTTTGCTTTCATTTTTACCAAAATTTTATTTGATTTTCATTCCTTTTATTTTACTAATTTTATATTATGTTTTCTTAGATAAATTTACGGAATTAAAGTTAAATAAAAAATTTGTATTAAAAAGACATATTAAGTATGAACCTGGTATTAGAACAATATCTACAATTTTAGTTTTGGTGGCTTTAGGTTTAGTATATCGTGGTACTTTAGTTAATAGTGCTTTTCAAGATGACTTACAAACAACTAGTAATGAAGATTTATTTAAGTATCCGAGCATTCCATCTTTAGCAATAAATCAATTTGGAGTGATAACTTTTGGATTTTTAGATGTTAAATCGTTATATGTTGAAATGCCAGATGCATATATTTTTGATGCAACTGATGATAATATAAGTTTTGATGTTGATAGAAAGTTTGATGATACATTATGGCATGATGTAATAGAAAATGAAACTGATGAAACTCTAAATATGATAAGTAATTATTTAATTAATAGTACAATTACTGATTATAATGAATATACAGGTCTTTTTGAAGGTAAAAATTTAATTATGATTATGATGGAATCTGTAAATGAAATATTTATAAATCCTGATTTATATCCTAATTTTTATAAACTATATAGTGAAGGTTTAGCTTTTACTAATAATTATTCACCAAGAAATAGTTGTGCAACAGGTAATAATGAATTTAGTGCCATGACAGGACTTTATTCTATTCAAAATAATTGTACTGCAAATATTTATCGGAGAAATGAATATTATACTTCTATATTTAATTTGTTTAATAATGCCGGTTATAAAACATCAAGTATGCATGATTATACAGAAGCTTATTATTATAGAAGTATAATTCATGCCAATATGGGTAGTGGAGCATATTATGGTGTAGGGGATTTGGGAATTCCTTATTATAATGAATATCGTAATTGGGCTAGTGATGAAGATTTTATGGATGTAGCGATGGATATTACTTTAGAAGATACAACAGAACCATTTATGTTGTGGTTAACTACAGTATCTAGCCATCAACCTTATAATGTTTCGAGTGTAGAAGGTGATAAATATTTATCAATTACTGAAGATACAGATTATTCTATGGATTTAAGAAGATATATGTCTAAACTTAAAACTTTAGATAATGCTTTAGGTATTTTACTGGAAAGATTAGAATCATCAGGAATACTTGATGATACAGTTATAGTTTTATTCGGAGATCATTATCCTTATGGTTTAAAGGATGATGTTATTAATCAAGTATTAGATTATAATTTAGATGATTATGAAAGAGAAAGGACACCACTTGTAATTTATAATAGTGAAATAGAAGCACAAAAAATTGATAAATATACATCATATGTTAATTTAACACCAACAATTGCTAATTTATTTAATTTAGATTATGATCCGAGACTTTATATGGGAAGTGATGTATTGAGTGATGAATACTTAAATATAGTTGCTTTTGCAGATGGATCTTGGAAGAATGATAAAGTGTATTATAATGCCGCGACGAGTGAAATAACTTATTATGTTGAGGATAGTTATACTATTGATGAAATTAGGGCTATTAATGAGCGAATTACTAATAAGATGCAAATAAGCAGTCTAATAATTCAAAATGATTACTATACTTATTTAGATAATGCGTTGAAGGAACAAGAAGTGGAAAAAGAAACATATGCTAGTGTTGATACACAAAGTAGTGTACAAGGAGGATAGATGAAAAATTTAGTTATTGTGGAATCTCCAGCAAAGAGTAAGACTATTGAAAAATATTTAGGTGGAGATTATAAGGTAATATCTAGTAAAGGACATATTAGAGATTTAGCAACAACCGGTAAATTTGGTTTAGGGGTTGATGTATCAGATGATTTTAAACCTAATTATGTCATAATTAAGGGTAAAACTAAGGATGTTGCTAATATTAAAAAAGAAGTAAATAGTGCTGATATGGTATATCTAGCAACCGACCCAGACCGTGAGGGAGAAACTATATCTTGGCATATTTATGATGAGGTAAAAATACCTGATGATAAATATAAGAGAGTTGTGTTTCATGAAATTACTAAGGATGTTGTAATTGATGCAATTAATAATCCTGGTAAAATTG
>CALWCR010000189.1 GCA_944376445.1 uncultured Clostridia bacterium | reverse complement strand
GCGCTACATCCCGACTCTGGTACCGAAGAAGAGAAGAAGTGGAGCTCATGATCAGAATTGAACTGATGACCTCATCCTTACCAAGGATGCGCTCTACCAACTGAGCTACATGAGCATTTCGTCTCTCGGCGAGGTGTGTAATTAGCAAGATACACCACACCTGTCAAGCTTTTGAAGGAAAAAATTTTATTTTTCTCTTCCTCTTGGGGAAGTCATTAACGCATTCAAAAGTTGGAACTCACTGTTTTTCAATAATTCCAATAAATTACTTTTTTCGCCCGTTTTTCCGAAAACATCTGCCCCTTTTATGATCTGCGGCCAGAACGTTCTGGTGGTCATTTCGGCCGCACAGCGGGCACAGCTTCCCCTCACCAGCAGACATCCAAACCGCAGTGCCATGGCTGCAACATGGGCATTGGTCAGAGCATGTCGAGGGCAAGAAGTAAACTCCAGCGCAACGCCACGCTCCGCCGCAAAGGCAGCGGCCTTTTCATCAATCAAACCTGGATGGGCAAGAATATCGGCTCCGGCCTCTATGGCCGCAAAATTGGTTCCGGGTTCCACCTGATCGTCAATCGTTTCACCATGCACCAGAACAAGCTCAGCGCCTGCTTCACGGGCCTCCCGTACCATGGAAGGAAGAAGCGCCGGAGGAATGTGACGCAGCTCCACGCCTGTACGTGCCTCCACGTTGGCATAAAGGCTGAGCTTCCGCACCTGCGCAGACAAGGTGGTCAGCTCTGAAAAATTGCTCCCGTCACTTGGCAGAACAAGTCCCACAAAACGCAAGCCGGCCAAGGCTGCATAGTGCAGCATGGAAGAAGCGTCCCATGTCTTGCCGCCGACATCCGGCGTGAGCATCACATGAAAATCCATCATAAAAACTCCCTTGTTCTGGAGTCATACCGGGCGAACGCAAAAAAGAAAAGAGCGCCATCGAGCCGTCTGCCCGCCATTTGCGCTCCAAAAGGTAATGATGTACACTTACGCCCCATTCCTATCGACTATACTGAGCACATTGAGGGACACCATGACCAAAGAAAAAAAATACTCCACGCTTCCCGCCTCTGAAAAGGCGCCCATTCTGCAGAACTGGCTGACCGAACACAAGGCCCGTGATCTGGCCGTGTTTCGTCTTCCGGAAGGCAATCCTCTGGCAGACATCGTCATCATAGCTTCCGCATCCTCCGCACGCCATGCCCGCAGCCTTGCCGACGGTCTTTCGGAACTGTGCAAGCAGGAAAAATTTGAAGTCCTTCGCACGGAAGGCTACCAGGAAGGTCAGTGGGTACTCGTGGACCTCAACGATATCATCGTTCACATCTTTCAGGAGCCGGTCAGAGAACTGTATCACCTTGAAGCTCTCTGGACCGGTGCCGAGTCGCTGCCTGCCACAGCAGCGGAAGGAAAGGAGAATAATTGATGCCTGCAGTGAAACCCACCCTTTTTCTCATTCTCGACGGCTACGGTCTGGCTCCGGCAGGACCGGGAAATGCCGCCAGCCTTGCGCATACGCCCACACTTGATCGTCTGCTTGCCATGCCCGGCATGGGACGACTGGACGCTTCCGGACGTCAGGTCGGCCTGCCGGCAGGCTTCATTGGCAACTCGGAAGTCGGCCATCTGAACATCGGCGCAGGCCGCATCGTGTATCAGGACATGACCCGCATCGACATGGCTGTGGAAAGCGGCGAGCTGTTCAAGAACCCTGTTCTGCTTGATCTGTTTGAACGTATCCGCGCCCGCGGCGGTCGCGTTCATTTCTGTGGTCTTCTGTCGGATGGCGGTGTGCACAGCCATATCAATCATCTTTTTGCTCTTCTTGAAATGGCGCAGCGCGAGAGTATTCCCGCTCTGGTTCACGCCTTTCTCGACGGACGAGACACACCGCCCTGCTCCGGTATCGACTATGTGTCCATGCTTGAACCTGTCTTGAAAACGACAGGGGCCCGTCTGGCCGACATGGTCGGCAGATTCTACGTCATGGACCGCGACAAGCACTGGGAACGTGTGGAAGAAGCCTGGAATATGCTCGTGCACGGCAAGGGGCAGCGTGCAGACAACGCTTCCGATGCCCTTCGCTCCGCCTCCGCCGAAGGAGAAACCGACGAGTTCCTGAAGCCCCGCATTCTGCTTGATCCTTCCGAATCCGTCATTCGCGACGGAGACGGGGTGTTCTGCTTCAACTTCCGGGCCGACCGCGGCAGAGAACTGGTACGTGCCCTGACGGATCCCGACTTCACCGGATTCGACCGTGGTGTCATGCCCGACATGGCCGCTGTAGCCTCCATGACCTCCTACGAAGCCACGCTCACCGCTCCCGTTGCCTTCACGAAGGACAATCTCGACAAGACCATGGGAGAACTTGTATCCTCCATGGGACTGCATCAGCTGCGCATTGCCGAAACGGAAAAATACGCCCACGTGACCTATTTCTTCAGCGGCGGCAGAGAAGCTCCCTTTGAAAATGAGGATCGCATTCTTGTCGAATCCCCGCGAGATGTGGCAACCTACGATCTCAAGCCCCAGATGAGCGCCGAAGAAGTGACCGACAAGCTCATCGCGGCGTGGAACAGCGGTAAGTACGAATTCGTCGTATGCAATCTTGCCAACCCCGACATGGTTGGACACACCGGCATTCTTGAAGCCGCCATCAAGGCCTGCGAAACGGTAGACGCCTGTGTGGCCCGCATTGAAAAGGCCGTCATGGACCGCGGCGGCATACTGTGCATTACTGCAGACCACGGCAACGTAGAAAAAATGATTGATGAAGAAGGCCGGCCGCAGACTGCCCACACTCTCAATCAGACACCGCTTCTCATCCTGGAAGATGGCAGGACTCATCCTGTCAGAAACGGCAAGCTCGGCGACATCATGCCAACGCTGCTTACACTCTGGGGCGTCGAAGTTCCGGCCGAAATGACCGGTGACAATCTGCTCATCTGAGTGTCGTGGGAGGAACTCTAAAAAAGAATCTTCCTCTTTCTGGAACCGTTCATGGAGAATGGAATGACCTACGATGAACCGGTAAAGCCCGAAAGCATGGCTCTGCTCTTTGTCTACATCTGCCCGTACTGCCAGAACGAAGTGGTTCTGGTATCCCCCGTGCAGCCCATGACAGTAACCTGCGGAGCATGCCGCAACAGCTTTCCCATAGTGCCGGTAGATGAACGCACCGTGCAATACGTGCACACCATGCTCGGAGACGGAAAAGCTGCCGTCAACCCGAACTTCTGATTGCCAGCTCATGAAACAGGAAGCCTGCCCTTCGGCAGGCTTCCTTCATTTTACAGGCAGAAAACTTGCCTTCGCTGGCAATATTGAATAGAATAATATGTAATTAATTTATTTTCATAACTTCTTGCGGCACAAAAAATGAAGACATCTCATACAAAGGAGCGCTGCAAGCGCTGGCTTATCTTTTTTTTCAGCCTTTTTTTCATGGGTAACGGCATAGCCATGGTTACCAATGCCCAGCTGGGGACGACCCCCATCTCCAGCGTTCCCTATGTAGTCGCCAAAATTTTCGGCTTTTCCATGGGGACAGGAACGTTTTGCGTCAACACGCTCATGCTGCTGGCTCAGATACCGCTGCTCGGCAAAACCTTCAGGCCCCGACAATTTCTTCAGCTTCCGTGCGTGTTTGTTTTCAGCATGTTTATCGATCTCGGCATGTGGGTAACTCATACCCTCATTCCTGAAACCTGGCCGCTGCGTATCGGCATGAGTCTTATCGGCTGTACCCTCATGGCCTTCGGCATCATGCTGGAAATCACCAGCAACACCATGGTCATTCCTGGCGAAGGATTCGTACTTGCCCTTGCCTATCGCCTCAAGCTGCCGTTCAGCAACCTCAAAGTCATCAACGACGTTTCTCTGGTCGTTCTTGCCGCCCTGCTCGGCTACATCTGCCTGGGACAAATTGCAGGCCTTCGGGAGGGCACCGTCATCACTGCTTTTCTGACAGGATTCATCATTCGTTTTTTCAGCAGATGCTTCCGTATGCGCATCGAGCAGTGGTTTAAACGATAATCAAAAATTTTTCTTGACCCCGAGGCAATCCTTCTCTACAACACAAAGAGCGCGCTTATAGCTCAGCTGGATAGAGCAACTGCCTTCTAAGCAGTAGGTCGGGGGTTCGAATCCCTCTAGGCGCACCACAAAAACATTAAGACCTGGATCGTTGTCCAGGTCTTTTTTTGTGTCGAAAACAAAGAGCATGGGTAGAACAGGCTTCTACACGTGAGCCCGTCACAGATTACTGGTTATCGTTCCCCTCTCCATGCCGATCATGCCCCTGACGGCATTTACAATGGGCACATTTGCCGCAGCATCGGTGTCCATGCTCGCCACCTCTCTGCTGCCCCTCCTGCTGTCGGCGGCTCCTGCTTCGCGAGCGATCAATAATAAGAACACGAGTACCGTCCGGAGCCATCTGGAAGCCTTTCTCCCCCATGAAAAACAAAGCACCGGCGGGAACAGGCGTTCGACCAAGCCACAAGTTCAGCGCCGTACGTCCAGATGAGTGCACATCGGTTATAGCCTCCGTATCAATAAAAACACGCCCTCCAGCAGGATATTCCCTGTCGAAAAGGTCCAGCATACTTTTAACCGACTTCTCATCAAAAACTCCGGTCGCTTTGATATGAAGATTGCCATTGCTGTGTCTGAACTGCATTCCAAAATCCATATGGGCTCCTTTTTCTTGCCTTGAGACACTTCCATACTGTTGATATCTTTAATCCTTACAGACCGCTCCATGCGGCGCGTTTTCGTAGGTTTAATATAAATGGAAATGAATGTCAATTTCAATAAAAGTCATTTCCAATACTTTCCATTTTTTTCTGTCTTCTTCAGCACTTTGTGGGCATCTTTATGCCCTGTCCCGGGGAGGTAATAAAAACACGTTTATAATATACTATAATATTTATATTTTTACAAATATACCCTTCCCTTCTTTCGTATTTTCCGTACAGCAAGGCAACTCAAGCCAAAAATTTTTTCCTTCAAAAGCTTGACAGTTGTGGTGTATCTTGCTAATTACACACCTCGCTGAGAGACGAAATGCTCATGTAGCTCAGTTGGTAGAGCGCATCCTTGGTAAGGATGAGGTCATCAGTTCAATTCTGATCATGAGCTCCACTTCTTCTCTTCTTCGGTACCAGAGTCGGGATGTAGCGC
>CALWCR010000188.1 GCA_944376445.1 uncultured Clostridia bacterium | reverse complement strand
GGCATTGAAGTATATTGCACCCTTTATTGCAGGAGCATTCCTTAAGTCAAATGAAAGGGAGAGGTTATCCAATGGCTTATACATAATACCGAAGTTAAGACCTATTCCAGCTCCGAAGTAATAGTTATTCTGGGCAAAGATATTAAGTATCTGGTTCTCCATCCTTGCATTGATGATGTCTGAGTTGAGGAAAGTCGTCCTGAAGAACAATTCCGGGGAAACAGACAGACCTATAGCAAGAACATCATCAATGACATAGGTTGCAAATCCAAGATCAGCATATATTATTCCTGCAAGGTCATTGCCATATGTCCAGTCTCCATCGGTATAGTTGCTGAGCAGGGATCCTGCGCTATCGAGATAGAGATCGAAACCAACGTTCCACCCGAACCCATTTGATATATCACCACCGAAAAAGCTGAGACCAAGATCCATATCCCCTCCCATGGTCTTCTCAAGTCCAGGAGGATAGACTCCGTTATCAAAGACATCAGCAACAGCAAGGGTCCTGTTGTTATCACCATATTCATCGGATAGGAATCTTCCTGAGAAATACTCCTGCAGCTCCTTGATATACAGCTCTTCATTAGATCCCTTTACCGGAAAAGAAGGATCAAGAGATGCTAGATCGCTTGCCAGATTGGAATGCTTATACCAGAAGTCACTCCCCTGCTGAGCAAGATAATCCGCAACAGCTTTCGATGCCTTCTCAAACGATGATACAGGATCATTCAGGAAATCAAGCTCATCGATATCGCTGATAAGCTCTGCTTTGAATCCAAACGGCGTTGTCTTATCAATATCCACAATCCTTGCAGGAGATGAGAATACCCCATGGTCGATATTATCCTTTGTAAGAATCACATCAGCATAGACTGAGAATGAACAGAAGATTCCCAATAAAATCGCGAAAGCATATTTTCTTGTCTTCATCGTTATACCTCCTCTGCAACATCTTCAGGTACAAGAAGGAATGAATACCTATCAGCCATTCCCTCGCTCTGGTACTGCTTCTCATTGTTGAATACGAAACCCTCGGCAAGAGTATTATCAAGAGTCTCATTCCGGAAAATAACACATGGTGTATTGTTTATCTGTCTGAATTCAAATGATGTAAGTGTTCTAACAGGTCCATTTATCATACCATCCATCAAAGTGCTTGTCGTGACCTCTGTAGCGACAAAATCCCGATATTCAGACTGTGTGACAGGAGACCAGCTTTTAAGAATGCTGTCACTCATATTGATTAATGCCCATTTGCCATAATTCCAAGCATAGGCTTTATTGGCTTCGATATAGTTCCCCTCTTCCTTGGTATATTCAATCGTACCAGGTGCTTCAGAAGAATCAATCAGAGGCATAATACGATGTGAAGAGCCATCCCAGTCCGAATCTGTATCTGCGATCTTTACAGTATATGGAAATGCACCACTATCAGAACCATCCGAAACAGTTACGGAGAAGTTTTCAGGCCCGGTCATTGAATTACTACCCCCATAATTCAGATTCGTCCATGTGTATGTCCCAGCAAAGCTCTTTGTCTCAAATGGGAGCTCCAGATCATATGGGACGTTATCGCTGGTTCTGATTGTGACTTCGGCAATGTACTTCGTGCGGCTGCTGAGACCGGTTATGGATAAGCCGGATGCAGAGACTGTTGCTTCTATCTTCCTTGAAGGATCTGCAGGGATAGTATTCGTATTTGAACTGTCCTCCCTGACCTCAACTCTATATGCTGCCTCAATTGAAGGAGAAACAGACCATGACACGCTGTATGTCTGCCAGAGGGCTGCATCATCGCTATTGGAGATAATCGGAGCGACAAAGCACCAGACAGAAGCAGTGCTCATTTTCACAGAGGCGTCATCCATTGTCACATAGACAGAGAAGTATCCATGATCAAGACCATCGAGGAAATCGGAGGCTGGTATGCTTATCTCATTTCCCGATACAGATACAGGAGAGCTTGCAATACTTCCATCGGATGAGACAATTGATACAGATGCCGTACCATCCGGAAGACCTGCCACATCAAAGGAACTTGTCTTGTCATTGTATTCAAGCTTGATGCTGCTATCATACGCACTCATATCGATACTCTGCTCTGAGGATGCGGAGGACTGTGCATTCCCTGTCATGAGGCTTTCATCGCTTGCAGTGATATAGGCATAGGAAACACCTACAGAGTACTCCGCTTCAGGAGAAACTTTGAATGAGTATTCCGCAGTTCTTCCAGTACCGGTTATTATGCCGCTTGTCTCTGCTCCGGCTCTGGCATCCACCTGATTGAGGCTTATAAGATATTTATAGCCTATGGCTGTATCAAGCTTTACATTCAGCGCAGTCTTCGCAGCATTCGGCGAGATGCTATACGTAGGTTTCTCATTCGCTGCTGGTACTGCATCATTCACTTTCCTCTCTGTCTTATATACAGTGATCCAATCGGTATTCGCATTGTTCTTTGCCTGTATTGAGATATTATACGTGCCACCAGGGACAAGGTTATCGAGAATGCATGTGAAGGAAGATCCGGAGAAATCGGAATCCGTAACCTTAACAGTACTATCCTCAAGTCCAAGCTTAGAACCTGATGATGCACTTGCTTCCGTTGCCATCACCTGATACTCCGACGCATTCGGAACTGGTGAGAATCTCACAGAGAGCCTTTTCGGCTGACCCGATACCGGGCTGATCGAAGCAGTCGTAGTTGCATTCGCTTCGACAGGCGCTGTACTCAATGAATCCTTCACTACAGGTTCACAGGAGAACAGCATGCAAAGAATAAGGAGCACTGCTCCAATGGAGAATAACCTTCTCATGTATCATCCTTTCCACGAACACTGCCTATATAAGCACAAAATACCCTCCTTTGCAAGTTATCTAACATATTTTGTTCGTTATGTTCGATAAAATATAAAAATCAAACAATAATAAATACAGTTGAATTCTTTATAGGGAATGAAATTCCGTTAAATTCGTGTAAAATAAGCCCAGCGAAACTGGACTCTATATCTGCATTACAAAGCAAACTGTCAGCTATTGCTCGATTCTAAATATCAGAAATATCCTCTCAGGTCTGAAGCTCTGATTACAGCTATATCTGAAAAAGGATGACGGTTGGAGCAGTTTCTTAAGGAAGAGAATACTCCGTCCAAAGCAACCTTATTCCGCATATTCACAACCTTCGATCTATTGCGTATTCGTTGCTTTGCCGGTTTGTCTTTCTCCTGGAAAAGAGCATTACGCTCATCCAGGCAGATAATGTATTTCAGATTACATCTTCCGGAAAAGACAAAACACCAGGAATCTGTATCATCGACAATATCCTTTAGAAGAACATGAAGAGTGTCGAAACATTTCTTATAGAAAGTATTCTCCTTATGGTCTTCCCAATCTGCGGGATTCAGTCCACCTTTGAATTCAATAAGTAGAACAGTTTTGGGGTCTGAGCTGCCATGAAAATCAATATGAACGGCATCAACAGTAGAGCAATTATAACCCTTATCCTTCGCGAATTTCTCTATATTGAATACTTTCCTGGAATCATCAAGAAGAGGATGTCTATCGCTATCCATGGAAGCATGTGAAAGCGGACTATGATAATCCCCTTCTCTCTTTATATCCTGCCAGCTCATAGATGACTCCAGATCTTATCCATCACATCATATGGAGCTGCTAGTGAATCATATATAGACGATGAATCGGAAGTCACATCCTTTATTGCAGCAATCCCTTTATCCATCTCTGTGAAATACAGCCTGTAATCATCCTTATTGAGTTTTCTTGAGCAGCAAAGCTCCAATGCTTCGATAAAGAATGGACTATGGGAGTTTACAACTACCCTGATACCAGTATTCTCAGAAAGCGATACAAGGAGCTCTGCGAACCTGACCTGCCAAAGAGGA
>CALWCR010000187.1 GCA_944376445.1 uncultured Clostridia bacterium | reverse complement strand
TATTCGTATTCGCAACGCAGCATCCATGCTTCGTTACTCTCACAGACAGATACATGACAGAGCATAGCTATCAAGGAGAGGCAATTGCAGGGCAGCCTGTACAGCATACCTACTACCATAGATCTCTTCAGGATCTCTTCTCTCCCCTCTTCGAGAATGGCTTCGTAATTGAGGGATTGAAGGAAACATGCTTCAAGGATAAAGAGCATCCTGTTGTTCTGACAGTCAAAGCCAAACTGATATAATAATTATATCGCCCCCCTAAAATCTCAGTTTGTGTAATTTCTCCTGCTTATTGAAATCTAAATATGAGCATAAAAGAACAACGGCAAAATGCTTTTAAAATGAAACAAGATATTTTTATAAACCTTGAATCATCAATTTGATACTTTGGGATATTCATTGCAAAGCAGACGATAAGGAGTCTCATCTTCTTCGATTTGTGGAAAACGTCCACATTTTTCATAAAAGAAATTATCTGATAAATCATCATTTAATGATGAAACCTCTCCAATTAAAACATCTCCTGTATTGGGAACCACAGAAAAGGAATGATATTGATAAGGTAATAAAGTAATGCTTTCGCCAGGAAAAATCTTAACTCCCGTCCCTGCGGCAACAGTATAAGTTCGTCCATCCTTATTCACGATAACATCTGATAAAGATAAACCATTATTTTTATCACTATTATATAGTGTGATAATCAAAATACCACCCCCTCTATTTATTATATCTTCAACCTTAGAAATATGAAAATGAAATGGCGCTATCTGATTATTTTTAAGCATAATCAATTTTTCTGCATATGTCTTTTTATATTTTTGCGAAAGTTTCATATTACCATTTCTTAATGTAATTAACGCAAATCCAACTTTCTCGAAATTTCCACTTCCAAAATCAGTAATATCCCAACCCAGCATATTTTCTCGTATTTCATCATATTCATGATTTTTTCCAGTCCAATCTTCTGGACTCCAATAACAAAACGGAGGAAGTGTGAAATTGTATTTTGAGACAAGAATTTCCATTTCCTTTATGGTTTTATTAATGTCAGATCGTTTCATATATTACCTTCTTACTTAATATCAAAAACTTTATATATGACTTCTGGCTTACCGCTCCACAAATGATCCCGAACAATACTAACCGCCTTTTGTGAATCTGATGTCAACAATCCCTCTAATAAATCCACGTGGCTTTGGCTTTTATTAAATACGCCATCAACCCTATTAATATTTACAAAAACACCAATTCTCACAGATCGAATAAATTCTCTTGTCAATATTGGCATTTTACACAAATTTACTAATGAAGCATGAAAACATAAATCCGCATTCGTAAATTCAAGTGAAAACAGCTTCCCTTCTTCAACCATTTTATCCATTGCTATAGCATATTCATATAAACAATCAAAATTATCGCTAACACACTTTCCTGCATAAATCCTAGCGGCATTACACTCAATTCCATCACGAATTAATAACTGAGCATATGCATCTTCATTCCGTACAGGACGCACCACTGCACCTACGCGAGGTATTGTCTCTATAAATCCATCTTGTTCTAGCTGTACAAGAGCTTCCAGAACAGGCGAAACACTTACGCCAAACTCCTCTGCAAGTTTCCTACGATTTAATACCTGTCCTGGAACCAATTGCCTTATTGTAAAACGCCTTATCAATTCATCATATATTTTCTTTACATATGAATCCTTTTGATGCGTTATAGCATTAATATCTTCTTGTGTAAGAATAACAGAATTATGCATTATATTCATTCCTTCCTAACTATTATCTTCTAAAGATCTGACATTTGAATAAATAAAAATCAATATACAGTTTCATAACTACTTAGGTGTCAGCGTTAAATATCTTTGCAAGGTTACCTCGCCTATGGGCCTTTTTCCTAATAGAACGTTCTCTAAATCATTAAAAATAAATTCTGTCATTTTATGACGAGCATAAAGAGAACATCCGGCTAAATGTGGGGTTAATACTGCATTTTCATATCCTCGAAGAGAGCTATTCTGAGATAAGGGTTCTTCTGGGAAAACATCCAAGATTGCAGTTATTCTCCCCTTTTTTACCTCTTCTTCTAAAGCTGAATAATCAACAATTGAAGCTCTTGATGTATTTACAAAAATTGAACCATCTCGAAGACTTCTAATCTTGTCCTCATCAATTAAATTCTGAGAATACTTAGATGAAGTCATATGAATAGATACAATATCACAAGCTAACACATCATCAAGACTACTCAAAACAAACCCATCAGCCAGAGCTTGTTCTTCTGAACAATGTCGGGAATAAACCTTAATGGTAACATCAAAAATCCTTAGTTTTTTTATGAGGGCCCTCGTGATTGTACCATACCCAATTAATCCAATTGTGCTACCATTTAACGATGGCACAACATCATCATTATCAGCCCACCCCCCTTCTCTCATAAGTCTTAATTTATTTCCCAAATCCCACTTTCCATATAAAAACATCATTAAACAGTATTCTGCAACAGCATCGCATAAAGGAATATTGGCATTTGCAATCGGAATATTCCACGTAAAGAAATCCTCATCAACAAGCCACTTAATTGTCCCCCCAATATGGCCGATAAATTTGAGATTATTTGCATGTGAAAGAATTTTATTTGATATTTTGCAAGATCCCCAACTTGTTATATATGCATCTTTATCCCTAACCAACTCGCATAATTCATCTTCATGCCATTGATCAGTCGTATTATTCCACGTTAATTCATACTTCTCCGAAAGTTGAGATATTAATGGTTCTGGAAATAAGAGAACTTTCAGTTTTCCATTGGGGATTGAAATTAACACTTTCTTTTTAGAAGACATAATCTTTCTCCATACTAAAAAGATTTCTCAACAAAAGGTGCAATGATTTTATCAATAGCAAGCTTTTCGTTATCAGAAAGAGGATATACGGTAGGAGCTGTTATATTCTGACCAAAACCCATTCTACTAGCAATATACTTCATTGCACTCATCCAATGTTTCCCTACAAACAAAGCGGTTCTAACTGTATTAATTTTCTTTTGCAGTTCTATCACTCGATTTATATTACGCTGTTTTGCAGCTATATATTGCTGCACAAAGAGAGAAGGAAAATAATTAGCAAGTCCTGGAACATTACCATCAGCCCCAAAGATCAATGCGGCTCCACTCAATTCTTCTGCACCATTAAAGAAACTAATTTTCGTTTCTTTAAGAAGAAAAGCCTCTCTTTGTAGTTGTTCAAAATCATTACAACTATCTTTATAACCAACGATGTTATCAATATGGGATATTTCATAAATTGTTTTTGGTTGAATATTTACATGAACCATTCCTGGGATATTATATACAACTATGTTCTTACTTGTAGTACATGTTATTTTTTCAAAATGCTTTACTATCTCTTCTTGATCAGAATTCTGTAAATAAAATGAAGGGGTAACAACAAAGGCATCAACGCCATAATCCTCTAAAACCTTGATTCGCTCTATGACACGGAGAGTACTTGGTTCGATAGCGCCACATAGAATTGGGATTCGCCCATTCACTAATTCAACAGTCTTCCTTATTAAATTATCACAAACATTATGTGTAAGATTTACACACTCTCCAGAACTACCAAGTATAAATAAACCATCAACACCCTTAGTAATAAGAAAGTCGATTTGATTTGCTAAGCCATCAATATCTATTGAATAATCTATAGTAAGTGGTGTTGTCATTGGTGGAATTATACCCTGAAATACTTTTCCTTTCATTTTTATTCTCCTCTAAATTAAATTCTTACACCATAATTAGTTAGTACAGTTTGTAACTCTGAAATATCAATTGCTCGAGGAACACAATCATTTCTTACAGCTATTGCTGCAGCAACACCCGCAGCCTCCCCTATTTCAGAACATATTGGCATTATACGTATCGAAGCCATCGCTTCACGTGTAGCTGAAATACAACGACCACATATAAGCAAATTATCAATTTTCTGAGGAATCAGTGATCTATATGGAATATAAAAGGGGCCTTCAATAAATCTGAATGACCATCCCATACCCGTCCCAGAGTGCATATCAGTATGCGCCCATTTATTTCTTACTATAGAATCGGCAAAATTAACACCTTTTTCTATGTCTTCTACTGATAAAACATATTCACCTTTTATTCTTCTAGATTCTCTAACTCCCACCTGAGGAGCAATTGACATTATGAAGGAATTCTGACATCCAGGAATATACTTTCTAATGAATTTATATAGTTCATTAACGTAACTGTGTTCAATAATCGAAAGTTCCGTCATATCATTTCCATCAATTGGATTTTTATTAGGTAGCCTTACTGCATTAATATGAAACGTCCCACTAATTGGAAGTTGAACCATTCCAATCCCAGATTCAGGCAAAGAAAATGACAAATCACCACATTCTCGTGCTTTCTCAATTAACGAATAAAACCCTTGAATAATAGATGCTTTATGAACATTTCGTATATACTTTCCTTGTGTTGGATGATTACCTAACTCAGCAGGGTTATTCTCTATATAATTATATAATTCCTCTACATTCACACCACCAATATTAAAGCAGAGGGAAGAAGCCATACATTGTCCATCCTCCGTATATCCTTCAAAGAACTCCGCACCAGAGTATGCAGCTAAATCTCCATCTCCAGTAGCATCAATAAAGCATTTTGCCTTTATAATTTGATTGCCAGACTTATTATGTACTTCAATACCAATTAATTTATTATTATCTGTAATGGCATTAATCATCACTGTCCGTAAAAGAAGACTGACATTTGCTTCTTTCATGAGACTAAATGCAAGGAGTTTAAAATATTCACTATCAATACCACATCCACCTTGCCAATAATTAAAAGGCATAGGTTCATTATTTTGATCAAACTCCTTTATTGCTCCTGCTGATTTCAGTTTTTCATATATCTCATAAGCGATTCCTGATACCTCTATCTGTTGCACGGGATCATAATGAGCCACTAATCCTGCAGTTAACATCCCTCCAAGAAAACTGTATTCTTCAATTAATAATGTTTTAGCTCCTGTCCTAGATGCCCCCAAAGCGGCAGCAATTCCTGCAGGTCCTCCTCCTACTACAATTACATCATATTCCATATATACCTCCTTTAAATTAAATACGGGAATACTCTGAATATGCATTCACAACCATCTGATATAATCTTTGTGAATTAACCGCATCTTGAATATCAGCAAGCTTATCACTTTTTTTCCCCTTTACTAATTTCAAGAAATCATCAATCTCAAGACTAAAGGCATTCACTGGAGAAAGAGAGATTGTTTCTATTCTATTATGTGAGAAGACTTCTACATTACTATTTCGTTTTGCAGCAACATATCCTTTTTCACCTATAAATTGAAAAACAAAATCATGCCCTCCATGAACATTTGGAAAGAAAGGCATATATCCACCTGTGATGTATGCGCGACGATTTCCTGAATAATATAAATTGATAAAGGCTTTATCTTCACCCTTTCGATGATTGATGAAACAACGATCCACCACGATTCTATTTGGCATTTCACCGCAAAAAAACCAATTAACAATATCAAATGCATGAATCAGTAATTCCTGTATTACTCCATTATCCATATACCATTCTGGTATTGAAAATGGTTGATAATGACTAATAAATATATATTGCAACTCACCGATTTCACCGGAATCGATTATTTCTTTCGCTTTTGAATATACATTCTCATATCGCATTTTAAATCCGAGCTGAAATGGTATATTTTTCCGAATAATCAAATCTGCAATCGTATCTGCTTGGGTCAAATTTGCACAAAAGGGTTTCTCACATAAAATAGGATAATTGTTTTCAATGACTGCTTTCATTGAACTATAATGATTATTTACAGGTGTACAAATCGAAATCAGATCAACAGATTCTTTCTTCATCATTTCATACACACTGGTATATGTTCTAGTATTATAGTTTAAAGCAAAATCAGACAATTTCTCATAAGAACTATCACAAACAGCAGCTATTTCAATACCTTTTGAAATATAACAATCGGCATGAACCTTTCCCATCATTCCACAACCTATTATGGCAGCCTTCATTTTTCCTCCTTTTAGCCTTTTACAGCCCCTGCGGTAAGTCCTGATACCAATTGCTTTGAAATCAAGAAGAAAAAGATAAGGGACGGAATAGTAAGCATTGTACACCAGGATAAAACCGTCCCCCATTCCATCATCTCTCCTCCTTTTACAGAATATAAAGCGACAGGCAATGTCTTTGTTCTATCCGAATTTGCAAGGATGAAAGCATATAAGAACTCATTCCATGAATTAATGAATGAATATGTCGCAGTTGAAACTATTGCGGGGCCTGTTAGAGGTAATATTATTGTACTAAATATTTTTATATTTAGAGCCCCATCAATCTTTGCAGCTTCAGTAATATCTTTTGGAATTGTTCTAAAATAACTTATTAATAAATAAGTGGAGAAGGGAAAACTAAATGTTATATATGTAAGAATAAGACCAATATGTGTATTAGCCAACCCAATCTTATTTACTATTTGAAACAGAGGAATAATAAGAATGATGGGAGGGAACATATAAGCAATCAAGACAGATTTAGATATTATAGACTGCCCCTTGTATGGTTTACTTGTCAGACTATACGCAGACATAGCCCCAATAACAACACCAAACAAAGTTGCCCCTACAGTAATGATTATACTATTTCGTAGGTATATGAAGAAATTTGAATATGTTATTACCCGTTCATACCATTTTAAGGTTGGAATCTGGGGAACAAATACTGGAGGACGCATAAAGAGTTCTTCTGAAGGTTTCAATGAAGAGAACAACATATGCAAGAAAGGGAACAATGCGATAATCAATAGTAATGATAAAATAGAATAACAAAATACTATTGAAATAATTTTTTTACGTTTTATCGAATGATCTTTCATAAATTACTCTCTTTTTCACTCATGCCAAATACTTTAAAATAAATAGCAATAAAAAGACCGACAAATATCAAAAGCAGGATTGTTATTGCACTGCCCCTTCCCATTGCCATTCTTTTCCAGGCAGTAATATATGAATAAATTGGTACGGTCTGACTTGATATTCCAGGACCACCTCCTGTAGTCAGGAAAATAAAATCATAATTATTAAAAATCCATATTGTCCTAAGGATCAAAAGAACTCCAAAAACTTTCTTCAAATTTGGTAATATTACATATTTCTGTTTTTGAATGAAGTTTAGTCCTTCTATTTCTGCAACTTCAAAATATTCATTTGGTATTGTCTGAAATCCACTTAAAAGCGTAAGCATTATAAATGGAAACCCAAACCAAATGTTCATCATTATTACAGAAAATAAAGCTGTGTTTTTTGCCCCAAACCAAGGTATCGGATTATCAATTATATTTAATCCTTCTAGAATGAAATTAATGATTCCAAACGATGGATCTAACATCCATGAAAATAGAAAAGTTAAAGCAATTGATGGAAAAGTCCAAGGCGTAAGCAACATTACCCTAAAAATTGATTTACAATATATTATTTTTTCCAAGGATAAGGCTGCAACATATCCAATAAAGAACTGACCAATTAAGGAATAGAAAGTGTATTTTATACCATTCAATAAACTAATCCAAAATTCTTCTCCTGAAATAATTTCTACGTAGTTTTTCAATCCTACAAATTTAGTTGCCCTCATAGTCAACATTGAAAGATTTGTCATGCTATTATAAATAGTTAAAATAGCAGGATAAGCAACAAAAACTATCAGGCAAATCAAACCAGGAATAATAAAAAGCTGAGCAAGATGATCATCTAATTGTTTTAGTATATTTCTATCTTTCATTTATTTCATGGTTTTGTCCGCTGGTAATAATTACCAGCAGGACAATTTTACATTTTCAACGACATTGTTGTACCTTATAATTACACAACAAAGTTATTCCCATCCTAATGCTTCTTTCTGCTCATCCACTGCTTGCTGCATCTTGACAGCACATTCTGCAACAGCCTGCTCAATTGGAACATTATCAATTATTATCTTCTGGAACATTTCCTCTACATATCCTGCTGTACAGACAGAAGCAAATGGATTTACACCATACTCAAAACCAATTGACCAACCATCAACAAGTCCCTTTGCCTGAAGATCCACGCATTTTCCAACAAGAGGATTAGAAAATGCAGGATTCTCCCAATAACTACTTGTTTTGTCTTCAATATCTTTAAGTACTGGATTCATACCCGGAAGAATCGCATGAAGGAAATTGACATAATTTTCTTCTTCGAACATAAATGCAATGAAATCATTTGCAATATCAATATTCGAAGTATTGCCAACAACAATTGGGAACGTTGTCAAATAGTAAGAATCATATGGAGGCTCGGCAACATCCATTACGGCTGCAATATCAGGAGCATTCTCTAATGCACTATTAATTGTAAATGCACTATCAATAGTCATATACGTTGCACCGGTATTCAGCAAAGTAAACTGATCATTAATTATATAATTCATTGCTTCTGGCATTGAACCGATATGATATAGATCTACAAGAAATTGCACGGCTCTAATGGATTCAGGAGAATCAAAAACGATATTAAAATTCTCATCAAAGAATTTTCCTCCCTCATTTCTCATAAATACATCAAGCATAAAAGCTGAGCCATAATCAGATTTATTAAATAATTGCTGGAAGGCATAATGGGGAGGGTCATTAATCTCTTTACAGACGTTAAGATATTCCTCCCATGTTTTTGGCGGATTCAAACCATGTTGTTCAAGTATATCTTTTCTATATATTAATAAACGTGAATGAGCATAATGAGGAACCCCGATATAATGACCATCATAGAATTGCTCTTTCAACGTTCCTGGTAGAAATCTGTCAGCACCCCCTATCAATTTTATTGCGTCATCAGCAGGAACTGTTGCTCCCGCAAAATACATTGCGGTTGCTTGATCAGGCAAACAAATCATTACATCTGGCATTGTGCCCGCAGCATATGCCGCACGCCACTTTTCAGCTTGATTTGGCCAGGTTACAACTTCAAATTCAACAGGAATTCCCGTTTTTTCTGTATATTTCTGCCCAATAGCATTCATAGCGTCAATTCGAGATGTCTGACTGTATCCATGCCATACGGTCAATTTTTCCGGTTTCTCCGATTCATTTGCTCCACTAGAAAACAAAGAAAATAGTGAACATGAAATCATTAAGAAAACAATTAGCTTATTTTTCACACAAATCCTCCTTTTATGTGATATTTTATCTGATATATCAATAACTATATCACCATATTTTGAATTGTCAAATTAATCTTCACCTACGAAAAAATTAAGATTTCCTTAGCTGAGAAGTAAAAGCGGTGCTAATCTTCTGGCGGCAGCTGGAAGCGACGGAACAAGAAAAAGGGAACTTGATGCTGAGGAGATCTCCATACTTTCCGAGCAGCTGATGTATGTGATGGATGGAAATGTACGCATTTCTGGTGATAATATATCTCTTTGATTGCCTTTCGGTGGCCTGTGTTATCCGCCTCAGACCGCACCTCCAATGTGCGGAATTCTAACGACAACATTGGGAAATTCCGTTGTAACACTGCGGTATCCGGCGATAATGTGGGGAAATTGATGTTAATAATGTGGATTTTATCGCTATAATAATTTTCGGGATTTCCATTAGAAATTCGGGGAATTCTTATTGACATAACACCCACCCTACACAACCTTCATCTCCAGCTAGGCATTAGGAATATATGAATATGGTGAATATATGGATATGCCTGATGCATTCTTTACCTTAGTGCGTAAGGATGATAGATTGGGAGGAGGATTGCTTGCGATGGTGATGAGGCACATAAGCCCTATGGATATCCCTATATCCGAGGCATTCAGAAGGCATGATATTAGGCTGTAGGAAAGGGAATCCTTAAAAGATGAAAATTCTTCCAATGGCGCGGCTTCTGAGGATGAGAAGCAAGATATATGAAGTATTAGTTCATATATAACCTGTTATATGAATCAACGCTTCGTGAAATATAGATTCATATTAAGACAGATTATATGAAATACTTCTTCATATTAATGCTGTAAAAACAGGCCCTCCTTTATTCATTGTGTTGGAGGGCACTTTTGGGTTTAAATAAAGGATTTTCCAGTCCCTATTTAGTTAACAAAACCAGGGTTTCCTTGCTATATGCAAATTCCATTCAAACGATTTCTCCTATTTATCTAGACGATAAAATTCAAGTTTATCATCGTCAATCTCAACACCGAGACCAGGGCCATTTGGAACATGTAAATAGCCATCTCTGTAGTCGAGTGGTTTTATCAAAATATCATCAACCAATAATGTTGGCCCTGTGATATCAGATGTATCAGCAAAATCCCTGATACTTGCAGCAAGATGCGCACAGGCAGCTGTTCCGACACCCATCTCAAGCTGAGTACCAATGCACACAGGCAATCCTGCGCCAATAGCAACCGCCTCCATCTGCTTAGAACCAATAAAACCACTGGGCCGTCCTATCTTTATGTTTATCATATCAACAGCCTCGTCTTTTACCAGTTCATATACTGTTTCAGGAGTCATTGCTGCCTCGCAGGCCAATATAGGCGTATGTAATGATCTGCGCAAATCGCGCAGAAGTGAGTGATGGATATATGAGCAAGGCTGTTCAATGAGTGTTAAATTGCACTTTTCCATTTCCTGCAAAGCTGCAAGACAAGTACTGCCAAAATATGCACCGTTTGCATCCACCCGAAGCTGAACATCAGGCCCAACAATTTCTCTAATCATCCGGACAAGCTTTATATCAAAATCATAATCAAGCCCTATCTTAATCTTAAATGCACGAAACCCCTGTCCCAAATAAAGATCAAGATCTCTTCGTATCGAATCATAATCCTTTATGCCAAGGCTCTGGCATACAGGGATTTTAGTACGATACGCTCCTCCGAGGAGCTGATAGACAGGAATACCTAGTTTCTTGCCCTTCAGGTCATGTAATGCAATATCAACTAGAGCCTTTGCAAATCGTCGCTCACGAATACATCGGAACTTATCCATTATTGCATTGATGTTCAGTGGATCTTCAGCTTCCATCAGAATTGGAGCGCAGAATTTCATACACGTGTTAACAATATCCGAAGGACATTCGCCTTCAAACCATCTGCCAATCTCCCCAATGCCAACAATCCCCTCATCAGTGTACAATTTCATGACAACATATCCGCCACCAAAGTCATTGACTGTGGAAATCTTCCATTCCGTATTAAATGGAATAATCACAGGGATAGCCTCTACCTTTACAATTTTCATATACACCCTCCTAAAGAAAAGTTTTCTAACCTTTAATTCCGGAACTGCTTATTCCTTCGACAAAGCCTTTCTGGAAAATGAAATACAAGATTAATATCGGCAAGCATGATAAGAGCGTTGCAGCCATCATAAGGTGCCAATCAGTGAAATATTGGCCTTGATACTGGCTGAGTCCCAATTGCAGAGTCTTCATCTCTGGAGAAATTGTCATAATCAATGGCCATAAAAAATCATTCCAAGAATTCGTAAAATTGAATATGCCTGAAGCTATCAATCCAGGACCAGATAGAGGAAGACATATTTGAAGAAACGTTCTATATTCTGATGCTCCATCTACCCTCGCAGCCTGAATCAGTTCAGTTGGGACGCTTCTAAAGAATTCCCTGAGCAAATATATTCCCATCGTTGTTGCCATATTCGGAAGGATAAGAGCAAGGTATGTATCAATCAATCCAGTCCCTCCGACTCCGAAAAGATTATTACCACCTATAAGCGGGAATCTACGGAACATGATAAACATAGGAATCATGGTTACCTGAACAGGTATCATTATTGTTCCAAGTATGAACAGAAAAACCAGTCTTTTACCCGGGAATCTAAGCTTCGCAAGCGCATATCCTGCAGAAGAGTTCAGAAACAATGATATTCCTGTTGCTGTAACCGTAATAATAGTACTGTTTATAAAGTATCTTCCAAAATCTATTGCAGCCACAGCATCCGGGTAGTTTGAGAACATAATCTTAGACGGAATGAGTTTAGGAGGCCAAGCGAAAACCTCGGCTGCAGGTGTCAAAGAAGTAGAGACCATTATGATAAATGGAAGCAAAATAATAACACTTCCGAGCCCAAGGATAACGTAACAGACAGAATTAACAATTACATTCCTTTTTTTCATCACATCCTCCTTAATTCTTTATTCAGTCTCTCCGAGCCGTCCTGTAATTTTCAGAGACATCCCAGAAAGAATGAAAATTACAACAAAAAGGACGAATGCAAGAGCACAGGCATAACCCATCTGACCAAACTGGAAAGCCTGTCTATAAATTTGCAGAACAACCGTTATAGTCGCATCCGCGGGCCCGCCTGCAGTCAACTGAAAAACCTGATCAAAGGCCTGAAGGGAGAATATACCCGTCATTATGAATATATATACTGTAGTAGGAATAAGAAGTTTCCACGTAATATTCAGGAACTGTTGCAGCTTGGATGCTCCATCAATTTCAGCAGCCTCATACAATGATGGCTGTATGCCTTGCAGCGCTGCCAGATATATCACCACGTCATACCCCACATTACGCCATACAGCTATCATTATCAGTGTCGGGAGAGCCATAGATGGTGAGCTAAGCCAAGGAGCTTTGCTAATATTGAATAAACTCAGAATATAATTGACAAGGCCATATGGAGGATTAAGCAGGTATGTCCATATCATGGAAAGAGCTATCCAAGAAGCTATCTGAGGCATATAGTATATCGCTCTGAAAAAACCAACAAATCTGATTTTACGATTGAGAAGCACTGCGACTCCAAGGGCAACAGCAGCACTGATAATAACATTGAAAATCGTATAAACTAATGTATTCTGCAGGGATATGAAGAATTCTTTATCTCCTGTCATCTTTATATAGTTTCCTAAGCCTACCCAGACAGGATCTTTTACCATATTAAACTGTGTGAAGCTCAGAAATAATGCATATATCGTTGGAACCAACCTGATGAATATAAATAGAATCACGGCAGGAGCAACGAAAATAAGACCTGCATGAGCTTCACTTTTTGTCAATCCAAGCCTATTGCTTTTTCTCATATTATTCCCCGAAATTCTGGGGAGGGTTTCTCCCCAGATTTAGAATTGAAAACTACTCACCTAATGCTGGAACAGATTCCGCTATAATTGCATCAACCTGTGCTGTAGCATCATCCAAAACCTGCTGGACATCTGCATTTGGTTCTAGATAGATTACGTCAAGTGCCTTTGTCATAATAGCTTGTATCTCTCCCCATCTAGGATGAAGCGGCTGAACCTTAACATTGCCATTTGAAAGATCATTCCAGACATCTGCGTAAAAACTTTGTGCCCTAAATCCATCCACAGCGGACTTAAGCGCAGGAGGTCCAAATGACTCAATACAAGACTGAATGACTATTTCCGGTGTCTCTACAAGATATTTAAGTACTCTAGCTGCGGCATCACGGTTCTTGCAAGTTGCAGAAATTCCTAGATAATCCCCGCCTATCTCACAGTATCCAGTATGGTTTGCATCAATCGGAGGAACCGGAACAACTCTGACAAACTTTACTTCTTCAGGATTAGAAATCTCCATGCCCCTAGGTGCATTATTGCATACTCCACTGACCATCTTGCCCTGTGCAAAATCAGTACTTTCATTTTGAATGGATCCAGCATCATCAACCTTATATACGTTGAGAAGGTCTCTGATATATTCAGCCGTTGTTACAGCCTCACGTGAATTGAACGTACATTTTGTACCATCCTCTGAGAAAAGACTTCCGCCTGCGGACCAAAGGAATACAGCATACTGAGTCAATGTCTTATATGAGTGACTTGTAGTTACCCAAAAACCTGACTGTATGAGGTTGCCATTTTCATCCCGCTTTGTCAGTTTCTGAGAGTACTCTGCAAGCTGCTGCCAATCTGAGGGGGGATTGTCAGGATCAAGTCCTGCCTCTTCATACTTATCTGCTCTGTAGTAATATCCTGTCAGTTTTGACTGAAGAGGAACAGCGTACAATTTCCCATTCCATTTTCCCATCTCGAATGGGACTTCTATGAACATCTCTGGATCAAAGTATTCATCAATTGGGCTTAGTGCTCCATACTCAATCCACTGAGGAATATCAGCTCCATAAACCATAACAATATCGGACCCGACACCACCTGCAAAAGATGAGAGAATTTTAGTCTTGCCTGTTCCCCAATCAAGAACAGTATACTGTACATCGATATCAGGATTATTTTCCTCAAATAATGGTATCCATTTATCAAGGAAATCCTGCTGAACCTGGTTGCCAAGAAAAGTAAGAGTAACAACCGTCTTTTCATCTTCCGATGAGGAGCTCTCTTTACTCCCGCCTGCAAAAACCATACCTGCAGTAAGCAGTACAATGCAAAGGGCTAACAATCTTTTCTTCATTTCATTCTCCTTTTTCTGATATTCTTTTCGAGTAGGAAACCATATCCTCTATCCACTGGTTAATTGCCTTTCTGGAATCAGCATCATATACGAACCTGATATTAGGTTCCTTTTTGAGAAGATGACGGAAATCGACGACTGTCTGACCTGCTCCAATGCTTCCTCCAATCTGAATCGCAGCATACACATCCTCTGCCTGGAACCATAACGGATTCATGAGATAGGCAGTTGCTGCTAAATCGTTCATTCCTATTCCATCAGGACGGGTTTTATACCACTTAACTGGCTTCCTAAGGTCAGGTCTTGCCCTCCAAGCACTAGTCATCCTATATAAATACTTTCCAATATTTCCACCGTCCCTATACAACCTCTCAAAATCATCATCTGTTTCAGTAAACAAATCGCATATATCAAGTCCGAGCTGAACAATAGGTATTCCTGATGAATAAACTATGCTAGCAGCTTCCGGATCAACGGCTGCATTGAAGCTTGATACGGGAGAATCGTTTCCTATGACGTTAACAGCTCCCCCCATGAAAAGGATTTCCTTGACTTTACTACAGAAGTTCCGATCCAGAAGGATTGCGAGCGCAATATTTGTAAGAGGAGCCAATGCAAGTATCGTAACAGGCTCATCTGACATTGCTACAATTCTTGCAATTTCAGCAGGGGCGTATCCATAACTCTCATGCATTTTAGGCATAGGAAGTCCAGCATCTCCCAGACCATCACGACCATGTATCCATGATGCATCCATCGGTCCTTTCATAATCGGACGATAACTTCCACGGAAAACAGGGACATCTGTACGCTTCGCGACCTCAAGAATGCGAAGAGCATTCATCACACATCCATCAAGTCCGATATTGCCATTAACCACTGTTATAGCTTTAAGATCAAATCTATCCTGTGAAAGTATCCAGAAAAGAGATGCAGCATCATCTATTCCAGGATCCGTATCAACTATTAATGGTATTCTTTTAGTTTCCATGTTATTACCTTCCTTCTGTCATCACACTTTTTTCGGGAGTCTTAGATATGAGATTTTTTTCTATCTCATCTATCAGCGATATAGAAATACTATGCCGGCCTCCGATGAAATTGCTTGAAAGCCAGGTGCCTACTATATCAAGAGCATCAAGAATTCCGATAACCTGACCACCTAAGCACAGTACATTCGAGTTATTGTGCTGACGTGTCATTCTTGCCATATAAGAATCAGTACATAACGATGCCCTTATTCCTCGGAACTTATTCGCAGCTATACTCATTCCAATTCCTGTAGAGCAAATCAGAATACCTAATGAATCACTATCATTTAGAACTGATTTGGCAACTTTTTCTGCATAATATGGATATCTGACAATATCCTTTGTATCAGTACCTAAATTGATAAATGAATATTCATCTGAAAATCTCTTGATTATCTCAAGCTTCAAATCTACTCCTCCATGATCATTGGCAATATAGACTCTCATAACTACCTTTGCCCCTTGATTCCAAAACCGGCGATTGCCGAAATCCATCCAGATACAGCAGCTTGTGAATCAGCATCTGCTGCAAAGATGATATTGCCCTTACAGCCTTTTCCCACATTAAAATCAAGCAGCGTCATACCACGGCATAGACCATCCATTACAACCTCTCCTTCCGCCTCTTCTACGGAAAACCATCCAGGATTAATCAGATAAGCTGCAGCCGCAACATCATTTAGAGCTATCGAATCATAGTCCGCAACTGATTTGTTCATAGACACTCCAATCTGTGCGAGACGGAATCTCGCCATCTTTACCATTGCCTGCGCAACAGAATTGGAGACATGAGCAAGCACATTAAAATCATTGACATGAAAACGAAAAAGGTTGCATACATCCAACCCAATCTGAACAATGGGTATGCCGGATTTATAGACAATTTCTGCAGCTTCAGGATCACTATAAACATTGAAGCTTGCAGCTGTCGTTATATTACCCTGCACCCTTACAGCACCACCCATAAATACAATCCGCTCAATATAGTTAGGTAGATCGGGTGCTGAAAGTACCGCAATAGCTATATTTGTTATCGGGCCAATTGCAAGAATTGTGATTTTCCTTGAGGATTCTTTTGCAATGCGAATTATTTCAGATGGAGCCCATCCGTCTGCAACCTTATTTGCAGAGAATGGTAAATCTGTATCCCCAAGGCCATCCATCCCATGGGCGTACGTAGCAGCTACAGGACACTTAAGCAGAGGCTTCCTAGCTCCTTTATATACAGGTATATCTCCTTTCCCTGCTATCTCTAGAATCCTCAACGCATTCATAGCGCACCCATTTACCCCGATATTGCCATGTGTTATGGTAATGGCTTTAATATCAAATCTTTTATCACTAAGTAGCCAAAATATTGCTGCAGCATCATCTATGCCGGGATCGGTATCAATTATTAGAGAATATATATTATCAGTCACAGCAAATTACCTCCGATTCTTCAAGGAATGGAATGGGAAACTATATTATCTTCCGCACACTCTCTCTAATTATCAATTCGGTCCCAAGCCTTTGACTTCTCACCTTTCTTGCCTCTGGATTGCCATAAGAAAGAGTCTTGAGCATACGATAACAAGCTTCCCCTATCTCTCTGCAAGGCTGTCGCACTGTTGTTAACTGGGGTATACTCATAACAGCCATATCGGTATCATCAAATCCGATGATAGAAATATCATCTGGTACAGAAAGCCCTAGATCCTTCGCTGCTTTCATACAACCAAGCGCCGAAAGGTCATTAGCAGCAAATATCGCTGAAGGAGCCTCTGGTAGTGTCAATAAGTAATATGCGGCATCATATCCTCCCTGCCATTTGAAATTTCCATGAGCAATATATTCTGGTCTGATATCAAAACCACATGCTTCCATAACATCTTTATATGCTCTTTCTCTATCTAATGTGCTCTTTGCTGTTCCTGAGCCGCTTATGAAAGCTATATTCTTATGCCCGCATCCGATAAGATACTGCATTGCTTTAACTGCGCCTTCATAGATGTCCACATACACAGAATTGAACTCATTTTCCTTACTCATTTCATCATTTTCAGAAAATACAATTGGAATATCCGAAAATACAGATAAAATTTCATTCTGAGGAACAAGAGGCTTCCACCAAATCAGACCATCAACCATATAGCCAGGCAGGACATTCATTATACGACGTTCTCGTGAAGTATCACGATTAGTATCACAAAGAAATAGCATAATTCCGTCTTCCATTGCCTTATCACCAACCCCCTTTGCTAGCTCATAATAGAATGGGTTGGATATATCGGGGACAACCAGTCCTATCGAATGAGTCCTATTTGTACGCATCGACCTTGCAATCTGATTCGGCCTGTAGTTCAATGCAGTAGCTGCTTCTAGAACCCTGGATCTCACCTCCTCCGATACAGACGGAAGATTATTAAATACATTGGAAACTGTCCCTAATGAGACATCTGCTAATTTTGCAACATCCTTTATCGTCGCCATAATCTCTCCGTGAAACGTTTCATTAATTACTTCCTAACACGACTTTACGCACTTGTCAAACAAAAAATAATGTAATGCACTTTATTATCAGTTCAACCATGCAATCGCGTAATCCTTCATGAACCATTATATCGGAGCGGATAATAACACATGCATCAAAAGTCAGGCCGAATTTTTTGAATATTGTAGAGAGGTCTTGCATTACCTGGGCTCAATGCAGCACTGCCCTTGATTCTCGACAATCTCATCGTCTTAATCTCCAAAGTAATCTATGTCAGCTTTTGTGAGGAGTGGAGTATCACAGATACCTCATCTTCGGGCTTCTTATGATGATATACGACCTCCAAGAATTCTAATCAGAGAACTCTTAAGATGGATCACACCAGAAGACACCCTATTTGTTTCAAATTGCTTTGCAAGATTGCTTAACAAAGTATCATTCATCATTCAAACTCCTTGATTACGTGCCAAGAACCGGCTTTCTTTGATCCAATGCGTTCTAGATAGCCATTTTCTCTCAGCCATTCAATTTCCCTGTAGATTGTTCTTTCTGGAATGTTCAATGCTGATACCAATTGTTCAATTGTGCTTTGAGGTTTTCCCTTCAGCTCCGAAAGAATCCGTACCTTCCTGGAATATACAGAATCTTCTTCTGAAG
>CALWCR010000186.1 GCA_944376445.1 uncultured Clostridia bacterium | reverse complement strand
TTGAGATCCTTGGTCAGGGAACCATATATGTCTATGCAGAGACACCGCCTGATGCTTCACTGCTGCCTGATGGCGCTGAGATCAGTCCATCGCGCATGCTTGAAGGACTTGTCTACTCAGCAGATGGTGAGGGCGCTGCTGTCATCCATGCTGTCGGCCCTGATTACTTCAGCGGCATGCGCGGTAAGGAGCTTGGACTCATCATGGATGACACGGATGTGCTCAATCCCTCTGTTGTATCATCGTCTTTTGCAGATAAGCTTGGCATAAAGGCAGGGGATAGGATGACGCTCCTCCTTTATGAGGAGGAGAGCGGTAGAACACGTCCTGTCCTCCTGACAATCGCTGGGATATTCCCATCTGTCTATCCTCAGCTTGATAGCAATCTTCTCTATATTCCTCTTGAGACATCGGGCTATGATCCAGATGGATATGAGGTGCTGCTCCCTCCCTGCAGTGATACAGAGGGAACGGAAAGGAAGCTTGGAGCCTCAGGCTGCAGCTTCTCAAGCTATATGGAGATGTACAGCGGTATATATACCAATGCTGTCTCCTCACTCGATGCTCTCTATGCAGTATTCATGGCTGTAGCGCTTCTCGCAGCGTACTTTGCATCTGATGCTGCCGATGTATATGTCTCAAGGGATAGGCGGGATATAAGCACAATGATGATGCTTGGCGCATCTGTTGGTATGATGCGGAGAATCTATCTGCGGATAACGATGGCAGGAACTGCCTTCGCTGTCATAGTAGGAACGATGCTTGGAACAGCAATCGGTCTTGTTTCTCCATATATTTTCAGAATCATCGCATCATATAATCCAGAGATACTCAGCTACTATGTAACATCATTCACGATAAGCTTTCCCTGGCTGAGAATCGCATTGCTGCTGCTGCTCATAGTCGCAATAGCAGCAATAAGCGTTGAAATCTCGCTTAGGCGGATGATTAGAACGGTATAAGAGTCTCTGTTCGCTTTTTATATAACGAATAAATATCTAGACTTTAATTTAGACTGTATCAATTTTTGAGACACTTATACGTAAGAATTAAGTCAATCAAATTAAAGGCTAAAATTGAAAGACATGCTTGAATTGGGATGTTCCCTTTCACTTTTCGATATTTTTAGTTCTGAGATAAAGAAAATATGAATAATGGATATTAGTGAAGTAGATGAAAAATATATAAATCGTAATAATTGCGTATAGGAATTTGCTTGCCATATAATAATTTGTTGGGAGGGAAATATGATTAAGTGGATTCAGAATAGGAAATCTTTACGTATTTTGGTTCTAATAGGTTTGTTATCTTTATGCTTGAATAACATATATGCCTTGTTCGAATCAGAACCTCGAATTATACCGAGTCAATCTATTGGGTATGCCGGAAGCCAATATGTACCAGGAATACAATCAGCTGTTGTTAAAGCCGATTCACCTGTGAATCTAAAATATGAATTGCTCGTAAAGGGTGCAAATGATAAGAATGCTACAATTGATGTGCTAGTTAAGATTCCTTTGCAGGTTAGTGTTCAACCTTTAAACTGGCATGGAATACAAAGCCTGACTCTCGAAGACGGCAAAGAAATTATACCTTTTGATACTTATACAGATGACAAGTATCAATATTACGAATTTCTTATTCCTCAGAGAAAAGATAGTACTTCTTGGTTCGAAATACAATGCATTTTTGATTCTTCCTTAATTGGGGAATTAGTCCCTATTCAGATTACGTTTGATTGGTATAAGAAGCCATTCCTAAGTGTTTTAGGAACAACTATAGGATCTGTTGCTGGGATAGCTGCAAGTGCTATTACTTTTGTTGCTACACAAAATTTGGGTGTTGCTTTGGGACTTGGTTCTCTTTTTGTCGGAGTAGGTATAGGTGGAGCAAATTATGCAACTTATAATGCACAGCAAGAGGCACTGCAAAGTATAAAAGCTGAATACGAAAGAACTCCACTATATAGCTCAAATACTACTTTCTCTGTACAAGTGACTCAATAATGAAAAACAAGTTCGTTAAATGCTTAATAGTATTTATGATATTTATCCTTTTAGGAGGAGCCATATTTGCAACTGGTGCAAGTATGCCTTCTAATCTTCAAATCTTGGGGAATAAGAGCGTAATTAATACAGAATTATCTGTTGTTGATTCATCTACGATATTTGATGGTAATGGATTAAATATAATCTCATCAGAAGATGTGGATCAAATAATCAATTATACTTCAGAGCAGTCAATTATTGATTCTAGTACGGCAGTAGTCTCTGGTACCTTTGATGGTATTGGGGCCTATGAAAATCCTTATCAGGATGCCAATAATTATCCAATTTCTTCAGCTACACTTTCTTCAACTCAAGAATATAAAATAGACCCATACATCAACGGGTATGGGAAATATCTTGAGATTGTAACAAGTGTTAATCCACAAGAGAAAGATAAGTTCGTATCATATTTCACTGACTGGGCAAAGAGTAATGGAGGAAAAGATTTTTATTCCTATACAGAAGACAGAGCAAGAGCAGAATTAACTGTTGAGAATTGTTATTTGTCAGCTCTGAAAAAATTTGGAGTTGGGACGGCAATAATTGCTGTTCCAATTGTAATCTCTTATCTGGTGCCAGGAGGATCCATTTTTAGCACTTCGTTGATTGTCATCGCCAAGGCAAGCTCAAGATTAGCATTGCTAGGAGGTGTCTCAGGTGCAACCTTAGCAGCTAGTTTCTCTCTTCTCGAAAATGATGATATTGAAGATGTGGTTTATAAAGCAATCTCTGGCGGTGCTGATGGGTTTCTGATAGGGGCAATAACAGGGTTTGTTAGCGGTACATGGAGTTCTATTAAAAACTTTTCAGATGCCATTTTAATTAATAGTAAAATTGTAAATCTGAAATCCAATCTAGTATTTGATAAAAATGGTGACTTACTAGGTAAAGCTATCCGGATTGAAGGAGTTAGCAATATTGATGATTTCTATTACATTAAAAACGGTTCTACTTCTGTATTTAATATAGATAACGTAAAAGTTGCTGATGTTGCAAAATATGATAATGGTAATGGTGTTAATTATGTCTTATACAATGAAAAGGGTAGAATACTTGGGTACATTGATAATCAAAATAAATTAGTTTCTTATGCAGATCCCTCTAGCGCAGCTCTAATAAAGAACCAGAATAGAGTTCAACCTGGAGCTGCAACAAAACTTCAAGTGCAAGAAAATGCAAGGTTAATGGGACAATATAATAATGAAACCGGAAGATATCTTGATGCGTTAACAGGCGACGAAATCATAGGTACCCCAGAAATGGGACACGTTTATGGGAATGAATATACAAACGAGCTCCAACGAGCATTCATGAATGGCGTGTCTGAATCTGATTTTAAGATGGCGATGCAGAATCCATCTATTTATCAATTACAAAGCGTTAGTAGTAATAGATCTCATGGTTTTGAGGCCCAAAGGATAACGATAGATGACTTTTCTGGAGTTGAGAAGAATATAGGAGGAGAATTATGGAAAAAATTGTTAATGCAATAATGTTGGATAATATGGCCTCTTTCAAAAAAGAAATTTCCTCAAAAGGAGCTGATATTTCAGATAATAATGGATGGACTCCTTTAATGCTGTGTATACAGAAAGGAAGAAAAGAAATGATAGATTTTTTGCTGAGTCAAGATTTTGATATCAACAAAAAGAATGCATTGGGAAATACGGCATTGTTTTATGCGGTATTTTATTCAGGTAATAGTATAGATTTGATAAAAACGCTGATATCCAAAGGTGCTGATTATAACATGAAAAATAACGCAGGAATTTCTCCGTTAATCCTTGCTAACAGAATGAGTAATGATGCAGTGAAGCAATTTATGAATTCATTATAAATTATTTTGTAAAAAGGAATTTTAATGATTGAACTCAAATCTGTTACAAAAAAATATGGTAATAAAGTTGCGGTTGATAATCTCAGTTTATGCATTCCTGATGGTATTGTATGTGGTTTGCTTGGGGTAAATGGTGCAGGAAAGACAACAACAATTCGCATGTTGACAGGAATTGATTCTCAATTCACAGGTCAGATTCTTGTGAATGGTCTTGATATTTTAGTAAATCCCATTGATGTTAAGTTTAATGAAGCTTATGTTCCTGATGAACCTATTTTTTACACACACATGTCTGCTATTGACCATCTGAATTTTATTTCACATGTATTTCGCCTGCCAAAATTTGAAGCAAAAAAGCAAATTGAATATTACTCAGAACTATTTGATTTTCAAGACCAATTGAAAATGTCTATATCATCATTTTCTCATGGGATGAAGCAAAAATTGTCAATTATTTCAGCTTTGATTCATAATCCACGAGTCATCATCTTGGATGAGCCAATGGTTGGACTAGATGCCAGAACTACCCGTACCTTGAAAACAACATTAAAAGATCATGCAGCTAAAGGTAATACGGTAGTTTATTCAACTCATATCTTAGATATGGCTGAAAGGTTTTGTGATGAAATTATTATACTAAAACAAGGATGCCTTATATTTAATGGTTCATTTTCTACTTTGCAACAAAATATGGGGGAGGAAAATTCTACACTAGAAGACATGTTTCTTGAGTTAACAAATGAGAAGGTGAAATTATGAAGCTCCAACAGATTCGCAACTTACAAATAATCTATGATACACATCTTATTAGAAGAACATTATTCAAGAAGTATGACTCTGTGATTTTATCATTTGTTGTAAACATTATCATTTTATTATCTGTCCTTTTTTTTGTTTTATCCTTCTTTTGGGCGTTTTATTATTTGTTTGCGAATTATGGTACATTTTATGATGCATTATCTGCATGTTGTATGCTAAGTGTATCTAGTAGTTTCTTTTTAGCGGTGGGAAAGGAAAGCGATTTCTTATTCAAGAATGATGATTTTCTATTATCTCTTCCTATCTTAAAAAGTGAAAGATTCATTGCTATACAGATATCAATTTATAAATCAGAAATTCTCATATCATTGTTTTTCTTTATTGCATTAGCTTTATCGATTCATTCAATTGCTATAAGCAGTGTGTTTCTAATTTTAATTTGTGCATTGATCTCTCCAATTGTTGCACTTCCCTTTTCGATTATTGCTGGATATTGGCTTAATGTTGTTTTGAAAAGAAGAAAGAAATCAAGAACATCGACTGCTAAAGGTTTTAAGTTTAAATCATTTTGTATTAAGTGCGAGATGCAGAATCTATTTAGATTTCCGTCGCTGATAGTTGAACTTATTTCTCAAATCATATTCTACTTAATTGTTATTATTATATCACTTTCCGATTTTAGATTTTTAGGTCTATTCTTAGTTTATAACTCGCTAAGTAGTATAAATACAACTAGTTTTTCGAGGGAAGGTCGGATGTATGATTTTTTAAGAACACTACCGCTAAATCCTCAAATAAGATATATGCCTAAAATTGCATTATATCTATTGTTTTCTTTACCGCTATTGTTCATTTGTATGTTAATAGTTGCAATTGTATCAACATCTTATGGAATATTATTCTATTTTGTTCCTTTGGCAATTAATCTAATTAACATCACTTTGATAGGATTGGAAAAAGGAGCTAGTTGCCCTAAAGTTGATTGGGTAAATCGCCAAGATGCACTACAATTTAACTATGGGGCTCTTATATCATGCCTTGCAGTTACATTAGTTACATCGATTATGCTGTTTTTCAATCCTCTTGTTGAAAATCAATTTATCAATGCTTTGGCCTCTATGGCAATTAATGTTTTAGTTTTAGGTTTTAATATTCGTAAACTCTAGTGGATTATTGATGATATTAGGAGCAAATGGAATTATAGATTATATAACATGAGATAATTTAATCGTAACATATCTGTATCATGTTTATATCTACACAGCTAAAAAATTTATGATGGGAGAACTTTAAAAACATTTCAGGGATAACGGCAGGCCACTTTGGCATGGCTCATATTGATCAATTTGAAGCACATCCTTTTATTCCTAACGATTCGGGTTAGATAAGGCCTATCTCTATAAGCAAGTGAAATCTTTAGAAATCTATGGATAAGTGTTTCAAATGTCTCAAGGATTGAGACAATAGTGAATGAAAATTAGGAATTAGGAGGAGTTAGGTGAAAAAACTCATACTAATTCTTGCTACGTTGCTTTCTGTTTGTTCTCTTCATGCCGTTTCTGATACAAGACTCGAGGAGATTGCAATGGAATTGAATGTCCCTGCTTCTACCCTTGAAAACTTGGTTAATGTCTACAATCAAGACAATAAATCAAATGATAGTAGTGTCATTAGAGTGTCGTTCAATGAATATCTTTATGACTACAGCACCAATATGCTAGAAGCTGACAGAAAGTACAAAGGCAAAGAACTGGAAATATACAACTGCTATGGAGAGAGATTAAATCAAGTGATGTTTAGTACCACATGCGATTATTACATCACATGCTCTGATTGGAATTACAACTTTGTGCACTTTTATATCAACCGTGCAGATAATGATCTTATCAATGATGTTATTGATAATTATTTCACAGTACGTGGTAGACAAAGCGATTTCGGTACATACACCACACTAGACAACTGCAGAATTGTTCAGATTGGATATATATCTTCGAATCAATAAATGAGAGGTCAATTATGAAAAAAGGAACCATAGCTGCCTTTGTTTTTCTTTTAATTGCTATTGCAGGGGAAGGAGCTTTCCTCTGCTTCACTTTGTACAACGAATTTGATAATCGTGAATTCGGACATGTAAGGGATGGAAAGCTTCTGATTGTATCTGAAGAACAGGATAGCGCTGCCGATTTATCAGATTCCACCCAGATCAATAATGCTTTAAGAGACGGTGGCATGATACGTGTAAGCAGTAGCAATGAATGGATGGATGAAAATTTTCCTTCTGCCTATAAATCTTATGGAGCGGGTGACGAAGAGGGGTATTTTTGGACACGAGGTGGTTATCTGAATTACATGGCAAGTCGAGGTTGGATATTAACAGAAGTCGTTGGTACAACCTACTATTTTGTTTCTACTGAGTTTGTGATTGATTAGCAGTACAATGATAAATTTCAGTGTTTTTTCTAATCAGAAATAATCTTAACGTCCTGAAATTCGATTTAGATGACGTAATTATACTTTTTAAACATGCTGTCTCAGAATATAAGACATATTAGACATAAGATTATCCCAGATTTGGTTCTGTGCCAAAGCTGGGAGGTATTGTACACTTATGAGAGGAGAAAGACTTGTGAATATAAAGCTTTATTCTCTCATACGTTATCTTCAGAAACCTGGCGGTGTATCCATTGAAGAACTTCAGGAAGGATTGAACATATCCCGGGCTTCTGTATTCAGGTATCTGAACATAATACAGGAGATGAATCTTCCTGTTACGAATGAAATCCGGAATAGGAAGAGCTACTATTTCTTCGATATGTCCAATCCCTTTGTTGGCAGGAATATATTCGAGAGTCTGCCTTATATCAAAGACGATTTCTTCTTTGATAAGAATGAGAAGATGCTTATAGAGTATCTTTTCTCGAATACAGAGGTGTCAGTTCCTGCTCTCAGTAATGAGATCAAGAAGCTCCATGAGAAGATGCAGGTTCTTCTGACATTTGCAGGCCATATTTCAGAAGAAGATGGAAAAGCAACGGACAATCCTGTTGCATCTTCAAAACGGGCAATCAGACGTATCCGCTCCTTCAGTGATCTTCCCAAACGAGCAGAAGAAGACAAGATAGATATAATAAGCAGTCTCTGTGATGCTGTTGCTGATAAGAAGGTCTGTATCGTTACATATAGGGCGGTAAGCAGCTCCGAGAAGACATATCGTATTATGCCTTTGGTTGTGTTCTCTTATATGGGTGGCATCTACACGATTGTTGAGACAGAAAATCATGAATACACAAGCAAGCTTGCAGTTGAACGCATACATGCATTGTCTGTCACCGATGAGACATTTGTGCGGAAGACTTCTCTTGATATTCCCTGGATAATGACAGATCCATTTGGACTCATACAGACTGACCAGTTTGAGGCTGTGATAAGAGTCAGGAAAGAATCGGTGGAAATGATTAAGGACAAAGCCTGGCCGGAGGAAAGGGTATCTTTCTCAAAGCCAGCGGACGATGGAAGCATTACGCTGAGGATAATCACATCAGGAGAATTTGAGCTTATCAGATGGCTTAGGTATATGGGAAATGAAGTGAAGCTGATTGAACCTGAATGGCTTGTGGAAAAAGTTAAGGCTTCTATTGGTGAACTAGCTGAGAATTATAAATAGGGGAGGGAAAATATGCGTCCGGATCTTTACGCAGCGGAATTAAAGACAATAGAAGTGCTGGCTTCTTTGAAGATCAAAGTCCAGCCAGTATCCATGGCACATAGATATACATGCATCCGTTTCAGGTTTGATCTCCTGTCATCTCCAAGGATATCAATGGATAGATTGTTCAGAGCTGAAGCAATGCTGTCTGAAGCGATAGGGCAGATTACAAGGGTCAGGAAGGATAAGGATTCTATTGTTGTAGAGCTTCCTAATCCATGTCCTCCTATGTTCAGCTTTGATGATGTGAAGGAGGAGTTGAGAAAGGTAGATAGCACGCTGCCTTTGGCTTTGGGCCGTACTGATTCTGGCCGTGATTTCATCGTTGATCTATGCAAGCTCCCGCATCTTCTCATTGCTGGAAGTGGATCTGATGGGCAACTGAATCTGCTTGAGACGATGCTAGCTTCAATATCAGAGGTGAGAACCCCTGATGAGGTACAGTTCATCCTTGTTGATATAGATGGGAATTCCTTCGATAAGCATTCTGATAGCGAATATCTCATGGAAGATGGTTTGATCAAAGATTATGGAGTGCTTTTTGAGGCTCTGGAATGGCTTGATAACGAGATATTCCGCCGATATGGTCTTTTTGTCGATATGCAATGCCGGAATATTGTGGAATACAATAGGCAGGCAGATGATAAGCTGCCATATCTGGTTCTCATAGTGAAGGACATCGTTCCCATACAGATGGCTAGAGGGAAGGACTTTGAAACCTATCTCTGCAAAATAGCAGCAAAGGCCAGAGCCGCAGGTATTCACATTATCTTGGCATCTTCAAAGGCGTCGACAGAAATCATCACTGGAATAGTTAAAAACAATATGCCAGCAAGGATTGCCTTCCATACTGATTCAGCACTGCAGAGCAGGATAATTATTGATTCCCTCGAGGCTATGTACCTTCAGTATCCTGACAATATCCTGTTCTATTCTCCTATTTCAAAGAAGATGAAGCAATTGAGGCTATACGAAGCAGAAAGGAGGTATGATGTCCGATTTTTTCAGTGATATTACTATCTCAGCTGTGACTGTTTTCTCTTTGCTTATCATTGTCCTGTTCCTGCTGAGGTACAGAAGAATCATATGCAAGAGAATTATGATGAAACTCTTTGAAAACATCGGATACTGTTTTTTTCGGAAGGGCACAAGGGAAAAGATATTCGAGATTGATAAGATGATCTATGGCAGGACAGAACATGAGCTTATCTCAGAGATAGAAGAGTACTATAGCTTGATGAAAGGCAATATCGATAGATATCTTGATAAGTTCTACAGCCTGAAAAGCCAGAAAGAGCAGATTGGGCTTTGGTTGAAATCGAAGCTGGATGATTGCGATAAAAAAGGTGATTTATGTACGGAAGCCATACATGAGATGATGGACTCTTCGATATTCCCTGATTATGATCTCAATCAGCGTATTGCAGAAATATGCAGGAGAGGTAATGCAGAGTTCAATGAAAAGCTGCTGGAAATCCTGAGAAGCAACAGAGTCGGTTTCAAGAACGGCAATTATGCTTATCAGATTCAATCGGCAGCCGATGCCTACAAGAATCTCTGCATTCCAGAAAGCGCTTTTAATTCTGTAAAAGCAGCTGGTTCTGGCATCGCAGCCGGATTTGTCTCAGCAGCAGTCATGGATAGTATGCTTGCTGGGCTTCTTGATAATATTCTTCCAGAAGCACTTGCCGGGTTCCTTGCAGGTCCTCTTGGCTTTGGGGTTGGGATAATGATTGGCGCTGCTGTCAATTACGTAGGAGTGAAAATAGATGAATTACTCAATAGGGCAAAGTACAAGGATACGCTGGTCAAATACATTGACGATGAGAAGGTTTTGCATATTGAAATTATTCATAGCTATTTCCGTGCTCATGTAGAATATGCAGAGTCAATATATCTGAATAATGGTATTTTATGTATTCCGGCAGTATAAATATAAATCGGAGAATATATGATTAAAGTTATAAGCAATCCATATTTAAAGGAAATCAGATTCCAGGAGTGGGATGATATTAAGAATAACTGGCAAGATCTGCCGGAAGATATACCTAGCAAGCTTCTCGGGACAGATATAAAAAATGGCGTTCTGCCTTTTATAGCATCAAAGATCATTGATAGGATAATCGAGGAGTATGGGCCAGATCCAGATGACATTGAGCTTGTGTTTGAAGGAACAAGCGATGAGTACCGGGAATTTCAGTCTGCCTGTTTCGAAAAAGGCGTCAGGCTATCGGAGAGTAGCAGGTATCTTGAGAATGCAAGGGTAATAACAGGCGATATAAAGAAGATATTCGAGGAGGTCAGGATCCTAGCATACAGCAGTATCCAAGGTGAATCTCAGAGCTTTCTTCAGAAAGAAATCCAGCGATTCCTAGAAGCTTCCGGCGATGAAATCCCTATCTGTATCCTGGGAAACTATAGTTCCGGAAAGTCGACATTCGTGAATGCGCTGATTGGATACGAATTGCTTCCAAGTGGGGATCGTCCAACATCTGCAAGAATATGCAGGATAAAAAAAGCAAAGCTATCTGACAGTGCTTTGATAAAATTCAGCTTTGATGGCACAGATTATGCTATTTCTTTCAGTTCTGACAGGTTCAGGATTATACCCACAACACTTCGTGGTGATCTTGAACAGAAAATCATGGATGCAATTGATGGAAATTATGATAATGATATACGGAAACAAGTACATGATATTCTCTGCATACTGAATGAATATGCAAATAAGGATTCTTCTGATGCAATCGGAGATCTTATCGAAATTGAATTCCCTATAGATGATTCCGAGGTCATAAGCAAAAGCAATTTCGTTATTTTTGATACTCCTGGTTCGAACTCCTTTTCAAACGCGAAGCATTCCGTGGTTCTGAAACATGCCATGGAAAAAATGTCGAATGGTCTCCCTGTCTTCATCACAGCCAGCGATGCAATAGATAGCCTTGATAATGTGAAGCTTTATGAGGATTTCCGGAATGCAGATAATCTTGATGAACGCTTTACTATGATAATCATGAATAAAGCTGATAAAGCGGGGCTTAACAAAATAGGGCATACAAAATCAGATAAGGCAAGAATTATGAATTATGCTATCCCACAGAAACCATGTTCTGGAGTATATTATGTCTCTTCGATAATGGGACTGGGAGCTAAGAATAATGGACAGTTCGATGATGAGGATTACGCAGAAGTATTTGAAGATAGTGTTGATAAATATTCTAATCCCGCGAACCGCCGTTACAGGCAATTGTATCAATACAATGTATTGCCTGAACAGATAGATGCTAGATTCGTAGAAGATGCAGAACGGCAACCTGATATGATATATGCAAACAGCGGTCTTTATACCATAGAGGAAGCCATCGATGAGTTTGGCAGGAAATATTCATGTTATGATAAATGCCAGCGGTCATATGTTATCATCAGTAAAATCATCCAGTCTGCTTATGAAAAAATAGAAGAAGAGCTGAGGACCAGGGAGGATAAGAAAGAGAAAGTCAGGAACAGTCTTGATCGGGAGACAAAAGCACTCATACAGAAGGTGCAGGGGGAATGTGATGACTGGAAAAAGAAATATCCTGATAGTTATGAAGAGAGTATAGGCAGCAAGCTGGAGGCATTATCAGATAGATATGCTCTGCCTATTGAAAATCTGGAAGAGCTGCAGAATGACATACATGATGAAAAAGCAGAAGAACTGGGCCTGAACAAAATAAAGAAAAGGCGCTGGGAAACTGTTAAGAAAACTGCGAATGATATCCTTAACATCAAAAACAACTTTAGGGAAATAATAGAAATCCAGACTGAGGCTCAACAGAAGAAAGAAGAGGTTGGCAAAGTTGCTTCGTCTCTTTTCCTTGAGAAAATCAGCAACGAATTTGATTACAATTCATGTGAAGTATGGAACAATCTTGAATCTTATTCTGAAAGCTTCCTTATTGAAGAAAGCCAGGAAATTCGCGATCGATTGTGTCAGATTGTGACAGATAATGAGGGAGTTCCAGATGATAAGAAAAAGAAACTGAATACAATAATCTTGAATTTTGAAGCTCCTCTCTTCAGGAAGAGCCTTGGTAATATTTTTACAAGTGACAGGTTCAGAAGGAAAATATCCAAGCCTTATCAGTTCAAGGAAGCTAAAGTCCAATCGATTTTCCAGATCGAAATGAATAATCATATCCAGAATAGCTATAGGAGAATCAAGGAAATTCATCAGGATAATTTCGAGGAATGGCTGGAAAAACTTGAGAACACAATCTCGGAAAATATGGTTGATCTTAATCGGAATCTGACCATGTGGAGCCAGGAAATAAAAGAGCTCAATAAAAAGCTGGAAGATGCAAAACGCATCAAAGAAGAGCTTGAAGACTGTCATGATAGGATAGAAGTCCTTATTGGCTGGAATACCATTTAAAAGGAAACGGAAATAGGAATGAAAGATATTTTGAAAAAAACAGCAGGGAAAGCTGCTGGTGCTATTGCAAAGGCTTCTACTTTAGCTCCTGATCAGCTTAATGCCATAAAGGAAAGACAGGCTGATTATCTGAAATACAAGCCAGATCCGGCAGATGCTGCTTCGGAAAAATATACAAGAAGGCTTCTTGATGCCAGTGCGATAACTATTTATAAGTCATATCTTACGGAACTCAGTAGGATTTATAAACCTGTGAAACTGGATGATACTGCTGCTCCTCATATTGGATATCTTGATATAACAATGTGGGTATCTGACAAAGGAGAGAACAGCATTGAAAAACTAGCTAATGCATATGAAGTCCTTGCAAATAAGCATTGCAATGTCTCTCTGGTTTTCCATCGTAGAAAGGAAGGTACAAAGGTTTATCTTGCTGTTACAGATCTCGGAGAAGGAAGCAGCAATAAATCACAGGTAATTGAATATCTAAAGGCTCTTAAAGGAGCAATAAAGGGAAATTTCCCAGGATCTGAATATTCTATGAATTATGGTATTTTACCATGTTTCGAAGATGGCTCGGGGTATTCTATTGCAACAATATCCAATCTGCCAAGTATGAAATCAGAGAAATTCATAAGTCAGACAATTGAAAAACTTCTAGACGGAATCCAGCCAGAGAAACTGTCTGAAGAATATATTCTTATTCTGATGGCAACTCCTGTTCTTGATATAGAGCAGCGAAAATCTAGTCTCTCGCAGCTGTATTCCTCCCTTGTCCCATATGCATCTTGGAATCAGACATTTACTTATGACGAACATAACGCTTTTGGTTCTTCTGCTACTGTTGGAATTAATATCGGGGCTAGCGCTGGAATACAGAATGGACAAAATCAATCTGTAACAAAAGAACAAGGAGAGGAGCAGTCATCGGGTACTACAGATACAAAATCAACAAATACCATGGAGACCAATAGCTCAGAGCGATCACACACTGATGGTGAGGCTAAAGGTAAAAATGCGTTTGTTCACGCAGAGGGTGGTATTGGTCCAGTTTCAGCCGGTAGTGGTGTCGGGACTTCGAGCGAGAAAAGCAGTTCTGATACCACAGCTACAGGTCATTCAACTTCATCAAGTGTAGGAGAAGCTCTTTCTCACACTTTAGGAAATGCCGTAAGCAATTCGATTGCTAGGACTATTGGAAGGTATAGTGGTACCAATTTTGGAGCTAACATCGGAGCTAGTTTTGCGAGAACATCTACTGTAACTGCTACTATTGGAAAAAATGAGGGTATTACACAGACATTCATGAATCACGGTATCAAGCATGCCTTGGAGCTTCTTGAAAAGCAGATGTCAAGACTTGAACAATGTACCGCACTTGGGATGTGGGATTTTGCGGCATATGTGCTAAGCCCTGATTCAACGATAGCTAACAATGTAGCTTATTCTTATCTTGCAATCACTCAGGGGGAAGAGTCGTATCTGTCACAATCCGCTATAAATAAGTGGAGAGGCGACCAAGGTGATGATAATGAAACCAGCCAGAGAGCTAAAGCTATTTATAAGTATTTAAGGATTCTCTCTCATCCTCTTTTTGGATTGAATGATGAGATTGAGTCAGAAAATCCAGATATTCTTTCCTATCCGGCTGAGGTTACTGCTACAGTTTCCATCTCTGGAAAAGAGCTTGCATATTCAATGAATTTTCCAAGCAGATCAGTTGCGGGGTTGCCTGTAATCAGATGTGCAGAGTTCGGAAGGGATGTTTCCACATATGAAAGCATAAAGGAAAAAAGGAAGATTGATCTTGGGAATATCTTCCACATGAATCACGAGGAACAGCAGGCTGTATCTCTGGTACTTGATTCCCTTGCCTCGCATGTCTTTATTACGGGAAGTACAGGTTCTGGGAAGACAAATACAGTATGCTGTATTCTTGAAGAGGCAATTGATCAGGATATTAGATTCATGGTCATTGAACCTGCAAAAGGTGAATACAAAAACTTCTTCAGCAATGAGGCTTCTGTCTATGGTACTAATCCACTGAAGACGCCGCTCCTTCGTATTAATCCTTTCAGTTTTTCTGATGATATACATGTGCTTGAACACCTGGATAGGCTTGTTGAGATTTTCAACGCATGCTGGCCTATGTATGCTGCTATGCCGGCAGTTCTCAAGAGTGCTATTGAAAATGCATACACAGATTGTGGATGGGATCTTATCCATTCTGAAAACAAGTATGGGGAAAAGCTTTATCCATCATTTGCAATGGTAGCTGAGAATGTCAGAACAATCATTGATACCAGTGAATATGATGCTGAGAATAAAGGAGCTTATAAGGGATCTCTTCTTACTAGGCTTCAGTCATTAAGCACTGGGATTAATGGTCTTGTTTTCTCTGGTGATGAACTGCCCGATGCTGAGCTCTTTGACAAGAATGTCATTGTCGATCTGAGCAGGGTCGGGTCACTTGAGACTAAGTCACTTATAATGGGAATGCTTGTATTGAAGCTTCAGGAATATAGGATTTCCAATGTTTCATCGATGAATTCTAAGCTTCGTCATATAACTGTTATGGAAGAAGCCCATAATCTTCTTAAGCGTACTTCTACAGAATTCACTTCAGAAGATTCAAACCTTGCAGGCAAGAGCGTTGAGATGATTTCCAATGCAATTGCAGAGATGAGAACATTCGGCGAAGGCTTTATCATTGCAGACCAAGCGCCAGGATTGCTGGATATGTCTGTTATCCGCAATACAAATACAAAGATTATAATGAGATTGCCTGATCTTGAAGACAGAGAGCTTGTTGGCAAGTCTGCTATTCTCAATGACGATCAAATTGAAGAGCTGGCAAAGCTTCCATGTGGAGTTGCTGCTGTTTATCAGAATGAATGGATTCAGCCAGTGCTCTGCAAGGTCCAGAGATTCTCGGGTGAGGAGGTTGTTTATGGGAATCATCCTGCGGCAGATGTACTTAAAGGCTATGATGAAAGCAGATTGAAAGCTGCACTATTTGATTGCATTATTCGTAAGGAGATAGCTCAGAAGGAAAACAGAAAGTATATTCGGAAGTACAAGGATTCTGTTATCAAATCCAGACTGGATGTCAGGATAAAGATCAGCTACCTCAAGTACATTATGGCTTCTGAGAATAGTAATGAAGCCTTGAGCGAGTTTATTTTCAATCTGCTTGATGCGGGGGAAGCTTTCGAAGCCGCAAGAGATATAAGTAATGAGATTGAATGGAAGCAAAAAGTAATCTCTATGATGATCCCTGATTCTGTATCCTACCCTCCTAAGTACTTGGATATCGTGCTTGCTATGACTCTTGCTGAACAAGCACGTATCAACAGTGAATATACTGATATTTACCACAGGTTTATTGAGGTACTTGAAAGTAGAGAAGGTATATCATAATGAAGGAAGTAAGTGGTAATCTGGGTTCTTCCGAACTCAGAACATCTGATGCCAGCAGTTTCAAGGAAATAAAGCCGGTTCAGGATGTTCCTGGAAAAAAAGCGGCAGAGATCTTGGATTCTGCGATAGGCGAAGTAAAGGATTCAGAAAGCGGATACTACACCGATTATCTTGATAGGTTCAGGGCAACTCCGCGAGAGGATTCGCCAAATGGTTCCTGGGAAGGTGAAAGAGGTGAATCAAAATTCGTCCCAAATACTGAGACTGAGCAAGGATATAAAGCCGCAGAGGTGCTTAAGGAAAATGATCTTGATGGCATTGAGTACCATAATGGAGAACCGGACTTTTCAGGATGTGCTGAATCGACTGTCTGTATTGACGATATGACAGCAGATAGAGTCAGCAATTTTGGACAGGCAGATATCAAATGTGCTGAGCAGTGGTCATCTGTAAATAAAGATGGTAAGGCAGATTGGTCAGCAAGGGATATCAGTGATTACAGACACGAGAACAGGTTCTCATGGCATGAAAGATGCGATACCAAGACAATGGATATGGTGCCAATGGATGTTCACGCATTCTTTAAGCATTCCGGTGGAGTTGCTGAATGCAAAGCAAGAGACAATATAGGAGGTGGTTTTGATGAATAATATAAAGATGAATGTCTGGGGACGTGAATTTTCCCTGAAGGCTGAATTTGATGTGTATCCAGGAGAAGAAGCTGATAAGGCACAGAAAGAGGCATTTAATGAGTTCGTGAATGTTTCTTCGAAAGCTTTTGATGAAGCAGGGGAGAGTGTAAAGGATTATATCATCCATAATGCAGATGGGTGGCCAAGTGGACAGACTGTTGACAATATCTTCAAGTACGTTCTTCCGAAAGCTATCTATATCCCACGGAATCAGCAGGAGCATACAGTAGCACTCCTTTGTGATTTTAGATTTGATTCTGAGCATGGTATCGCAATAATTTTCAGCGATGGTAAATTAAAGGGAATTGGATCGGAGGATATAATTCTATAAGAAGATTATCGGTTATCCTTCTCAGTTTAGGGGAAGGATAATCATTGTAATAAGTGTCCTGTCACCGTCATACTCCATAATTGAATCTGTGCCCCCTTTTGCCCCTAGATTTCTTGGGAACAGAAAATGGGGAATATGGCGAAATATAGGTCATAGAATATAATAGAAGACACTCGATATAGTGTATGTGATGAATGAACAATAAGAACTGAATGCAGATAATAGGCGGCAATAGCCAGAAAAGCCGGGAGGGACTGGATTTCCTTCTCGGCTTTGTCATTTTCTGTGGCCTGCAGCGGATTTTCAATATCAAAAGGTATAAGGAAGCCTGTCCCTCATTCATGGGGCCCTGAAGGTCTTCTGAATATGATTGATGTGTTTATTCCATTGTTGTCAGGATCCAAAATTAAGAAGGTTGAAATTGTGCAGTGTTGGGTGAAATGTTTTGATAAATCCATGCCTGCGGTTATGCTATAATCTCCTTAGATAAGAAGAAGGAGGATGGTATGGGAAATCCTTTCTGGGTTGTTAAAGAAGTCATTCCACGAAAAGACTATACCCTTCTTCTTACTTTTGAAGATGGGAAGAATGGTATCTATGATTTCCGTCCCGATCTGTCACGTCCGATATTCAGAAAACAGCAGAACATAGATTTCTTCATGCAGGCGAAGGCTCTCTATGGGACAGTTGTCTGGCCTGATGACAGTGATATAGCACCAGAGCATCTTTACGAAAATTCGACCTCGGTAAAATAAAAACAGTATCATTCGAGCCGTCTTCGTGGGGCATATTGCAGACAAGGCTGTAGCCTGATAGTATTTCATCGTGAACCTTGAAGCTTTCCAGCTCGGTACCAGCGGTATGATGCCGCTTCCTGGGCGTTTTCTTACATCTGTACTTGTCCGCCGCGATGGTGATCTGTTCCTCTTTGATTCGGGAGAGGGGACGCAGGTCTCGATGAAGATGCTGAATCTCCGCTGGAAGAAGATCTCCGCTATATTCATCTCCCATATGCATGCTGATCACGTTACAGGACTGCCTGGGATGCTTATGCTCTCTTCACAGGTTGACAGAACGGAGCCGCTGTATATCTTCGGCCCCAGCAAGCTGCAGGATTACATCGAGTCGCAGCGCCGCATCCTCGATATGTACATCAACTACGAGATCAAGGTCATTCCTGTCGATACCGGTATTGTTTACACAGGAGATGGCTTCACGATACAGGCTTTCCCTCTTATGCACACGAAACCATGTTTTGGCTATTCATTGGTCGAGGAGAGGAGAAAGGGGGAGTTCTTCCCTGATAAAGCAATCGAGCTCGGAGTTCCCAAGGGCAAGCTCTGGGGAACGCTGCAGAGCGGAACACCCGTTACACTCGATGATGGCAGGGTAATAACCAGCGATATGGTCATGGGACCTCCAAGGGAAGCGCGGAAGATCAGCTATGTGACAGATACGATGTACTTTCCTGAGATTGCGGATTATGTCCATGATTCCGATATTCTCTTCTGCGAAGGAATGTTCGAGAAATCCCTTGCGGATACAGCAAGGGAGAAGAAGCATATGACTGCCTATGAAGCTGGGCTTGTCGCACGTGACAGCGGAAGTCTTAAGCTCTGCCTCCAGCATTATTCCCCACGCTACAGCGACAGAGAGCTCAAGATCCTTCTCCGCGATGCGCAGGAGGTATTCCCTGAGACGGTGCTTACGCGTGACCGTATGGCCTTTGATATCCCTCTGAAGGATAATGTGGAAGGCTGATCAGAAGATCATATAGAGGATTATTCCCGCACATCCGCATCCCGCCATGACAGCAATCGGATTCGGTTCCCATTTCCTGAGTATCATCAGAGAGAGGACAAAGAGCGTTGCAGCTATCCAGTCTATGCTGCTGTAGTTGGAAGGAAGATACCTCGTTCCATACAGAGCCATTGTTATCAGGGAGAAGGCTGCAGATGCGATCATTGCGATAACCGCAGGCCTGATTCCCTTGAGTATTCCCTGTATCGATGAGAGTCCGCGCGCCTTGTAGTAGATGAAAGCAAGGAATGTGACTATGAAGCAGGAGGGAAGGATGCAGCCAAGCGTTGCTGCAAGCGCTCCCGGAATGCCTGCGACCTGTATTCCGACAAAGGTTGCGCTGTTTATCGCTATCGGCCCCGGTGTCATTTCTGATATCGTCATGATATCAGCGAACTCGGACATCGTGAGCCAGGAGTGGACATCGATTGTCTGGTGCTGGATAAGAGGCATTGCCGCATATCCTCCGCCTATGCTGAAGAGCC
>CALWCR010000185.1 GCA_944376445.1 uncultured Clostridia bacterium | reverse complement strand
CATTCCTTACGCTTCTCCGTTGGAATCCTGTGTCGGAGGGACGTATTCTTATCTTCCATTTCGTCCTCCTAGAACGATTGCCTGTCTCTAGTCTCTGAAGACCAGAGACAGACGTCTAATTCCTCTGTAACAAGTTTTATAAGGTTTTAGCTATTTGCTGGAGCTTTCGTCGGCAGAGAAGGAGCTGCTCCTGTCATTTTTGCCTCTGGATTCTTAGTATATGTAAAACCTGTAATTGTTATTGTATCTGGATCTCCAACCTTCACATACTCAGGATTTACTGTGAAATCAAGGCTTGATAGCTTTTTCTCATTATCCTTGTAATCTGTCTTTCCTGACCCATAAGTTACACCTACGAAATCAAAGTTATCAGGATTGATCTTCTGACCGGGGAGAGTATATGCACCTTCCTTTCTTGTTACAGAGAATGTCTCTACGTATTCTTCTGTGATAGTAACCTTCAGTGTTGCATCATAAACCTTATCCTCGGCATCAGATGTTCCCTGGATAGTTACCTTTGCAGGGAAAGATGTTACTCCGTTCGAAAGCTTATACGTATCAGCATATCTTGGGAAATCAATAGCATAATTTCCTACTGAAGTTCCTTTTGTTACTGGTTTAGAATCAACATGACCATCGGCATACTTTAAGTAAACATCATACGTAACTGCACCAAGTGTATTAGCTGTTACACCTGTACCATCAATATCAAAGACCTCGTTATCTGCCTTCTGAACAAGAACAACGCCATCTACTGTCTTCGAAGGATCCTCGTCGGTAAGAGTTACAGTCCAGTCTGGAGAAATCTTTACAGATTCAACTCCGAAAGTTCCCTTTGTCCAAGTAACTTTAACTTCATCATCCGCAGAAGCAATTGAAGGATATGTAAATGTAGAATCTCCGAGCTTTGACTCTCCAAGAGTAGAATCAATTGCCTTTGTGCCACCTTCAAATACTGCTGTATATGTAAGTCCTGTTGTAGAGACCTTATGAGCATCATTCATCAGAACTGCTGTAACAGCATTTGTCGGATCAACTATAAGACTCTGAGCATAATGTCCAATAACATTTACTGTCCACTTCTGTGCAGCACCCTTTTCGTCTACACCATATGTTACAATAAATTTATTAATTGGGTTTTTGCCAGCATTAACAACTGAATAGCCGTTTTTATTATCCTCGGCAGGGACCATTCCAATCTCTGCTCCAGACAGTGTGGCTTCAGCCTTGCTGTCATAGACAATCCTGAACTGGATATCAGCAGGATTGACTGTCTCTCCTGTGATGTAATCCAGACTTGAAACTGGGGTCACGCTGAGGACTTTTGCTCCATACAGCGTTGGAACCTTATTCTCGCATGCTGCAAAAGAGAAGAGCACTGCGAGCGACAGAACAACTGTCAATACCTTTTTCATATCTAAATCCTCCGAGAATCAATTTCTCGTTCGGCTTTATGCCGTTATTGTATGCACCGCATACTTCGAAATTTCTGCTTCAGGTAATCCCTTCAGCAGCGGACTTCCTATCTTATCCTTCAGAAATTAAGCTGTAGGATTATTCACAATCTGTACATCGACAGAAGTTATTTTTGCCTTAGCATATTTTGCTGATGTAAAATTGATCGGATATGATTCTCCGCTCCCTGTATCCTCCTGACCAAGCTTGATTCTCTCAGGATCTGCAGAGAAATCATTCTTAGAAAGAATATTAGGATTGTTTGTCTCAGTAACAAGTGTTGATGGCGTCACATTGGAAGCCCAAGCTGTTACTTCGAACTTGAAATCATCAGAATAAATAAGCTCATCAGCCTTGAATGTCTTCGGCTTAGCTCCCTGTGCAGTATCCAGGCCAGCCTTAATCGCAATAGGATAATCGGTTGTAGCTGTAAGCTGCAGGTCATAAGTATCAGTGAGTGCAGTACCTGTTTTTGTCACAGAAACAATCAATGTAGCAGTTGACTGGTTCTCACTGAAAAGAGCTGCATTTTCTTTCCAGTTCTCGAAAGCAACAGTCCAACCCTTTGTGGATGCTTCACTCTTCTTGAATGTTTCAGAAGGCGTATCATCGCTGTATGCCACAGTAATGGTGAAATCAAGATTTGCTCCCTGAATAGTACTCTTTGTACCTCTGCTGAAAACCTCAGTTGGATTGCTTATGGTTGCTGTAATTGTTACAGGCTGGGCCTCAACAACTGAGATAGTCCAGGATCCTTCAACCTCAATCAAATCAAACCAATCAGGAGCAGACGCATTTTTCTTAGCTTTCTCGAATGTCTCAGCAGAAATCGTTACAGACTTTGTCTGCTGGGCTGTTTCAGGATCGATAAAGTATGAAAGTACAGCAAAGTCAAGTTCAGCATCCTCTGGCATAGCAAGAGTTTTTGTCTTTGAGCCATCATAAATTGCCTCGACTTTTATTCCTTCAAGAGAAACCTCATCGTCTACTGCTACAGTTTTTGTGGTTGCATTAGATACATTGAACACTACGCTCTCTGCCTCATAGGCATTGATAACAACGTTGAATTCAGCAGGTCCAATTTTGACTGTCCTAGTATTTGAACCAGCAACAAGTTTTCCTGAAGTCATTCCGAGCTCTGATCCTGTGTACTCATCATATGAATCATCGTTGTAAGTAACACGAAGCTTCACATCTGCAGGATTAAGGACATCGTCCTTGAACTCATGGATTGCAGTCTTGAGCTCGCTATCATAGACAACATATTCCGGTGCAGAAACAACACTTACACCCTGGATATCTTTTCCATAAAGCGGAGCTGTTGGCGCACTGTTTTCGCAAGCCGTGAATGCAACAAGCATCAGCACAGCGAGCGCTCCAATAAGAATAGATTTCTTCATCGTATTCTTTCCTCCAATTAATTTGCTCCTATAGGCTACCCCCCCCCCAGTTGCGTTTTGTCAAGCTCTTTTTATAACTTTCTGCAGATTTTTTATTCTTCTATCTTTTCCGGGCAAGGGAATTAGGGACTGATATGTTAGCCCAGGGGGGTTCACTACGTTTTATTTATGCATCGCCTCGCGTGCGTGCATTATGTGCCTGCGCGCGTATCTCGTGCTCCTGTATGGATTTATGTGCGTTTTTGTGCTTGCTTTATCCCTTCTGCCGTGCAATACTCTCACTATGTCCTGTGGGTTTTGATATTCATCTTATCTTTCCTCCGCGGCATATCTGAAAGGAGGTTCATTTTCTATGTTCTGTTCGTCTATCACCGCAAGGGGATTCTCCTCCCCTTGTCTCTTCTCCTGGGATCCTTGCCTGTATACCCTGTCCAGGATGCTATCCAGATTGGGATTGGATGCAATAGATTTCCTATCCATGCTTGAGTCTGGGGATGAGCTATGCTTCCCTGTTGGGACGGCTCCTGCCGCTTTCCCTCTCTTCCTCAATGATGAGCTCTATGATGTCCTTATGGAGGAGTATTCAGCAAAGGATATCGATCCGCCACATATGATGAGGGAGCTAAGAAGGTCATACTCATCGCGCATTTCCACCATAGCTTCACTGGCATCATCGGCGGGCATGTCCCTCAGGGAGCTCCTTATCAGGGCAAGGGAGAGGAGGATATCATCAGGATATGCGGATTATCTTCCGGATTCTTCCTCCCCATCAGGATATCCCCTTCCTCTCTCTGTCCTCCACTGCCTCCATCTCCTCCTGAGGCTTTCGGGGCATATGGATATCCCGGATGCCTTCTTCACAGCCCGGCGCAAGGATGGATGGAACCCGCTCCTCCCATCCCTTCCCCAGGTCCTCTTCCCACTCTCCATGGATATAGCGGACTTCTTATCATGCGTTGATGGCGCCGATGATATCGTACTCTCCCCATCCGCCCTCTTCAGGGGAAGGATGCATGGCGGGATAATGGATACCGTATGGATGATGCACAGGGAGGAAGGGAACACGAAGGGGTCGATAAGCAGGGATACGGGGAACGGCAAGCCGAATGTGATAAAGATGATGGGGAGGATGGATGGGGAGATTGCGCTTGCCACTGTGATGAGGTACATAAGGCCAATGGACATCCCTGTATCGGAGGTATTCAGGAGGCATGGAAGGAGGATGGAGGCATTGGAGGCAGCTATATCTGAAGAACCCTCTGATGATGAGGATAATGAAGAGGATGAGGAGTGATATATGAAGCATTGATTCATATATTCAATTCTGGATATGAACCATTATTTCACGAAGCTATAGTTCTATTATCTGGATATTATTATGAAACAATATTTCATATGTTATCAGTCCTCCTTGCTCAATTAAGAGCGGGTTATCTGGGGAAAACCTCAGAAACTGCATTATTTCATGGCCAATCCAGTTTTCGCGAATATTAACAATAGAACCGTTTGATAGTATCATTCTGGTATGAATATGCTATGGATAGACACCATCAGGCTGATTCTTATTGTCATATGCCATGCATTTTCGCTCTGTATCCTGTCAGACCCCAAACCTTCGATAAAGCATCCCAGACTGATGTGGTCAGCATTTGCAGTTGCGCTCTTTGCCGTGGGGATGATGATAATCTATCCCTCGGGAGGGTTCACCTCCACAACGGCATTCATAATTTATTTTACATTCATCATTCCTTGCCTGGTGCTTTTCATGCTTGCATCGAATGGGCCGCCAAAGAGGAATCTGTTCACCTTTGCCCTGTATTCAGCATATTTTGTTCTAACAGCTATCATCTCGGAACTCATTGCGAAGATCTATGGATTGAGTCCAATTGCACAGGCGCTTATAAGAACCGCCTTCTCTGCCCTTCTGATAATCCTCGTCAAGCTTAGGCTCCGCAGCATATTCAGGAAATATACGGAAGATATTGCCAATGGCTGGGGACGTCTATCCATATTCGCTGTCCTATCGACTATAGCTGTATCAGTATTCTCATTGACAGGGATGTTCTTCATAGCCGATTCCAATATATACATCGTGCTTATGTCTATCTTCTCAATCCACGTGATTGCGTCATTCATGCTTGTATTCCTTATAATTACTCTTCTTAATGATAGGAATACCCTTCAGAGGGAGAAAGCACAGGAAGAGCTTCTGCTGTCAGAGTTCGAAGCGGAGA
>CALWCR010000184.1 GCA_944376445.1 uncultured Clostridia bacterium | reverse complement strand
TGGTGTTTATGTATCCGCATTCAGAGAACTCACTGCTGTTGTCGATGAGGAAGAAAAGGCGATTCTTGAAGCTCATGGGCCCGATACAGAGAATGATGCATTCATGCTTCTTGAATGGGCATCGAAGGCAATGAGAAATATCAACACGGATTGATTAGAGATTCAGCAGTATGTAGATGCCCTCCTCTTCTGGCGGCGTCGGAACGAACCGTACAGGATCCGGCAGAGCTGGAGGAAAAGCATAAGCTGGAGTTACTCCATCAGCCGCCATCTCATCATAGATTCCGAAGGAGATGAAGCTGTTGCATATTATGCAGGCGGGATTCCTCTTCCATGCATCACCAAGAGGAAATGGAAGATAAGGAAGCTTGTTCATGAGAACATAGAGGTATTCAGGAAGATACTTCTCATCATCTTTCAGATAACGCTTTATTCCATCATCGATGATTCTTGCCGCTTCTTCTGTTGGGAGGTCTGCGCTTAGACTTATAGGGGAAAGAGTTGAAGCAGCATTTCCTCCATAGCTTAAAGGAATCACTTTTACGTGTCCTCTATGATCGGCAGTCTGGATTATTGAGATGACTTTGCGTCCCATGATCTCATAGACCATTGCAGACAGGACTGCTGTCCTTGTTACGCCAGCCTTATTCTTGATTCTCATGATTTCATCATTCGTGATGAGAATCCTTTGCTTCCTAGTCTTGTGGAATTTCTTCCACATAACGGAAAGCAACGCTGTTTTTGGGATAGGGTAGAACATTGAGGTGTCAAAGGAATCAGGGAGATGAATCTGAGGTATCACAGAGTCATCGAATACGATATCAGCATCGGGTGTTTCACCTGAATAAAGTGCCATTAATGCATTTGCTAGGCGATAGAAGCACCGCCCGTCCATCAATAAATGGGATGCCTTGATTGAAAGGACTGAACCATCCGCCAGATCTGTCACCTTGATTGAAACAAGAGGGAATCGGCCTTTCAGCGTCTTCTTCGAATCAAACTTGGCTTCATATTTATTCGGTAGTGTATTCTTTTCAATTAAGTTCTCAACAGAACCTTTTCTATGTAAGTATTCAAATTGGATATCACACGAAGGGAAGATTACATTATCGTTATTCACTCTTCCTCCGAGTATTGGATAGATAGAAAGAAGCTTCTGGATGGAATCTCGTAAACGCTGTTCCTCCAGATGGATTCTATATACCCAGGATGTTGATATGACCATACGACGACACGTCTCATCCAGTATGGAGGGTTTCCAGATCTGCTGCTTATTCATCCGAGAACCTCGATTTGAGTCCGAGATAGGTGTCTGTGAGAGCAGCGCTGATATCCTCCTCAGAAAGCTTTAGGCTTTCAGTGACGATGAGTGAAGCAATCCCATGAACGAAGAACCAGAGCAGGGCGTGCATCCTTGAAGCCTTATCTTCTGCAAATGACAGGGAGTTCGATATGAGTTCGATTTCTTTTGAGGCATCATCTGTAGGGAATTTCACATCGGGACTTCTTTTATCCATGAAAAGCAGCCGGAAAAGATTCTTTTTTTCCTTGGCGAATCTGATATAACCCATGCCCCGTGCTTTATACGGGGGATATTTGCCGCTCTTCTCTTCCTCTTCCAGCGTGGCGAAATAGAATGAAGAAGCTTTCTTTATGATTTCCATCTTCAGATCTTCCATGTTCTTGAAATTGGAGAAGATCGGCTGGGTTGAGACTCCTAGCTTCTTAGCAATTGCTCTTGCATTCAGATTGTCGAAGCCCTCTTCCCGCACGATATCAAATGAGGCATTGATTATTTCATTCTTTCCTGTTTTTTGCGTTGGAGGCATTAGGCTTCTCCTTGTATAACATATGTTATATAACATATTAAATATATTTCTTCAACTGTTTTATATGATTAAAATCATCTTTAACTTCAGAAACCGTCAATTTACTGTGTTCTGTATTTACCTGGTTATAGTCGCTTGGTGTCTCTACCAGTATGTAAAATATCTATGCGATTGTTTTCTTGAATGGTGCTACAGCATCTATTGTGATATGATAAAAAAAATTAATACACATAAGGATGTATGATGGCAAATATAAAGGAAATTCGTCTTATCAATTTTCGACGATTCAGAGATTATACAATCTGCCCAAATCCTGGAATCAATATTCTCATAGGTGATAATGAGGCGGGGAAAAGTACAATACTTGAAGCGATAGACTTGGTTATATGTGGCAGCGTCCGACGTGTTGAAGCAATAGGACTAGATAGACTGTTGAATATTGAGGCTGTAGCAGAATTCAAAGCAAAAGAAGAAAAAAGATTTGAGGATCTCCCTCTGTTACATGTTGAGCTTTATCTGAATGCTGAAGATTTCGGTTTTAAAATAAATGGTAAAAATAACACAAAAAGAGTGGAATATGATGGGATTCGTCTTGTCTGCGAACCGAATATTGATTACAGGGCAGAGATTGAATCTATCTTGTCAGGAGATGCTTCTTTCTTCCCCTATGATTATTATACCATCCGTTTCTCTACATTTGCCGACCTTGATTACAGAAGTAGTAAAAAGAGAATGCGTTCTATATTCATTGACAGTTCTACGATGAATTCTGCTTATGCAACTGCTGATTTTGTTAATCGTATGTACTTGAGATATATGGAGAATGATCCTAAGGGACGTGCTGAATATAAAAGTGAATATCGCGCAATGCGAGTAAATTTCAATGATAGCATCTTGAATAAACTTAATGATTGTGTGACAGAGCATAGCTATTCTTTTGGCCTAAAGAAGGGACCTTCTATGGATTTTGAATCTGATCTAATGGTTTATAAAGATGGTGTAGAGATTGATAATAAAGGTACTGGAGAACAAGTTTTTATAAAAACTGATTTTGCTCTTAAACGTGCTGTAGAAAACTGTATCATCTTGGTAGAAGAGCCTGAAACTCATCTGAGTCCTGTGCGTTTGCGTAAACTTGTAGAGAAGATATCAGACACGAAAAATGTTCAGCTCTTTATAACTACACATAACAGTTATATCTGTGCACGACTAGATCTCAGAAATCTTCTGATTCTTCAAGAAACGGATAGAGATAAGCCGTTGGTTCTTAGTAACTTACCAGCGGAAACTCAGCGGTATTTCATTAAGACTCCGCCAGCAGGAATCACTGAGTTTGTTTTATCAAGAAAAGCAATTCTTGTAGAAGGTCCTTCAGAATATATGCTGATGGATTCCTTTTATAAGAAATGTGCTAATGGCAAATCTCCTGAATCAGATGAAGTGGCTATAATAAATATCAGGGGGCTAAGTTTCAAGCGGTATCTTGATATTGCAAAAGAAACAAGTTGTAAAGTAGCTGTGATTACCGACAATGATGGGAATTGGCAGAAGAACTGTACTGAAAAATACAAAGATTACATAGGTTGCGATAAGATAGAAATCTTCTTTGAAAGTGATAATACCAAGAATACTTTTGAAGTAGTACTTTACAAAGATAATAGCAAGCTATGTGATAAATTGTTTGATTCTTCCGCATTAGAATATATGCTCAATAATAAAACAGAAGCAGCTTTTAATTTATTATCATCAGAAGATAATGCTACTGCCGATTCAATCAATGTACCTGATTATATAAAGAGAGCTATAGAATGGATAAGAGAGTGATTTTTTCTGTTGCTGGATCAGGTAAGACAACATACATTGTAGACTCTCTTTCTAAGAATAAACGATCACTTATAGTAACTTATACCCAAGGAAATTATCAGAATCTTTGTCAGAAAATATCAAAAAAATTCGGCCTATGGCCTGATAATGTTTTCGTCATGACGTATTTCAAATTTCTTTACAATTTTTGTTATAAGCCTCTTCTGTCGGATGAAACCAAAGCAAAGGGAATTATATATCCTAATAAAATTGAAAGAAGCTGGGCAACAAAGGAAAACGATGAATTTTATTTATCTAAGGATCGGTATTTTTATCACAATAGGTTAGCCTTTTATATTGAGAATCGCGCTGGCATTGATGCTGTAATTCATCGGCTCGAAAAGTATTTTGATGAGTTCATAATCGATGAAGTGCAAGATATAGCAGGCCGAGATTTTAATTTTCTTGAAAAAATAATGGCGGCAAATATGGATATGCTGTTCGTTGGTGATTTTTATCAGCATACCTTCGATACCAGTCGTGATGGAACCGTGAATAAAAGTCTGTTTGATGATTTTGGGAAATATGAAAAAAGATTTGTTAGGAGGGGATTCTATAGTGATAAAGATACTCTTAAGAAAAGCTGGCGATGTAGCCCTTGTGTATGTAAATTTGTAACAGATCAACTGGGAATTGAAATGAGTTCAAATCGTAATATGTCTGATGACAAAAATAGTATAGTGCGTATCGAAGATCTTGTGCATATTAAGGATATACTTGGTGATGAAAGCATAGTGAAGCTTCATCTTCGGATGAGTTACAATTGGGGAATTACCCATAGAAATTGGGGGGATGTAAAGGGAGAAGATAATCATCAAGATATCTGTGTGGTTCTGAATAAGGGGACCGCTGAAAAATATGCAAAGGGATTACTTTATGAATTGCCACCTATCACACGAAATAAGTTTTATGTTGCATTGACAAGGGCTCATGGAAAAGTCTTTCTTATTGATGAAAGGTTGATTTTACGACAGTAAGCTGAATGTAAACGAAAAGGAAAAAGATTATTTAAGGTGATAGCAATGGATTATATTCATCATCTGAAAGAAGTCCTACACGGCGAGGAAAACCTGAAACTTGTAAAGAAAGAAGCACAGGAATACTACAGGAATCACGGCACGGAAGACTGTCTTTTAACCGGTATAAGGCTCTATCTTTCGGATAGCTATCAGATACAGGAGGTAGGTGTATTCATTCTTGGCCATTTATCTGCAGGATGTCCTGAGGCACTGGATTTTCTTAGATATACGATAAGCGAAAATGCAAACTGGAAAGTACAGGAGACACTTGCAATGGCCTTTGATATCTTTTGTTGTGACACCGGTTATGAAGAGGCTCTACCCATCATAAGGGACTGGATGAAAGATGAAAATTCAAACGTAAGAAGAGCTGTCTCAGAAGGTCTGAGGATCTGGACTAGCCGTCCATACTTTAGAGAACATCCTGATGAGGCGATTGCACTGCTCTCCTCGAATAGAAACGATACTAGTGAATACTGCAGAAAATCAATTGGCAATGCGCTGAAGGATATAAGCAAGAAATTCCCTGAGCTTATTCATAAAGAACTTTCTTCATGGCAACTGTTGTCCAAAGAAGAAAAACAAGTATATAAGATTGCTTCTAAATTCCTTCCACAAGACATGTAATAACAAACTCAACCAATGGTTTGTTTAATCCATAGGGCAAAAAACATAATATTGAAATCAGGAACAGAATGATGTTCGCATAGAGAACAAATGATTGATCAGATAAAGATAGGAAAATTCATCGCAGCTAAAAGAAAGGAGAAATCCCTTACTCAGGCTGAAGTCGCAAAGAGCTTGGGCATAACAGACAGAGCTGTTTCAAAATGGGAGAGAGGACTCGCCCTTCCTGATGCATCCATAATGCTCAATTTGTGCAGCATCCTAGGCATCAGTATCACAGAGCTGCTCAC
>CALWCR010000183.1 GCA_944376445.1 uncultured Clostridia bacterium | reverse complement strand
CAATACAAAAGCTTTCATGGACTATCTTGAAGAAGAGGACATCTGCCCAGGAGATGACTACCAGTCATCTTGGGAAGCACTGGAAAATGACAGGGAAAGCCTCAGGAGACATTCAAATCTCATACTGCTATTCTCTGATAATACCAGAAAATAGCTTATCATATTATTAATTTTCCATATTTCATTTACATTGCAGTTTATCCACTATTCTGAAAACAATTCCAATTCCGGGAAAATCCTGTATACTGTCTTTGGCACTGCCATGTAATGGTGGGTGGTAGCCTCTCGGATCGTCAATCGGATATCGGGAGGCGTTGCCTCTCGATTCTCTGCAAAGATGAAGAAGGAGGTGATGTCGAGTGAGTGATTATGAATTGCTGATGGTTGTAATTGCAATCATCGGCCTAGTAATAGCCGTCATAAGATAAGCCGCCCTGCTTTAGCCTGGAGGACGGCTCAGTCGTACTTAATAGGTTGAGGCTACCACTCATCGGCAGTGCCTCTTCACATTCATATTATTGCCACGATCCGCATGAAAGTCAAATAGCTGGTTTGCAATATATTTGAGCCGGATCTCAAGACAAGGAGGAAATGATATGTGTTCATATTGCCGTGGGAAAGAACTCAAAGAGTCTCCAACAACATATGTTGCTGTATTTGGGGATTGTACAATCATAATCAAGAATGTTCCTTGTCTGGAATGTGTCCAGTGTGGAGAGAAGTATTATACCGATGAGGTTATGCAGAATATCGAGAAGATCGTGATAAAGGCAAAGGAGCTGAACAGCGAGTTCTTTGTTGCTGAAAATAAAGCAGCTTGAAGGCATTATGTATCGACAAGAACAAAGGAGGAGCCCCTCTCAGGTGTAGAAACACTCCCCAGTATCCGCATCATCCGAATATCCCGCCCCAGATTTTATATCAGAGCAATCATCAATCCGGGCACTTATTGCCATAGCAATTGAAGAGGCATCTACAATGATATCTTTTTCCGCTACTATGAATACATCCCAACCTTTCTTTGTCAGGTAGTTTTTTACATTCAGGCTTTCTGCCGCATTCTTACTGTTGACAATCTGGACGGCGATCTTTATTGCAGAATTTTCATATGCATAATCCACAAGAACATTACCGATTCTATAATCCCTTTCCACTTCAGCTGTTGTTGGATTCAGCCTAAATACCTGGCCTAAAATATTCTTTGGATCCATGGCTATCAATTCAGCATCGATTTTATGCATAGAATTTCTTGCATGGTTTATTTCAGACTTTATCCTATCAACACATAGATCCATATCCTCATTCAGCTCTTTGACTACAAACCGCAACGGCTTCCATCCATAGCTTTCAACCGCGGCATCTCTTCTGAAATCACTAGTTTTTCTCGTGCCATCCATATTAAAATGGTACTTGTAGCCATCAACCTCAATATCAAGCTTTACGTATTCATCAATATAGGCAAGGTCAAATTGGTATCCATGAAAGTAATACTGAGGCGTTGTCTTGATACCTGCTTTCTGAAGAGCATTGAATAACCTTTCTTCCCATGGCGATTCGAACATGTTGAATTCTTCTACGGCTTTCTTAGGGTATTCTGCCAGAATCCGTAGTACATGAGAACTTGATGTCCTGCATTTGTCTCTGTTTCCGATAATGAGAAGGCAAGCCTTCGCTCTGCTCAATGAAACATCAAATATGTTCTTATTGGAACTATCTGTAAGATACCAGAGTTGTTTGCTATTAAGCTCTGCATCATAACCAAGAACAAAAATTATGACATCGCATTCTCCTCCTTGGAACCCATATGCTGTATTGACCTTTATCTCTTCTGTTTTATACCCCGCTCCATAAATTGCATTGGCAAGTCTGTCAGCATTATTTCTTAGAGGAGTCACGATTCCAATTGAACCAGAGAATCCGCCTGCCTTAATCTCCTTCAAGGTTCTAATACAAGTTTCAATCTCACTTTCTATACCGCTATTCACCTCAATCCATCTCAAATGATCTCCATTTTCAAATATCTTTGGGTAATTCAATGGCAATTCATTAGTCCTAATGCGAAGCTGGCCATTATAGAATGCTTCGTTAATGAATGAGGCTATATCATTATCACAACGAAAATGCTCTTTGAGCATGCCTGGTGCTGCAAATTTTGACACGATGCTATATGCAGAATTTGATCTGTATTCATACTTCAGATTTTCCGATTTATCAGAGAAATATCTGCCCCAGATATAGTCATGCCTTCTTTTTGACATCTTTATTATCGGGCGGAACTGTTCAGGATCTCCAATTACTACAGCATTCTTGGCCCTGAATAGAACAGGTATTATCGATATACAATCACACTGTGAAGCTTCATCAATGATAACCATATCGAAAATTCCAGCAGATAAAGGAGAAGAATGCCTGGCGGAAAGCAGAGAGACTGCCCAGGCGGGTTCAATTGCATGGAGCAACTGATTGGCTCTTACATTTGCAGCTATATCCTCATCGCAGAGTTTTCCTTTTGACTTTTTCATGGCAAATGTCAATTGCTTTTCAAGAAATGAATAATCCTCTTTTGTGAGTTTCTGAATTTCATTCACCCAGTTATACAGAAGTCCTTGTCTAGCATTTGAAGCCATATGGTCCATTGCACTATTATATTTCGCAGAATAATCACTTCCTTTTATCTTTGCCCTATATTGTTTATATGCTGCATCAGACGCAGTTTTAGCAGTCTTGTATGCCTTAGCTTCTCTGCATAGCGCCTTGCATAGGTCTGCAAGAGATTTTTCTGCATCAATCTGATATGAAGGACATACATGATATTGATCAATAAGCACATGCTTTGCACTTTCAATTTCTTTCTTATGTGCTAATCGATATATGAATCCCTTAATTCCTTTGCTTACACTTAAATGGATAACATCTGCGCAATCCAATATCTCCTGAAGAGGCACAGATGCATCAGCATGAACAAGCAGGCTTCTGATATGATTTATTGAAGCCTCATATTTATTCTCAACCGATAAATAATCCGAAAGAACTTTGTTCTCATTCTCGTAGTACTTTTTTATCTCTGAAATAGCAGACATGGAATCGGAAAGAATCCTAGCTGAAGATTCTCCAAAGGACATCTTCACCGAAAGCACTTCATCCCGTGCGGATTTCAAATCTGTGGAAAACCAGTTATTGATTGTCCCATCAGCCTCTTTGCAGAACTTCACAAGAGCTGGAGAGCCTGTGCTATTTATCAAAGCATTCGCCCTATCCCTTATTGCCTCGATTGCTGCATGGTTGCGACTTGCAAAAAGCACAGATCTGCCATTAAAGACACAATTAGCTATCAAATTAACTGCAACCTGGGATTTGCCGGTTCCAGGGGGCCCCTGTAAAACAGAAATATGATTTGAAAAAGCCCGCTCTACAGCTTCTAGTTGCTCCGAGTTGCTTGTAAGGAATGGAATTGCAACAGGATTTGTATCATTGCTGTTCTTCAGAGGATGCTTTCTATAGATATAGGCTAATGCGGAACAATCCAACTCTGCAGGCTCTGCTTTTTCAATCATTTCAAGTTCACGGATTAATCCATCATTGAAGGCAGTATTCTGAAGTCTGAATAAAGCTACAGTATTACAAAGTTTTCTACGTTGTCCCTTCCTCGAAATAGTAGGTAGCATCTGTACAAGGCGGTCAGGATCAAATTCACCAATCCTTTTTGAGTATCTGGAATACCCAATAATACACTTCAGGGCTGTATTCAAATTGATTCCATTTTCATCTTCTATGATGTCAAGCATCTCATCAAGAAGAGATATGTCACAATTTCTTGTAATCCATTCAATGTTATATGTAGCTTGCTCAAATAATGGTTTTATGAGAAATCTGAAGCCGGATCTGAAATTGGTTCCTGATGATATATATTTTTCTGTTTTTATAGGTATGAGGAATAAAGGAACATATTCGTAAGCCTGTCCGTCTCTATTGAAACGTGCTTCAATCGGATATCCAATGCAGACTTCTGAACCGTTTGCAAATGCCCCGAGCATTCCTATTTCAGCATCATGCAGGGAAACGATGAATTCTGCTCTCTTACCCGACTCATCCGATTCAAACCAATTTACGGGGACGTGAGATGGGATAAAGAACTGACGACCTTCCTGCTCAACATTCAGATGATACTCTTTGCGGTCTTCAGATTTGACACATTCAATGTAGTATCTCAGAAGATTCCGGAATTCATGCCATTCAGCTTCGGTACTCACTATGTTTTCCTTAGTGACACCTTCAGCCTGTTCCAATCTGTCCTTTGGGAAAAAGCCCATACCATAATCGGTGAGATATATATTTCCCTTGACATCAGACCTGATAAGGCCCTTTCCCAAAAAGAATGAATACAAACCTTCAGCATCTCCGGGACGAATGAACTCAAGAAATTCATAGAATTCATTTCGATGGTATTTTGCAGGCTTTCCCTCTAAAACTTTCCACTGTGCGAAAAATGCTTTCAGTTCTTCTTTATCAGTCATAAATCCCCTTCCTCAAAGATCACTGACTGGAATATTGAGGTTACACTTTCCGTTAAGGTATTTATTCAGGATATTTGCCCAAGTTCCAGGAAAATAAACTGAATTCACCTTGGCCATTTTTCTGATATCATCTCGGCTGATTTCCAATTTAGATTCAATCCTTTTTATTTCTTCATTGGTATAATATTCATTAAATATGTTTTGTATTATAGTTCTTTCTGCTAATTTACTGCCAATTGACTTGTATACTCGAATTATCTGCTGAACTGATGGGCTTCTGTTATCAAGTGATAAAAGCTGCAGATATCGATTAAGATAATCTTCAACGGCCTGAATACTATAATCAGAAGAAAGAAGATTTAGAAGTATGAAAAAACATCCATCAAGAGTCAGTTCGCCACTTTCATCACTTTTACAGAAGCCACTGCTATATTGTCTGTATTTAAGGCTGAAGCAAAGAACCTTGACTATATTTGAGTGGATTACAGTAGAATCTTTATTCGCATAGTATGAACATATCATAAGGGCAAATGCAGTATACATGTCTTTCTTGGTTATTTCCGAAAATATCGAATTATTACTCATCAATACCTGATAAGCTGCTCTATACCAGTTATTAGCATTCGTAACACCATTATAATAATCTCCGGTTGAAAGCTTTTCAAAGAATGCATGCATGAAAAGCAAAGCATCACTCTTCGATGTAAACATATTAGCAAAGAAGGAGGCTTCTCCTGGTTGCAAACCCAGATTATTCCTAAAGCTCTTCATATGCCTGGCATGCTCACGTACAGATTCCATTATGTGAGGCACATATTCCGGATGGTATGTCCAAGCCGCACTCGTAATAAGAGAGCTGGACTCTGTCTTTAAATATCTCTTATCAAGTTCACGGAAAAATCTTTCACATAACGCTCTATGTTCCGGATTTCTTGGCAGTCCGTCATCATCTGACACAGGCACACCAAACGTATTCAATCTTATAAATCTCGATACATTATTCCTATTGGTATTCGGCCATTGTGAATGATTAAGATTATCACAAGTGAGAAGACTTTCATCATTAAGAAAATACCTAATATTATTAAGCACTCCATAAGGCAAATAGTACGAAGAGACTTCCCTTGGATAAGGAATATCTGGAGGAAAAGAACGCTCCATAGTCTCTTCAAGCAAGCTCAATGTAATGCCACTATCCTTCATCTCCTCCCAATCCAGAAAGACAGGAGGGATAAACGAAACATATCTTCTATTCTTTGGGACTATCTCCACATTCGCCCTACCTTGGCCTGCTACAAGAGATGGCTGAAGCAAAAGTTCTATCGGTTTACCATGAAGATCTTTCTTCATTTCATCTGGAATCTCATATGGCTGAGAATAGCTCTTCAGCTTGCCGTTTCGATCAATTCTTCCAAGTCTGAGATAGAAATCTGCGGATTTACTACCAGGTTGAAGGAAAATACCATCAACCGTTTCTCCAGAGATCCGGAGACCACTTCTTAGTTTCTGGTTTTCCTTAATCAGCACCTTGAATGAATACTTCTCATCACGACCAGCAACAACAAGACTCAAAGCCTCACATTCATCATAATATGCGGTGATACCATTCTGCTTGCAATTTGCAAAACAAGCGGCACCATATGCAATAGATTCCCCCGTACGGTCAAAAATAGTATTGTTGAAATTGAACCTCAGGTAATCTTCTCCAGCTTTTGAAAAACGGCCTATAGCAATAATTGCGCGACAATCTGCTCTGTTAAGCTTCATTAGTCCATCAAGCGGATTAATCAGTGTAATATTCGTTCCACTATGCGGAACTAGCATTCCATTTTCCATTGCGTACGGAATAGAGGATTGAATGCTTTCAGGCAGAATTCGATCATCAAATGGATAATTGGTTTTCTGCCTTGTCCCTGTATCTGAATCCATAAACAATCTATGTGCTGGTACATGATGTCCATCACACTCATCAAGCCAGAGATATGAGATTGTTGTTCCTGTTGCTTCAACATCTACAACGGCAATTTTATCTCCTACGCGAAGCGTTTCAGGCAGACGCTCGGCATTTCCAAGAAATGCGGCAACAGAGCGCCATAGCAATGTGCATTTCTGTCCCAGTCCACTGTTGGATGAACCTAAAAGGATATCCTGAGCATCCACAGAGAGCCGGTCTGGAACAGGAATAACGATTTCGGAGGACTCTCTTATCCCACTATCATTTGTTAACGGATTAATTGCGTGGAACCAATCCCTAAGATTGATCTTGCAATGCGCAGGCCTTTTCTGTTCATAAAGCAGAGCAAGAAGCCTACGCATCGGAATAGTATTTGAAAGGTCAAATACATACTTACCGCTAATCTTTCTTAAGATATCATCAAGACGAATATCCTTTTTTCCAATAACAAAAGGTTGCTTGTTTGAATCTGAAGGAGGAAGAACAAGAATCTGGGGCAAGGAAATATCAGATACCTTGGTAGCATCCATAGTTCCTAACTGATTATAAATATAAAATTTTCCTGTTCCCCACAGATCAAAAACAGAAAGATTGCCACTCATAGATCCATCACCCCATAATAATCCGACACTGCATTGAATATATCAGATACAATATCAGTATCCTTATTCTGTCCGATGAACTTTATAAACTTATCTTCCGCTGCTCCGATTCCATTTTCAGCATAGATGATTGATAATCCTTTACTATCAACTGAAAAATTCTCTGTCTCGATACAGTCAGGAATGAAAAAACATCGGATATTCCTGCGGACATTCATAAGAGTCGAAGTATTCTGCCCGAAATTCTTATATTGAAACTCTATGAAGCCATCATTGTCCATAACTCTGAAAGACTTCCCTGTTTCTCTGCAGCAGTCGAAATAAGCATACTCCTTATCCGAACAGAATACTCCATCTTTTGAAGGATACGGAGACATCCAGATTTCGTGGATGATATTCCCATCTTTCCTGATACTCATATCAATTACTGCCATAGAAATGATCTTTGTGATTTCATATAGGATTCTATGGCGATACCGCCATGCCAGTTCTATCTCTGAAATATGTCTGGCTAGAATAAGATAATTCTGCCAGATGGTATGGTAGAGTTTGTTGTTTTGCAACGTATAGTTTGGTTTAGGTATTTCATAGAGATTACGCACCTCATTGAACTCAGGCATGGAAAGTCCCATCTTTATCAATGAGACAAAGCTCTTAACTATTCGTATTCTGCTGGAACCTAAATAGCTTTTCTCATATTTGGAGATGTACCTGCGCCCTTCGTTCATGCAATAGACCATATATTGCTTCAAGACACGATTCTCTAATGTATCCATCGACTCATATCGGACAACCCCCATAAGACGTTGACGACTGCCGCCTTTCTCTGCCGCAGTATAGCCTGGCTGTCTCGCAAGCCACCTCATACAATACCCATCAATCTGCTGGATTCTCCCGATTGGTACCAGCTGCTGATTACGCCTGAGAACTTTACGAGGGCTATGCAACAGGAGCTGAAGTATAGAAAAATCATTTTCAGCAATCTGGACTATAAGCTTGAAAGGAGGCTCATCTATCTCACGTGCATCACAGAAGTACTCACAAACCGAAGAGAGTGGAACAGGAATCTCTTTATGAATATTACGGCATTGATAAATCAGAGAATCGCTATTCCTAGCTTTACCAATTACAGCAGAATAGAAGTCAAGCATATCATCCATGCTCTCGTATTTCGGGATGATATCTTCATTCTGTCCATTTGAAGTAAAGTATTGCCGTATACCACCCGTATCAACATAATCCTTTGCTTCAAACTGCAGATTATCTGAGAATGGAATAATCTGAAACTCAGACAAATCCATCTGCTACCTCTCGACGCCCTTCCACTGGAAGAAGACGTTATCGGTATTTGAGATTATATTTTCAAACGCACTGGACAACTTCTGATCTTTCACACCTTCTATGATTCCATTCATAGAAGTCAACGCTGTCTTCACTTTTGGAACCGAAAGATCAACACCATTCAGCTTTGGAAGTATCTTCATTTCAATCTGGTCTGAAAGTGCAGCATTGAATTTGCCTCTGTCCCCTGCAGCAACACCAGGATAGAGGGAAACATACGTCTCAATAGACCGCCAGACACGATATGCAAATGGACGACCGATATTTGCCATCTCATCATTAAGATGCGAGACAATTTCATCCAGCATATTCCGAAAAGAAGGATTCAAATTCTGAGAATGGCACCATCTATTCCACTGCTTCAGCTGCATATTGAATTCTGCTTTTGGATACTTTTCATTAAAGACAGAAATATTCATATTAGCGTTGATTGAAGCAGGCTTTCCGAACCTGAGAACATTCGCCCTATCCATTACTTTATCGGAAAGGCTCTGCGTTGTCTCATCCTCGTTCATCGTACCAACAAAGAGTACATTGGAATTGACAAATAGCCTCCTTGCAGAGGTCGTATCTCCGATTGCACCTCCTTCAATCTCAATCTCTGCAGGCATTCTTTCTTCAGCGCTGGATCTATCTGTAATATTCCTTCGTATCTCAAGCTTGCTGAGCATATCACTGAAATAATACTCAACTCTGGCAAGATTCATCTCATCAAGAAGGACGATATTCATAGGAAGATCTCCCTCCTCGCTGAAATTGTTAGCTGCGGACTCATTATTGTAAATATCATATTGCCATAGCATGCGTGAAAGCTCAGTAGCTTTATATCTATTCTGCATGTAGTTATAGAATCCGAACATATCCTGCGGACTATCCCATCTGGGTTGTACTGCAACTGAAAGGAAATTCATGCCGAATGCCTGAGCATATAATGAAGGGAGCAAGCTTTTTCCGGTTCCTGAAATACCTGCAAGCACAACAAGAGGAGAAGCATCTTCTGCCTTCAATCCAGTATGGAAAGCATTGATAATCCTATCATCAAAAATGATCTTACTATCCTTGAGTGTTTCGCTGAAATCCTCAAGCATACGATTCTCATCATCTGTTTCTGGAGTTTCCGATATTACATTGAAATAAGGCCTGTCCAGATCCTCCCAGCGCGTCTGAGAACCTTCTCTCATTCCAATTTTGCCACCGATTTCCACAGTCAGCTTATTAATCTCCGATGTCAGTTCAACAAGTTTATCCTGCGCAGCTTTGATTGCATCTCCTATCTCAGACTTCCGTTGTCTAGCTGCATCATTCTCTCTTTCAAGCTGTTTTTTCTCATTTTCAAGATTACGGATTTCAGAATTAAGATCATCCCGGGTTACTTTCAACGTCTCTATTTCATCCTTAAGGGCCTCGATAGAGTCATTAGATTCGTTAATCTTTTCACATATTTCCTGGTATTTTCTTTCTGCCTCATTGAGATCTTTGTTGCCTTTATCTATCTGTCTCTCAAGCTCTATAATTTCATTGTTCTTTTCTTCAATGTTTTTATTTGCAGCCTCTAATTTATCTTTTGCCCCTTCTATATCATTGTTAATATCGTTAAAAAGCTTTGTTTTATTATCATATTCTTCCTGAAAATCATTAATGAACTTCTCCATCGCTTCTTTCTTATCGATTATTCTTTTAACTTCAAGTTCTTGCTCTTGCAGGTGCTTAATCTCATTCCGAAGCATATATAACTGACTTGTGCCAGCGGTAATGGCAGCCTCAAGACGGCTTTTCTTCAAGTTATATGGATTGAGCTTGCATGCACGATGGTACATTGAAGCAGAAAATGCAACGACTCCAAGCAGGATACCAATAGAAACGACTGCAGTTAATATTACATAAATCATACATTTCCTCCTGAAATCTGGGATGTATCTTTCAAAGAAGCAATTACTGTTTCAAGCTGACCTATTGTTCTGTTAAGTTCTCTAATCTGAGCCTCAAGAGCAGTCAGCTCTGTCTGTTTTTCATGTAATTCAGCCTCAACCGAAGAAATTGATTCATTCAGGGAATCATAGCGTGCTTGAGCAGCAGAAAGAGAAGATTGGGTAGTTCGAAGATTGGAAACCTCGTTATTCAGAGCATCTCTTGTACTAATCAGTCCAGCAACTTCTCCAGTCAGAGAATTATACTGTGTTTCTAGATCATCAACTTCGGCAGCCAATGCATTATACTCTGACGAAACAGCATCTAGCTTTGCTGTTGCAGAAATAAGAGAGCTCTCCACACTGTTATTATCTGCAATATAACTTTGAAGCTCGTTTTTCTGTCCTGATAAAGTTGAGACATCGGCATTCAGAATCGTTTTCGTATCAGTTAGAGCCTTGATTTCAGCATTCAGAGAATCCCTAGAAGCTGTAAGCTCAGCAACCGAAGAAGTGAGATTATTTTGCTGTTCCTCAAGACGACTTACCTCATCCTGCAAATAGTTCATCCTTGAAGTGAGCAAAGCCTGAGTATTCTGTCTTCTTGACATGGAATCATTGATTACCTCAAGCATTGAACGAGCACTTTGAATCCTTTCCTGGATAGCGGTATTGGAGGCATTAAGCTCATCATTGCTTTCAGTAAGCGCTGATTGAATTCCAGCAAGCCTTGCATTCTCCTCTAGCAATGATACCTGAGTTGTCTGGAGTTCATTTACTGCCTGCGTGAGTTCTTCATTCTGAGCCTCAAGTGTGTTGTTTTCACTTTGAAGGGCTTCTCCCCGCTGAGCTTCTGATGATAACCCAGAAATAGTCTCTCGAAGTGAAACAATTTCATTCTCAAGTGAAGACCTTTGTTCTGTGAGAATCGAAAGCTTATCCTCCTCACTTGCCATTAATGTATTCATTTCCTCGTGGAATGCAGCTCTCTCAATCTCTGCATCAGTACGGAATTCTTCGAGAGTACTATCCCATCTGAGGAAATCCCGAGAATAAAAATATATAGCTGATATCGAAAGAACAGCAGCGGCTGATGCGAGAAGTAATACAAAAATGTATAGCCAAATACTTCTTTTATAGGCTTTACGTTCAGATTCAGTTACGTCAAATGGATCTGATTCTGATAGGATCTGATCTATATTCTTATCAAGCCCTATCTCAGTGGAATCTTGTTGTTGCAAATCATTTTCTTGTGACATCATATCCCCCTGGCAGAAATAATTCTTCATACTTCAATTGTTGAGCATATCTTTCAGTACATCATAAAATGCTTTGTAATTCTTATCCTCACTATCATTGCAGAAGATAGCAAGCTCGATTGTCCTGAATTTAGTTCTGTACTTCATGATGGAGGTCTTAAGGGCCTCTGCCACAAGGTACGGATCATTATGAAACGCTCCACAGCCAAAAGCCCCAGTAATGGCTACGCTACAGCCTGAAGCTGATGATATAGCAAAGAACTTATCAAAACGCTCGATGAAGTGATTCATAAGCTTTTTGTAGTTTCTTCTTGAATATTCCATGCTAGAAAACCCAATATGAGGAGCAGCAATCGTCACAACATCACATTTCATATATTCTTCCTCTGGAAGAAACGCACAGCCGTCATCATCCTTACGGATTATCATTATATCTGGCGTATAGATAAGAGCTGATGTATAGAGAAATGCTTCAGGATTATCCTTCATATCATGATGAATGCTGTAGTACCGGGAGAGTGCATAATTATCGAGAACATAATAGAGCGTTGTAGAACGGCAAATACTCTCTTCCTGGGCTCCAGATCCCCCTCTCACTCCACCGCCTGGATTTGTCGCTGATGCGAAATTATGTATCGCAACCCTTTCTCTTTTATAGTGCAGTGCAGCATTTATTGTCTTTTCTTTGGACAGAATTATCTCAGCTCCCGGGGTGATATCATGGCCTGCAGCTATGGCTTCATCTGCTTCGAAAATTCTTGACTTTTCAAGGCTTTTCCTAGTGCTTTCCCAAAGTAATGGTGATGAGATTATTTTTTCTGAAGTTACCTTGAATATTCTTCTATTCAGAGTTCTTCTTCTCTGTCTCTCCATTTCAGTCATGTTTATGACATTACCATAAAACAAAAGAAAATATGACTATTATTCCACTGCTTTCTGCAATTTTCGTCCAGATTACAACAAAAATTCCGCCCTGCTTCACAACAACAACCCGGCGGCTTATTCGCTTTGAAGTTACGAGGCTACCACTCATCGGCAGTGCCTCTTCACATTCATATTTTTGCTATAATCCGTCTGAAAGTCAAATTTTGCTGATTGAGAAATCATGAAATAATCAAAGAACGATTCTTCCTTGACCATCTTCCCGCTTTTCCTGAATATATGCCCATGGAACCGATAGCCATACTCAGAGGAAGGGTTATTCATGGAAAAGGACTGGGAAGGACCGTAGGCA
>CALWCR010000182.1 GCA_944376445.1 uncultured Clostridia bacterium | reverse complement strand
ATCGCATTCGATCCATCAAAGAGCGCAATGCCTGACATGGAGAACCATAAGAAATATATGGAGCTCTATGAGAAGTGGCATAAGCTTGTCGATATCTCGGTTCCGATGTATTCGCTCTGAGCATCAGAGAAAGAAAGACCTCCTGCTAAGCCAGGAGGGTTTCCTTTATACTTACAATGTTCTCTGTTATGAGGCTGTCGGGAACCCGTCCATCGATCAGGAAATCCTGCATGCGTCTTATGCTTTCATATCCCTGCCTGTATGGTTCCTGGCAGACCGTCCATTGCACATCACCTGTCCGTATGAGCTCCCTTGTGGAGGGAACATCATCCGAGGTGAATACAAGCATATCCCTGCCATCAATGCCATCAACAGCACCCATAAGCCCCGCAGTGGATACAAAGAGAGTATCGATCTCCGGATGGAATGAAAGCTCACGCTGAACTATCATCCTTGCTTTGTCGTCATCATCACCGGTCTCGAACTCAGCTATTATCCCAGCCTCAATTTCACGCTTTGAAAGGGTATCCATGAAACCCCTGATGATCTCATCATGGCCTTTCATATCCTTTGACCCTTTGAGAATCAGGATCCCGCCGCGCTTTCGGCCTGCAGTGATTGCAAGCAGCCCCGCATGGAGCGCCCCTTTCCCATAGTAGTCAGGCCCGACATAGCAGAGCCTGGAAGATGATGAAAGGTCTGAATTGACTGCGGAGAAGGGAAGGCCTGTGCTCTCCAGCGCTGATATCACATCATCGGAATCGATGGTAGCTGCGACAATCGCATCAGCCCCAGCTGCCTTAAGGCTGCTTATTGCGGAAATATGCTTGTCTTTATCGAATCCCCTGATCTCCTTTATCTCCATGGAGAACCCAAGTTCAGAATACTCTCTGTCAGCGCACTCCATTCCCCTTATCACATCGTGGAAGAAGGGATTGCCTTCCGAAGGCAGTACGACTCCGATACGATGCGGCTGCTTCCTGGCAGCAAGGATCTTACCGGCCCTGTTGGGCTGGTATCCTAGTTCCTTTGCCCTTTTGAGCACTAGTTCCCTTACCTCCGGCGAGACCCTTCCTCTGTCATGAAGGACACGGTCAACCGTTCCTCTTGATACACCAGTGCTTTCAGCAAGTTCCTTGATAGTTACCATAGTGCTATTTTAACAGGGAATGGATGTCCTTTTGCAGTCCTCAGGCAATTATTATTCCCTATTTTTCCCAAAGCCTTTGACATTATCCCAGAATTCGTTTATAAGACTACAGTGCCGTCTGCAGGAGCTGGTTCCCATAACTGTTCCGGCGTTGGTAGCGAAGCATCGGGCCGTTAGCACTAATAAGTATTAGTACTCGGTCGTAAATCCAGCTTGTGTAAAGAATTAGCAGGATTGAAAATATCCTGCATGCATGTTTCCCTTGATAGTATCGATCCCTGCCTCCGAAAGGAGGAAAAATGGAAAAAAGGATCGCTGACATGATCCTCGACAAGAGGCCCGGGACAAGGACCTTCTATTTCGAATTCGTCGAGCCGCGGACCAATCAGATCGTCTCCATCTGCACAGGCAAAGCCGACAGGAAGAAAGCGATGAAGGAGGCCGAGCGCATCCTGAATGGAGAGGTGATGCCTATGCGCATCGCATCCGAGGAGGCACGCTTCTATATCTATAAGAGAGGCCAGAACGGCGCATACAGCCTCTATTTCATCGATCCGAACACCGGCATGGATTACAGGAAGACGACCGGGAAGAAGGACCCATGGGAAGCCTTCGAGATCGCGACTGATATGTACCGTGACATGTGCGAGGATCTCTATGTGATAAGCCCACCGCTGTAGAAGGTAATCCGGCAGTCTCTCTCCCGATACAAACCCCAGATACCGCGCTGCGAAGCGCGATGGAACGCTTTACAGCTATGGGCACGCAAAGCATATGGTCAAATATGCGAGGGATCTCGAGGATATCCTCACCAGGCGGTATCCTAAGCTTCTTAAGAAGGCTGTGAAGGATATCGATGCAAGGGATATAAGCACGATCCGCAAGCTGATAATCGAGGAGCTTGGCAGGAACTGCTCAACGATGAAGATGTTCCAGATGGTCAAGGCGCTATTCAGCGGCCTTCATGATGAAGGATACATCGACATGAATCCAGCCACGGGGCTGAAGGATCATGTCAATAGGAAGGAACAAACAAAGAGAGTAAACAGACAGAAGCTAGGTTTATTGTAGAATACGAGAAAGGAGCTGCTACCATCAGTAACAGCAACAGCTCCTTTTACTACTAATATTTAAGATCGAAATCTATAAGATTCTTCAGTTTTTCTCCTTTTGAGAATCTTCTTAGCTCATCACGGAAAACCGAGAATTGCCTCATATATGTTGTTGGTGATTTCCCGGAGCAGTGTGGAGTGATGATCATGTTATCAAGCTTCCAGAACTTGCTATCATTGGGAAGAGGTTCTGGAGTAGAGGAGTCTGCGGCAGCTCCTGCAATCCTATTTTCAGAGAGTGCATCATAAAGAGCATCCTGATCTATAAGACTTCCTCTTCCGATATTTATGAGATATGCATCCGTTTTCATGAGCGCGATTTTCTTCCTGCTCATGATTCCTATGGTTTCAGGAGTAGCCGCAAGACAGAGAATGATGAAATCAGCCCGTGGTATGAGACTTTCAAGCATCTCAGTCGTATAAAGCTCGTCCAGATAATCCGGTTTTTCAGATGGGGTTCGTTTTACGGCAATCGTATGGACATCAAATGCCTTTAGCTTTCTTGCAAGGTTTCTTCCTACATCTCCAAAACCTACAATCAGAGCTGTTGAGCCGAAGAGGTCCTTATTTGCATCTTTCTTGATCCATGCCGATTTTTCCTGATTCCTTATGAAGAACGGGAAATTCCTTGTAAGCGCAATCATGTATCCGATTATGTGATCTGATATCGGCTTTCCATATATTCCGGAGCTGTTTGTGAGAAGTATATCTGGATTGGCATAGAGAGCCTTATCCACATGCTTATCGACTCCGATGCTCGAAAGATGAAGCCACTTCAGATTCCTTGCATTCTTAAGAATCTTCGGATCAGGGAATCCAACCATGATCTCAGCTTCCTGTATCTGATCTTCCGTAACATCCTTGTCATCGACGATTATAAACTCATGCTGGGGAAAGTCTCTTCTGAGTTCTTCGATATTTTCATCGATGAACTTGAATCCAACCGTATTCATTATAAGGATTTTCATGATTTAACCTCCATTTATTTCGTTTTATTATTAGCCTTTAAGTCCTGTTGTTGATATTCCCTGTACATAGTACTTCTGGAATATGAGGAACAAGACAATCATTGGAATGACAACAATAGTAAGAGCTGCCATTATTGGTCCGTAGTATATTGGCGGGTCTGTGAAGAACGCCTGGATACCTATCTGCACCGTCCTTTTGGAATCCTCGATAAGGACGATAAGCGGCCATATAAAGTCTGACCAGTGCATGACAAAATCAAGGATGAATACTGTAGCGAACACCGGTCCTGATATCGGCAGGACAACCGCAAAGAAAGAATGCAGCCGGTTTGAACCATCGATTGCAGCAGCTTCCAGCAATTCATCCGGCACATCAAGGAAGAACTGCCTGAAGAGGAATATGCTGAAGCATCGAGCAGTGAAGGGTAGTATAAGAGCCCAGCGTGTATCAAGCAGATTCATCTTCGTTATTATAATGAAGAGAGGAACAACAATGCTCTCGAAAGGAAAGACCATGAGCGCAATGATCAGCGAGAGCACGAATTGCTTTCCTCTGAACTTGAATTTTGCAAGCGCATAAGCACAGAGGGAGTTGAACGTAAGACTCATCATCAATGTTATTGAGATGTAGATAATACTGTTTGCGATATACTTCAGCAGTGGCACACGTTCAAAGGCCTGTCTGTAGTTATCAAGTGTAAAGTCCGTCGGTATGAAAGCTGATATCGAGCTCATATCGCGGAAGATATTCTGTTCAGGTTTGAAAGACGAAGCGATCATCCATAAGAGTGGAATAAGAAACAGAAGCCCGAGAAGCGTATTCACGAGATACAGCGATATAGTTTTTATTATCTGGCGTTTTCTTCTTCCGATCATATCCTACCTCTCTGAATCAACAAATTTCTTTATGGCTGTTGACAGCAACAGAACGATAAAGAAGAAGATTACCGATGCAGCACTGGCATATCCTATATTCCTGAACTGGAGACCCTGCTGATAGACATAATAGACGATTGTCATTGTCGAATTATCAGGACCGCCCTGCGTCATGACAAATGACTGTGTAAACATCTTCATCGCCGCGATTGTCGTCATGAGCACGATGAACACGAATACATTGTGGAGGCTTGGAATCGTTATTGATCGCATCTTCCTCCACCATCCAGCGCCATCGATATCAGCAGCCTCATAAAGCTCAGTTGACACCCCTTGGAGTCCCGCAAGGAAGATCATCATGTAATTTCCTGCCGATTGCCAGACTGACATAGCAACTATGGAATTGAGTGCTGTATCAGCGCTTCTCAGGAATGGGCATGGGGCTAGACCAATATTTGCAAGAAAGGAATTCAGAAGTCCCTGACCTGGGGTAGGGTTATAAATAAAAGTCCATAGAATCGAGACAACTGTCATAGATGTAAGCATTGGACTGAAATATGCGATCCGGTAGATTGAGATTCCCCTTATGCTGTTGTTCACGAGAAGCGCAAGACCAAAGGCCACGACAACCTCAATCGGAACAAGGATAAAGGCATATCTGAATGTATTTCCGATAGCAGTGAGAAAAAGATCATCGGTGATTATGTTCTTATAGTTCTCTACCCCGATAAGACTGATCCTGTCAGGACGCAGCATGTTGAAATTGTAGAAGCTGTATCTGACAGCCATGATCACTGGCAGGATTATGAAGCTCGCCAATACCAATAATGCTGGAGCAATAAATAAGTATGGTACGATGTCAAAGCAGTTACGCTTCAGGCTGATAGCATTTTTCATTCAGTTTCTCTTATCAATACAAAAGCATATAAGGATTATCTGTCTGCCCTATAGCGGGCAGACAGCAGTACAGACTCAGTCTGCGTAATTCATCTGATAATCCGAATCAATCTTCTCTACAGCCTCTGCAAGCTTCTCATAAGGATCTGCACCCATGATCACATCAGTGACAACAGAGCCGAATGTCGGATTGAGAACTGTCCAGACCGGGGTTCTTGGTCTTGGTACACCGGTTTCCGCCAGCTGTTCCATGAATTTCTTGTAAGGCTCTTCCTGATACTGCGTAAGTGCTTCGGATGAGGATTTCCTTGGCGGCAGATATCCGGAAGCCGGGCAACCGGTCATGTTTGCTTCTGTATTCGTCATGTAATCAGCGAACACAAATGCAGCCTCGGGATCAGACGCCTTGTTTGTTATTCCTATTGTCCAGCTTCCAGTAGGTGTTCCTGCTACATGGTCATTCGATACTGGATAATATGTTACACCCCAATTGAGATCCGGATATGTGCTCTGGAGTGTAGCGATCTGATAGCAAGTACTGAAGAGCATTGCTGACTTGCCGTCAAAGAATTCCGTCGGTGTTGGTTCAATGTTAACAAGTTTCTCATCATAGAGCCTCTTCAGCCATGTCAGGAATTCAACTGTTTCCTCTGTATCAAGATATCCCTTGGTTGTAGATCCATCAGCGCTTATGAGATCAGTGCCATTCTGTACAAGCATCGGAGAATAGTAATATGTGATCTGTCCGCTGTTTGTATGCATTGTACATCCGTAATGCTCTGATGTCGTAAGAGCCTTTACGACTTCATAGAATTCGTCCCATGTCCAAGCATCCTCAAGGCGTTCCGGAACAGTGATTCCGGCTTCGGCAAGAATATCCTTATTATAATAGATAGCAACAGATGATTCCCAGAGAGGAAGCGTATATAGCTTTCCATCATAGCTCCCTTGTTTCAGAGTTGAGTCAAGAAGATCAGCTTTGCTTTCTTCTGTGATCATCTCATCCATAGGGATTATGATTCCTGCCTCTGCATATGTTGCGACAGCAGGTCCATCAACGAGTATCAGGTCAGGAAGCGAACCAGCTATTACTGCCGTATTTATCTTATCCTCGTATCCCTGTGATCCTCCTTTAGGGAATGTCACCTGCTCAACATGATAGGTTCCTGCGTATTTCTCATTGAACCCCTCAAGCATTTCAGACCACCAGCCCTCGATTTCAGCTGTATTCTGCGGTCTCCAGACAGTTAAGTTCTTTACGCCAGATTCGGTCGACTCTTCAGAACCGCTTGCAAATATAGCTGCAATTCCAGCAAGCAGTAATACAAGAAGCAATGCTGACTTCTTTCTCATATGATCTCCTCCTTTTATATTTCCCAGATGCTTTTCAGCATTCTGATTTCATTGAGAATGACCTTTGACTTGTCCATAAAATCCGCTGTGGCAAAACGGGTAGGGGATTCTATGAAATATGGCTTAGAGCCATATATAAGCCCGTCATTGCCGAATACGTGAACAACTGCCTTATCAACGTAGATAACGAGATCCTCTATCAAATCGATTTCAGTAGATAATTCGATCTTTGTCTTGTCATCTTTATTTCCGTAAACGAATTCCAGCTTCCCTGCGTTGAATTGAAGACCTATATGCATTGAATCATCTTCTGCGAAGACAAGCCGGAAATCCGTATTGCTTAAGAATCTTACCCGCCAGATGTAAGGTGCAGAGGCTGGGGATGATACGGCATTTTCTTCAAGCTCTTTCAGAGCCTGATGCGGTGATAATCTTAATCCATTACTGCCAACGCTGCAGATCAATGGGATGCTCATAGCGCCATTGGATGAGCAGAGTTTCGGATTGAATTCATTATAAGTATCAACGATCCAGGAGAATGCAATCTCCTCCGATTCATGCCTGAATAACTGAATAGCATAACTGCCGGTTCCGAAATCAATTTCCTGGATCTTTTTAACTGAAAGAGAGAATCCATCAAGTCTTCCGATATAAGCACGCATACGACGCTTTTTACCATTCGTACCGGGCTTATCCTGAAGAGAGACGATCAGAGCAGAATCTCCTGATTGATTTTCTATGAAATTCGCACATTCAAATGATGCGCAATCCGTGGCTTCCGGATCCTGTAGCATAATCCCTGAATATACCCACTTTCCTTCAATTTCCTTATAGACAAGCACTGAGCATATGCCATTAAGGGTTGATGCAATAAGGAGAACTTTTTGACCATTGATGAAAGTTATCATTGGATCCCTGAAATTGAAATCATATGAAGGATTCCCAGGACTATGCTCAATTATCATCTGTTCGTTATAGGTCTTTATGCCATCACATATTGCTTCCGCCTGATATTCCTTTGTAGTGTTATCCCTGATTTTTCTTGAGAAGCTTCTTGTTAAATAAAGCTTTATCAGGCCATTTTCAACCAGTGCAGAACCGCTATATGCGCCTCCTTTGTGGCTTATGTCATACATGAGCTCGTCCTGCGGAGTCATAGCTATTGGCATATGACGCCATGATAAGAGATTGTTGCTGACAGCATGTCCCCAATATGTGTTCCCCCATTTCTGCGAAAAGGGGTTCATCTGATAGAACATATGATAAAAACCCTGATAAAAACAGAGTCCATTTGGATCATTCATCCAGTTGCGTATTGTCGAGAAATGGATCTGGTTTCTTGAGGGTTCTTCATACAGCTTTCCGATTGATTTTCCTGAATAAGTCTTACCTGTACTGAAATCAAGAAAAGTTACGCCTGTATTCAGGATGGTTCTGGAATCAGAATAAAGATATGCATATGGTATCTCTGCGTTCTCTGCTTCCAGCGTATAGAGATGATCCGAAAGGATTTCCAGATCATATTTCCATCCATTAGGGGAATCAACCGATATAACAGCAGAAAGATTATTCCCGATATACAGTCTGACTGAACCTTTCTTGTATCCGGAAGAGGGGATGGAAAGGAGCGCAATCAGTGTATTTTCTCTGGAATCAAAGACAATCTTATGTGCCATAGCTGATTACCCTTGCATTCTTTCTCTTGATGTATTTAGCTGCATCCTGCAGATACATATCTATTGCTACAGCGACGGCACCAAGGACCGAAGGCTCGATTACGAACCCAGGCTGAACAGCAGATATCCATGTACCGCTCAGTGTGCTGAATCTGATCTGCAGCCTTTCGTAGACATATGATGGAACATTTTCCCTGACTGTATCCTTGATCTTCTCCAGAAGCAGATCTTTTCCTGCGGTGAGGATATCAGTTATTACTATTACATCTGGATTCAGCATGTTCACTGCATTTGTCAATGCGATACCAAGAAGATATCCGAGTCTTTCAACTCTGCTGCGCGCATAGCAGTCTCCATTCTCCGCAGCAGAGAAGATCATATGCAGATTGATATCAGCAGAATCCGAAAGAATTGAATCATCGGGAAGATTCTCAATGAAATCATTCAAGAATGCAGATGCGGATGCAGAGTCATTCAGCCTGGAATATATGCCTTTCTCTTCATCGAATATGATATTCTCGCCGATTTCACCAGCAATACCAAAAGCTCCAACAACCGGTTCATCATTGATGATAAGGCTTGAATGAAGATGGTCACCTGCAAGAAGATGGAAAAGGACATTGCAGTCATGATTCCCGAACCACCATTCAGCCAAGGCACCAGCTTTTGCATCGTTCTTGAAATAAATAGGAATGTTTGAGTTCTCACGGATTTCCTTCGCTATGCTTATAAGTTCATCCTTCCCATCAGCCGTATACAGGATGCTTCCCGATTTCCCGACATAAGGACTTGGAACAGAAGCTCCAGCTGATATGATATTGGGATATTCAAAGACAAGCCTATTGATTGTGTCGCTTATGATATGTATCGCATCCTCATATCTGTCATGAAGTGAAATCTCTTTTGTCTCATAATGAGAACAGACACCTTTAAGAGAGAATACGCCAAAAAGGGCAGAAGTCCACGTGATCCTGATTCCAATAAACTGCACGCCGCTTTCATTTAACGCTATTGGAATGACGCGTTTGCCATTTAGATTCTTCTCAGAAGACTTTTCAAGAACTACCCCTTCATCTATGAGATTGTTGACGATCTTCGAGATTGATGCCTGCGTAAGATTCATAGCCTTTGCAAGTTCTGTCCTTGGGCATGCACCGTTCTTCATCAGATACTTTACTAAGGCCGATCTATTATGAAGCATCAGATCGTTCTCGTTTGATCCTTTCTGAGATAGGATAAATGGCATTAATAAACTCCTTTTATTAATTAACTCAGTTAAATCATAAAACGAGTTAAGTATTTTGCAATAGAAAATTTCTGATTTTTAATTCAATGGAGTAAATGAGAACCAAATCTTGACAAATACCCGGAGGGGGGGGGTATATTCACAGGTGTATTGATATGCCACAGGAGGGATAAATGAAGAGACAGATCAAGCTTTTTGCGGTATTGGCAATTGTTCTTGCTGCAGGAGCATCGTGCAATAATAATCCTTTGGGTGATCTTCCATTATGGGTTGTTCTTGGGCCATGCTATGCAGGTCATACATGGGAACTTGAATCCCATAAAGAACCGACATGCATGGAAACGGGCGAAGATGTATATGTATGCTCTGTGTGCGGGAAAGAGAAGACGGATATTCTGGCAAAGATTCCGCATGCATTCGGAGATGATCCAAATGAATGTATCTACTGTCATAATCTGTTCTATTCATCATTGGATGAATTCAATGAAAAAGTGACCCTTGAAAATGCCAAGGGCAAGATTGTCGAGGTAGCGCTGGGAAACCTGGATTATTCAGATATCGAATATGAAGAGCATAATTCAGGATATAAAGGGAATGGACTTCTTATCGGACGATTGCCAGGCGGTGATATAGAACCTCTTAACAGATATAACGCAGAACCAGCGGAGAAGGGTGAATATACATTTATTTTCAAGGACGGGACAATTAATTCAAGCTCGAACGGATATTCTAGTATTGATAACATCAACGGCTCTGTTATCTATATGCTCATTCCTGGAAACAGCAGCGTGACTTTTGAGAATGTTGTATTCAATAATGTCGTAAGCTTTGGAATCCAGAACTATACATCCCCGTGGAGCTATCTTGATTCAATCAGATTCGAAAACTGTATCTTTAACGGACTTGTTGTAGGCTATTCACCGGCGGATAATCTTGTTTTCAATGGCTGCACGTTCAACGAATATCTCAATGGGTATCAAGATGTGGGAACATTCAACTCCTCCAATAATTCCAATCCTATATGGATGAGGTCAGGGAAACCCAGTTATTCTGGTGAGCCTTTAGTAGTTTCGATGAAAACTGTGGTTTTCACAAATAATACAGTAACGAGTTCCCGTCCTGTCAAATTTGAACGTATCGGACAGCTTAGTGAGGCACTTGGGTATACAGCAACATTGACTATCCTTGATAATCAATTCGATATGTCTTGTTCGAATGATGCCGATGTGTCAGAGGAAGAGAAGCATATGGCATTGTTCTTAGGGCAGCAAGATAATACCAGCAAATTCATACTTTATGACGATGGAAACAAAGTAAATGACGGGATTCCTATGTATACTTCGATGCTTCCGGATTCTGATACAACATCAGGTGGAACATATTATTTCGAAGTTCTAGGAACAAGAATTCTCGACAGAAACGGGAACCCGAAGGAGATTACTGCAAGGGTCTGGAAGTCACTGTCAGAAGAATTCGTGATGAGATCGCTATAACTTATTTTCAGCCAACACAAGATAGGCTCTCTGTTCTAGGGAGCCTTTCGGATTAAAGTTGGGGGAAATTTTTGGAAACAAAATCAATCAATGCGGATTCCGCTCGTTTCTTAGCTTCTGCTGTAATATCACCTGTTATTTCATTGATGCTTGTGCAGAGACTATTCGCAGAAGAGATAGACGGCAATTCAGTTATGGTTTTCAAATCATGACAGGATAGAAGATTCTGTCTGTTGAGTGACAGAAAATATGTTTGACCGCTTTCAAGAATGCGAAGAACAGCATTTACATTATACACACCATTACTTGTTTCAAGCTTTTCGATTTCTCCTTCCGATGTAGGTGTTTCATATATCCATTTATGATGAAATTTCACCGGTTTTGCATCTTCTTTTATTGATTGCGGATTAATAGAACTGATTTCTGCACGAATAGAATTTGTTGCGAATGCAATCGCATTAGGATCTGTTAATTTTGGACTTATCGCTATACTTTCCACAGATACCAAGTTACTGTCAAAATAAAACGTTCCAGAAATATTCCTTTCAATATTTATTGTAGCAACACCTTCATATGTTCCTCGATTAGTAAGCCTGTCGTATAGGAAAGTAAAACCATTCTCTGTACTTGAAAACAACTCCTCTCCAAAGTAGTTTTTGCTTGATTTATCAACAGTAGGAATGCTTTCAGATAGGAGAGAAATGATATCACTCGATGAATTTGAAGTAGAAGGCTCAGAAGGATCTACTGGCTCAGAAGGATTTTCCGGTTCAGAAGGATTTTCCGGTTCAGAAGGATTTTCGGAATTATTTGTACCAGAATTATCATTTCCTGTTACAGGAGAACATGAAGAAAAAGAAAAAAGTGCAAGAATAATAAAAACAATTATAAAACGCTTGGTAATCAAGATTGTCCTCGAAATTTAAGTTGCTATATAAAATATTACTTTTTCCACATTCGCTCAATTCTTTGGATAAAAGTAAAGCTTCCGAGTTAGCATCGGAAGCCCATTCTACTGTGAGGTTATTTCCGTATCATAGATAAGTAATTGTGAGATAACTAATTCCCGAGCCAATATGCTCTTTTGTAATAGGATTGTCGTCTGATATCTTATTATCATTTATATAACAATTTTCAATCGTAATACTTTGCGGAGCAGCTACCAAACCTATAATTTTACCTATTATTTTATCGATATTTTCTATTTTTAAATCATCTGTGAAAGTTAATCCCTGAAGAGTTGCGCCTGAACTCTGAAGGTATCCAATAGCACCACCAGGATAGTTGCTAGAAATATCTCCATTGATTACAACGCCTGAAATTATACTCTTAGCAAATTCTTCTTCGTCTTTGAGAATGCCTGCAATAGCCGAAGCACTACAAGCATTTGTAGATACTTTTCCTGTTGAACCTCCGTTTTTAATTTCAGAATTTTGCAATATGCCAACTATTCCACCAGGGGCTGCATATGTTGTATTTGAGTTGTGAGTAATTGTAACTGCTCCGTGGTTCCACGAAGATATTATTGAAGATCCTGTATACGCACAACCTACAAGTCCTCCGATTTGATAAGCTCTTTCTGTTCCTTTTATATCTCCACTGTTTATAACATTGCTGATTGTTGCTCCTTTCAATCTTCCCGCTATTCCTCCAATATGATACGAGATTCCAGAAACAGACCCGACGTTTGTATCTGTATCTGTTGTACCGGAGATATTTGTTCCGTTATCTGCAGTTCCAACTATACCACCTACAATAAAATCTCCTGTAATATTACCCTTATTTGTTGTTTCACTTATAGATGTATTACTTGCTGTTCCAGCAATACCTCCAATGTTTGAATAGCCAGAGAATTCCAAATTCCCTTCATTTGATGAATTGATTATCGATGAATTTGAAGCTCTGCCAACTAAGCCACCAATAATTCCAGAATTTGTATATGTTCCTTCTGTAAAAGCATCAATGGACTTGAGATTAATGCAGTTCTCAATGGTTGAATCTGTAAGTGTTCCCGCAATGCCACCAGAACGAATCTTACCTTTGATGCTTCCATTGTTGTCACATTCATATATGTATGTTCCATTCTCTGCCGATCCGACTATGCCACCGGTTGTTGAGCCAGTTTCTGATGATACAGCTCCTTGATTGATGCAGAATTCAATCCTGCAATGACCTTCAGCTGCAGATCCTGTAATTCCTCCTGCATAGGTTCCTCCCTCATCAGGTGCATCGAGACCTAATACTGTTGCATTGTTTACACAATGGAGGATGCTGCCACCTTCCATTTCACCCGCGATGCCTCCGGCTCTTTGAGCTTTGACGGAACCCGATACTTCACAATTCTGGATGACAGCTCCATCCTGCATATTACCTGCAATTAAACCTGCGGAAGGGGTAGAGTGATTTTCCGGTGTTATCTTTTTATTATTGATATTACCACTGACTTCAATATTCTCAATCAGAGCCCCTGTTCCAAGACCGCCAAAAATTCCTACGAACGTATTGATATCATCTTCATAGGAGATAGATATTTTAGTCTTATTTTCAGGTGAAGGACCTCTGAATGTCCCCTGGAATGCACTTGGTCCTTTTGTTCCTATCGGATTATGATTTGTAAGTGTAATGGGATTTTCAACTTGAAATACAATACCTTCAAATGTTGTCATTCCATCATTAACAAGTCTAGCTATCTGTTCGATTCCGGCTTGATCGGAAATGATGTATGGATTGCTGACGCTTCCATTTCCCTCAGGGAAGTATTCATTCCATTTACCTGTCTCAGTTGAATCTTCTCCATCTTCCCAGAATGGCGGAATGGGAACGATTATCTGTCTGCATGATGATACCAAAATAGCTAATATGCAAAGCAATACGACTTCAGTTATTTTACATAGATTTAACCTATGATTTACTTTACATGTTGATTTTATGATTTTCCTCCATGTAGGAATAATTGTATCATGGAAAACATGAAATGATATTGAGATACTATATATGTATGGTTTACAAAAAATTATCTAAAAATCAATCTGATTCAAATGCTGGATTATAGACGATAAATAATTTTCAATAATAATTTAACATAAGCTTATTCTACAATCTTTATCGTGATATATTTTGTACAACGTTTTGGATTCCATAATTTCCCTCATAAAACCGGAGGGTAGAGAAGTGGTATATCTGCAGTTCGTCCGTATAGGCACAAGAACCCATGTTGAAGGCCTTGTAAATGAAAATTTATATTAAAAGACCAACGGCTCAGAAAAATCTTTTCTATAACAATTTCAACTTTTATTTAAATTTAATCTGGATATATTTTCTATATAAGATTGGATTATTTAAATAAATCATGAATTTAACTCATAAAAAACTGAAGAATAAGTTGATAATTATTTCTCTTCTTATAGCTTTACCCCCTCTTTACATCCTTTCAGTAATAGTATATAAATTTCAAGGCTTACAGCTGAGGCTTGGATTTTTGAAGGGGATCTTTGCTTAAGCTGAAAGCTGTTTGAGTAGCTTTAAGTGCTTTGTACAACATTCTTGTACAACGTTTGGAAGAACAGATATGTGCACTATGCGGTATTGAGCACTGAAAATGCTATAATAGACAGCGAAACAAACCTAGAAAACGTATTAATAAACGTTGAAGGTTTGGGCCGCTAGCTCAGTAGGTAGAGCAGCACCCTTTTAAGGTGCGGGTCACTGGTTCGAATCCAGTGCGGCTCAGGAATGTCTCCTTCGTCTAGTGGTTAGGACAACGGGTTTTCATCCCGTCAACGCGAGTTCGATCCTCGCAGGAGATGTATGGCAGCGAAGAGCTGACTTTTCTTTTTTCTGACATCGGTAACTTTTCAGTTGTCTGATTCATTTTTTCATTGTATTATATAGACAGGAATTTCTTTTCTGGAAAAGCGTTGTTTAGTTACATAGGTCTATAGGGGATAGCTCAATGGATGGATGCAGTATTCCTAAGCCTCTTTGTTTACATCTTGAGAGCTCTTCAGATGTGGAAAAAGCCATGGTCTCCAAATGTATGGAATTCAGGCTCAAGCCTGATGCGGATCAGAAAATCCTGATCTGGAAGACATTCGGATGCAACCGTTTCGTATGGAATCATCTTCTTGAGGAGCGCATCAGCTATGAGAAGACCAACAAGGGTAAGCTTCTCAATACAACCCCTGCTCATC
>CALWCR010000181.1 GCA_944376445.1 uncultured Clostridia bacterium | reverse complement strand
ATGAAGAAGATGATACTCGTCACCGAGACGACTCTGACACATGTCCTCGTGGATGTCGATGAAGACGTCGATGCCGAGATGCTTGTCCAGGCGATACACGGCAGCTACGGCATCGAATCGAAAAGCTCGTACTACGAGTCCGACTATCGCGATGTGACGAAGGAATTCGCCGAAAAAGAGTTGGAGGCCTTCGCCGACATATCGTTCGGGAAGGATGAATACGACCTGGAAGAGCTCAAAAGGGAGCAGGACATGGAGATAAGAAGGAGGAACAGCTGATGCAGAGACGCGAGATCTATTCCACGATCATCCCGACAGAGATGGTCGACGACATCATGAGGGAGACCCCCGGCATGGCAAGCGACCAGGCATACCTCGAGGCGTCATACCAGATCGAGGAGGACCGCAGCCTTCTCAAGGATGAATTCGACGACATCAAGGGTCATTTCGTCATCTACGGCTCAGCCGGGCGCTGGGACGGCAGACACGGCGGCTTCACTCCCCTCTTCGACTCGACCCTCGGAGAAGCCCTCTTCAAGCTCGCAGGGTACCTCGAGAACTGCGACAGCGAGGTCACCGTCTACATCGACGAGAACGGAGACGTATGCGCAAGGAAGGCGCATCACGACGGAGTGAACCTCTACACGCTCAGGAAGCTCGACAGGGAATACGACGAGGACGAACTCGAGGAGATCGCGGCAACGGAAGGCGGAAGCGGAAAATGGTTCGAGAAGAACGCAGAGCCATGCGGCCATCACATCGCCGAACGCTTCGGCTGGGAGGAGTGATAAATGATGTTTCAAAACGACCTCAAGGAATTCATCGAATACGACTACGACCCCGACTGCTGGCAGCTCTTCAGAGACGAGGCGACAGGCACTGTAGTCGCTGTACAGGAAGGCGCAGACTGCAACTGGGACTGGACAAGCTACGACGAATACGGGGACGAGGACGACGGCGGACAGTTCGACGGCACCCTCGAGGAGCTTCTGGAGGACATCTCGCTGACCTATGCGATGAGGAACATCCGCAAGCTCGACCTGAAGCCGCTGGCCATCGCCTGACCGGAAACATGAAGACGCATATGCAGAAAGACATCAAATTCCTTTTCAACGAGAAGAAGGCCCGGGCGGCAGCAGCGTTCACGCTCTCGCTCTCAGGAGGTACGCTTCCACTCGAGAAGCTGCAGGCGCTGCTCTACATCGCGGACCGTGCCAGCCTCGGGAAATACGCAACTCCGATAACCACGGAGACATGGTACCGTGGAGGAGCATGCCCTGTATATGGAACCAACCTCGTGAAGATGTTCGACGACGGATGGTTCAGGAGCCTCGGAAGCGAGAAGGTTCCGGTCACCGTCGTCCTCAACGGGCACCACGACTACCTCTACAATCTCTCGTACGCGGATGCGGAGACGATCCTGCACACCGTCTGGCTCGGCCAGTGCGACAGGTTCCCCGCGAAAGACGGGGAGAAGAAGATGAAAGGACCCCTTGCAACCGTGCTCTCCTATCCCGAGGTGAAGGACAAGAAGCAGTGCGGGAAGATCCCGTTCGACGAGATTGCCCGGGCCGTCAGACCGAAGGAGCATTTCACGGAAGAAGAATGGCTCGACGAGGTTCTCATGTCGGCACACTCGTACAACTCCTGGGTGCTCCATCCGCTCGATTGACAGCCACGCACCGGAGCTTCGCCCCCCAGCAGACATCCAAAGGAGGCATCAATGTCATACGAGAAGAACATACGGGACACCGCACGGAAGATGATAGACGAACGCATGACCAGCAGAAGCCTGATTCCAGAGGAGATCCGCGACGATGCGGTCGCGATACTTGAGGAGAAGCTGAAAACCCTCGACCTGCCGTCCCAGCTCGAGCTCGACGTGGCCGGAGACACGGCGATTCTGGAAGCCATGCAGAAGATGCAGGACAGGGAGCTCATCCGTCAGTCGCTCTCCGAATACATCGAGGACCTGAAGGACGGCTACGATCTTCCCTGCATGCTCTCGGACGATGAGATCGCAATCATCTTCGGGACAAAGGGGCTGATGGAGGAAATCTCGGATTTCATCCTCTTCTGCAGGCCATCGCACGTCATGCTCACACTGATGAAGCAATATCAGCAGAGGGAGCTGGACGAGATCGAGAGGAAGAGCGCAGCATATGCACTCGCCCTATATATCGAAAAGTGGACAAAGGAAAAGGAGAACACCTGATGGGAAGAAAGGAGAATGCGGAAAAGGCCAGGAGAATCCTGGATGCGGGAATCGAGGTCGTCATCACTTTCAAGGAGAGGATGAAACCGGACGGCATGCCCTATCTCACATGCCTTGCAGAGGGAAGACCGGTCGCCGGAGCATCTGGAGGCGGATACTGCCGCACGGGCTCCTGCCTCGGAGATTTCGCGAATCTGGCCTTCCCCGACCTTCTGGAGAAGCTCGATCCGAAGGACTTCTACGGCCTCGCCCAGCCGGGCCTGATCGACGGCTCCAGAGGAGAGACGGAGGTCGAAAAGATACTGAAGGCCATCGGATACGACCTCACACACCGCTACGGCAGAGCCGGACGTGAGGAATATGTGATCAGGAAGATCTGAGCCACAAGAGGCAGGCTAACGCCTGCCTTTTTCCATGGCAACCCCCGGAATCATCCCCGTATACATGGGGGATACTCTCCATCAATAGTCTGGAGGATTGCTGAAAGAGAATCATCCCCGTATACATGGGGAATACGGTGTCCGCGAGGTAGTCAGAATCGACGACGGAGAACCATCCCCACACACGTGGGGAATACATGAAGTCCTTCTCATCATGCCCGATGTAGAGTGAAGCACCCCCGCATATGTGGGGAAAACACAAATACAATCTTCTCGTCGCCTGCTTTCGTGGAAACATCCCCATATACACGGGGAATATGTAGTTGTTGTCATACATCCTGATGCTGACCGAGAACCATCCCCACATGTGTGGGGAATACCTCCTCGATAGTCCTTCCGATGTACTCGGCATAGAAACACCCCCACATACGTGGGGAATACGGCGACAAGTGGTCGCACTGGAAGGTCTTCACGGAAACACCCCCACATACGTGGGGAATACAGCGACATCTAGTATCACCGATTGCAACGCATCGCCATATATAGCGTATGCAAGAATCCTTCATCCTGCGCTGATTATGTCAAAAACCTTCCGTGCACATGATATCAGAAAACCCCACAGGCTCCAACATGAGCGGCGTCGCCGCATCCAGACACCGATACAGGAGGCAACTCATGATTTCACAAGCCACACTCGACAGGATTCTCGAACAGCTGGAAACCGAGGACAGGATTCCATTCGACAACGGACGCTACACCGTATCGCATACCATCTACGGATGCTCCTCCCTCTCACGCGGCGGAACATACTACGACCAGGTGAACAACAACGAGCTGACGAAGACGATCAACGAAGGAAAACTCAAAGGAGTATATGAGCGCCACGATTATCCCGGCGTCAATTCCATCGTCTTCAGGCCGGAGGAAATGGATGAAGAGAGCGCAGAAACGCTCATCAGCTTCCTTGAGGATGTGAACATGGCTGCACGTTCCTCCGTGCCCTGCATCGACGAGGACGCTGCGAACGACCTCGAATACGAGGACACGATCGAGGCGCTCGTGGATGAGCTTGATGACATCGTATTCCATGACGACGAAGAGAACCCCCTCTTCCCGATGGGATTCGAACCGGACATGTCAGTGGCGGCGGAACTACTGTCCATCATCAATTCATGGCCAGGAGACGATCCCATAATCATCGAACAGGGCCCGTACGTCTTCGTCGACAGGGACAAGCTCGCCCCATATGTGGATAAACTCGCATACAGGATCCGGGAACGTCAGGAACGCTTCGACGCAATAGTCTCGAAGCTCTCGGAATGGACCATGCAGAACGGCCATGCGGTATATGGTCCGGACGACGATGACAGCATCTTCTCCATCGAGATGCCGATAATCGCAGACAAACTCTGGGTGAAGAGCGAGCTGAGACTGAATCATGCAGGCGCATGGATAGAGATGATGCTGTCAAGGCTGACGCTTGAAAAACAGTTCGATTACAGAATCATCACCTATCCGCTCGGGTTCAGCGACAAAACGGGGGATCTGGAAATAATCGCCCAGCAGATCGAAGAGGCATTGGACATCGCAAGATCCACGGCAGAGGAGTTCAAAGCATGAGCAAAAAGACATTGTACATCGTCATATGCCATCCCTCGGACTCGTTCAGCGGGCTCGGAATGAAGGCATTCCTCTCCACATGCAGACCATGGGAGGCCGAAGACAGACTGCAACAGGTTGCCGCATCATTCGCAGCCAACCAGGGGCTGAAGGAGATTTCATGGTGGGAGGCCCTGTCCGACATCGATGACGAGACCTGGGCGGGATACGGCTTCACTCCCCTGCCGCTCGACGGAAAAAGCCCGTTCAGTGCGGACGGCGCGGTGACGATCGAGGTATATGAGGAAAACATCATAGCATCCCAGACCAGAGAGCGAGGCTGATATGGGAAAGAAGAAGATAATCATAGACCTCTTCGCCGGAGCGGGAGGTGAATCATGCGGCATTCACCAGGCTTTCCAGGAAAAGGATGAAGGCATCCGCCTCTATGCGGTGAACCACTGGGACAGGGCCTGCGAGACGCACGCCCTCAACTACCCCTCCGACGAGGTGATATGCCAGGATATCCAGACGCTCATCCCCACGAATCTCGTTTCCCCTAAAGAAGATGTGGAACTGATGTGGGCATCCCCAGAATGCACGAGCCACTCCAGGGCAAAAGGCTCAAAGCCCCTCGATGACCAGTCCCGCTGCACCCCGTTCGACATCCTGAGATGGGCGACGATGCTGAGGATAAAGAGGATGATCATCGAGAACGTCCCCGAATTCACCGAATGGGGACCGCTCGGAAAGGACCTGAGACCGATAAAGAGGGAAAAGGGCTCATACTTCGCCTCGTTCATCCAGATGTTACGAGGCATCGGATACGACGTCGACTGGCGGATCTGCTGCGCGGCCGACTTCGGCGCCCCGACGACCCGCAGAAGGCTCTTCATCCAGGCCGTCAAAAAAGGCTCGGGAAAAGCAATCAGATGGCCGATGCCCACCAACTCCAGGACGGTCGAGGACGACCTCCTCGGAATAGAGATGAAACCCTGGACACCGGCATCAAGCATAATCGACTGGTCAATCCCCTGCACCCCTGTCGATGACAGGGCGACCCCGCTCGCGCCGAAGACGATGGAGCGCATCCTGAAGGGAATCTCCCGCCACTGGGGCTCGGCCGCCGCACCATTCCTCGAAAGATACGGCAGAGCCGTCTCCAGCATGGAGGAACCAGGCCAGCCCTCGCCTCTCATCACCGAGTTCTACGGAACTGGAGGCTGCAGAAG
>CALWCR010000180.1 GCA_944376445.1 uncultured Clostridia bacterium | reverse complement strand
AGACGAGAACCACTCGCCCGAACGCGTGCCGTTACATATGAAGTGCAAAAGCCTTCGCGCGTCTTTGTCGACGCGGTGCGTTCCGGCCTTGTAGGAATCGGTAACATCAGCGCATTCGTCATTTTTTTCGCCGTAGCGATTAATCTGCTGTTTGCTTCCGGCGCGCTGGGCGCGCTCTCGCGCGGTATTGCTGCGTTGCTTACGCCGTTTGGGATAGACAGCGGCAGCATAAACCGGCTGCTCGTGGGGGTCATTGAAATGACTTCCGGCCTGACATCCTTAAAGGGCGCCGCGGAAAGCATGAACGCCCGTCTTTCCATGGCTGCTTTTTTATTGGGTTGGGCTGGGGTCAGCGTCCATTGCCAGGTACTCAGTTTTATCGGTGACAGTGGACTATCCCTGATGCCATACCTCTGTGGCAAACTATTACACGCCATATTGTCTACCGTATATATCGCCGTGCTGTTTCGTATCTTCCCCATTTCTGTAAGTACCGCCGCCATCGCCGCAGGACAGGTCGAAATTCTGACCCAGATGAATCTTATGGCATATTTGGTCTGTGCTCTCATCAATTGCGCCGCAGTCGCACTGACTCTTTTCTGTCTCTGGATATGGGATCGGTTTGCGGGAAAGATTTGATAATTGTGGGGAAATGGTGTATACTAAAGTATCCTGTTTATTTTGCGCTATACCGCTTCTAAAAAACTGATTCTGCTGATATTGCGGAGGCGTCTGAAAGAGGGGGGGATCTTCATGCTTTTCAGAAAAGACATCCCGCACTGTTGTGCACATTGTGAGCGTGCCATACCCCTGGATTCGGTGGATATGCTTTGTCGGAAATATGGTGTCGTGGGTGCAAGACATACCTGCCGTAAATTCAAATATGATCCAACAAAACGTTTGCCCCCTCCTAAAATGAATCTTGACACCAATCTGGATTTCAAAATTGAGCCGTAAATGTCCAGTTTGTGATGTCCGTTATTCAAATACTACAATTTGAAGAAGTCCATCTTGCAATTTTTTGTGTTGACACAGGTTTTAGACCTTGTTATAATAACATCAGGACATTAAATGAAGAAAAGGAGATTTCATCATGACCAATAATAAGGCTGTCCTTGCATGGGTTGATGAGATGGTTGCGCTGACAAAGCCTGACCGTATCGTCTGGATCGATGGCAGCGAAGAGCAGTTGAACGATCTTCGTGCTGAGGCGTGCAGAACCGGCGAAATGGAACTTTTAAACCAGGATTTGCTTCCCGGCTGCTATTATCACCGTACTGCGGTGAACGACGTCGCCCGTGTTGAAGGCCGTACGTTTATTTGTACTCCGACGAAAGAAGAAGCCGGCCCCACCAACAACTGGATGGCTCCGGATGAGATGTACAAGCTCCTGTGGGGCCTTTATGATGGCGCCATGCGTGGCCGTACTTGCTATGTCCTTCCCTATTCGATGGGCCCTGTCGGTTCTCCGTTTGCCAAATACGGCATTGAGATCACCGACTCCATTTACGTTGTTCTGAACATGAACATTATGACCCGTATCGGTCAGAAAGTTCTTGATGCGCTGGGTGACAACCCTGATTTCATCAAGGGTATTCATGCGAAAAAGGACATCGATGAAGAGAACCGTTACATTGTCCAGTTCCCGCAGGATAACTATATCTGCTCCGTCAACTCCGGTTACGGCGGAAACGTTCTCCTTGGTAAGAAGTGCTTTGCTCTGCGCATTGCCTCCTATCTCGGCCGTAACGAAGGCTGGATGGCTGAGCATATGCTGATCCTCGGCATCAAGTTCCCGGATGGTTCCAAGAAGTATGTTACCGGTGCATTCCCGTCTGCCTGCGGCAAGACGAACCTCGCCATGTTGATCCCGCCGAAGGAGTTCCTCGATCAGGGCTACGCAGTTGAGACGGTTGGCGATGATATCGCTTGGCTGCGTGTCGGTGAAGACGGACAGCTTTATGCGATCAACCCCGAATATGGCTTCTTTGGTGTCGCGCCCGGTACTAATGAGAAGTCCAACCCCAACGCACTGGCTTCCACGCGTAAGAACACCATCTTCACGAACGTTGTCAAGACTGCTGACGGCGGCGTTTGGTGGGAAGGCCTCGACAAGAATCCGCCGCACGGCGTGAATAACTGGAAGGGTGAGCCGTGGAATCCGGATGACGGATCCAAGGGTGCACATCCGAACTCCCGTTTCACTGCGCCGGCTATCAACTGCCCGTGCATCAGCCCTGAATTCGAGAATCCGCAGGGTGTGCCGATTTCCGCAATTATCTTTGGCGGCCGTCGTGCCAAGACTGCTCCGCTGGTTTATGAATCCCGTGACTGGACGCATGGCGTCTTTGTTGGTTCCATCATGGCTTCCGAGACGACTGCTGCCGCTTCCGGCGCTGTTGGCGTTGTCCGTCGTGACCCGATGGCCATGCTCCCGTTCTGCGGCTACAACATGGGTGACTATTGGCAGCATTGGCTTGATATGGGCAAGAAGATCACCAAGAAGCCGCATATCTTTAATGTTAACTGGTTCCGTCTTGACGACGAAGGCAACTTCATGTGGCCGGGCTTCGGTGATAACTTCCGCGTCCTGCTCTGGATCATTGCCCGTTGCGAAGGCAAGGTTGGTGCCGATGAAACTGCAATCGGTTATGTCCCGAAGGCAGAAGATATCGATCTTACCGGCCTGGATTATGAGATCAAGAAGGGACATAAGTTCAATATTGACGATTTGAAGTCCATTCTCACTATCGATAAGGATTCTTGGATTGCCGATCTTGACAGTATCAAGGAGTTCTATGGTAAATTCTCTGAGGGGAAAGTACCGAAGGAAATGTGGGATGAGCTTGCAAAACTCGAGGCTAATCTTAAGAAATAACGATTTTATTTCAAAAACGGTGGTATGTAACTCGCATACCACCGTTTTTTTCTTATTTTAAAAATTTTTTCTTTATATAAACACACGATGTTGTTGACGAATTCACTTTCAGGAGGTTTTCTTCTATGGGAGCCAGAATTTCTGTCAAAGCGCTCATCCAGGAAAACGGGTACCTTCTTTTAAATATCTGTGAGGACGAAACAAACGGCGTTTACTACACGCTTCCCGGGGGCGGACAGAATCTTTATGAACCTTTGGAAAAAGCCCTTATACGTGAAGTTTTGGAAGAAACAGGCTACTCTGTATATCCGGAGCGGCTTGCGGGGGTATACGAAGAAATTTTTACGGACCCACTTTTACAGCAAAATTATCCGGATTATTCGCACAGAATCTATCCGGTCTTCTTTTGTAAATTGCGACACCTCCCTCAAATTACACCAACAGAAAAGGATTACGCGCAGAAATCGTGTACATGGATTCCTCTTAATCAATTGTCTACACGTAAAATTCTCCCCACAGTTCTTTCAAACAATATTACCTCACTTATTAAAGGCGAGAAAGCCCATTTTCTCGGAACAGAATTTTCTAAACATTCTCACGGATAACACTTAAAATTTTCGTCTATCTGTTCACTTTCCATATTTTTTAACAAAGATACGGCAGGCAAAATTGCCTGCCGTATCTAAAAGCTGTTTTAAACGCGTATTACTTTATGGCTTCGTTGACTCTAACTTCTCCGCATATCCAATGATTTTCATCTTCTTTTTCAGCTCCTCAATCGTATAAATATCAGAATACAAAGAACCTTTGTTGGGCATAAGCGTCACAACGTT
>CALWCR010000179.1 GCA_944376445.1 uncultured Clostridia bacterium | reverse complement strand
AGTTGCCATCGTTTGCCTCCTATCTGGGATCACCCCCGCATGCGCGGGGAACAGACTAAAAAAGTACAGAGTTATAAAGGATTCTTCGTATTCTTCTATCAAATTTCCTTTAACTTCTGATAGATCCCATATGTGAGTTCACAGTCTTTCTGAGCACGATGACATCCGGTTGTATCCAGCCCAAAATAAGTCGATACTGCCTCCAAAGAATAACTGTCCAGCTTATTTAACTTCTGTCGCGCCAACTTTAAAGTATCCAAACACTGATTCCGCGGAGAATGCAATCCAACTTTTTTACATCCGACCTGAAGAAAGCCATAATCAAACGCAGCATTATGCAGTACAAGCAAATCTGTTCCTATAAATTTTAAGCACTCCTCCAGCACTTCAGAAAGCGGTCTGCCTTCTCTCTCCAATTTTTCATCTGTCAGTCCTGTTAATGCCGAAACAGATCCCGGAAGTGATATCGGACACCGTACCAAAGCATGAAATCGTGCTGTAATATCTTCCTGTCTGATGCGTAATGCTGCCACCTCTATAATATGATCCTTCAAATGAGATAGCCCTGTCGTTTCCAGATCCAGTACAACAAACTCCGTTTTTCCAAAGGTCTTCTGCCGGGCTCGTTGGATCTGCCGATTTTGCTGATATATGGCTGCTTTACTGGGAGAATGAATCGGAATTTTATCTTCTGTATCAGATTTTTGCAGATTTCCTGGCAGCGGGCGCCGCATCAGCTTTATCCCATCATAATCAACAATCTCCCATGTTGTATTATGAACACGAAATTCCATATGCTGCTCGCCCGGCGCCGGATATACCATGGTAGCTTGCCCCTGGCTCAAAGTTTCACAAATTCTGTTCCAAAGTGCTTCGCGTACACGGGCGGACACTCTTCCCACATAGACACCTGTATTGATCTCAAACAACCACTTCGAAAGATCGCCCCGCAGTCTGGGTGGACAGTCAGTCAGAACAATCAGAATCATTCCGTTACCTCGCCTTCAGGTGCATAGTTCTTCCCATTTTTAATGATTCCTTGCTGTGTGTCCCAAAGATAAATAACATCTGTATCACCATTGTCAGGAGTTTCATTATCCGATAACAGAAAACGGATGTCCCGAACCATGCGTTCCAGTAAATGTTTCGAAGCCATCTCATCCCTCACCCTTCGTCTGACTGCTCCAGGAAGGTCCTCAGGATTTTTTGCAGTCATTTCAAATGCAACAGGAATAGTAATTTCGGCTTTATAAAGATCTGCGATATCATAGACAAAGGAGCGTTCATGCCCGACATGAATAAACCCCAAAGCCGGAGAACACCCTAAAGCAGCAATAACTGCATGAGCCAGCCCATACAAGCAGGCATGACCAGCTGACAGGGCCTGATTGACAGGATCTCCAGAGGAAAAATTTTCCGGATCAAACTGTCTGCCATTCCACGGGACATTCCATGCTTTGGCTGCAGCACGATATACCTTCCGGACACGGCTTCCTTCCCGTCCTCGCAGCTGCTGAGTTGTAAGTGTGGATACATCTTCATCTGGAAACCTTAACTGATACATCTTTCTTACTACTGCAAGATGCGTGCGTTGATTACTGACCAGTTGTGCCTGTTTTATAATCAGATTGGAACTGTGGGTCAAAGGACGCCCACTCGCATAAAAGCGCACTCCATGTTCTCCTACCCATACAATTCCCACACCAGCATCTCCAATCAGTTCAATCACGCGGTGTGTCACCGAAGTACCGGGTCCCAACAGCAGAACAGTAATGGCTGCAGCAGGAATTCGGGTAGTTCCACGGTCATCTCGTACTAAAATCGCACTGTCCTCCCGATTGATCTGACAATGCTCAAGATATAAAAATGTCAATCGGTCACCGATCTGCGGCAATGACTGCAGTGCAGGCCGGTCCATTCCCGGCAGGTTATTCATAACGGCCACCCACAGGGCGCATCACAGTCAGAAGCCCCATTCCAAAGGCTTTGCCCCGGCCAATTCCCTCCTGCAGAGTTCTGCGGAAACGCTCCTCATCTGTGACAGTCAGCAGTCCGTCAAAGGTAACCGCCAGTAAAGAAACCGGATGCTGACGATTATTTCCTTTATAAAACCGTTTCCACTGGCTTCCGACTACAATAGCCCCCTCCGGTTCTATGGAAAATCCATGGGACTGACAGCGTTCCAGCAGCCACTGCATCTGATGATTCGGGGTTGTATGGGCACGGACAGTTCCGCGTACATTTTGTTCTGAAGATTTTACGCTCTTTGTGGGATTGGCGGTGAGACGGAACTGCCAGATACTGTGATTCCGGATTCGCGCCAGCAGCGGATCATAGGATTTTGTCCGCCAGGCCGGTCCATTCCCGTCCAGTCCGAACTGTCTTGCTGCAGCCGTAAGATCCGGAACCTGAGAACTGAGCAGAAGCAGATAGTAATGCCCCTGATATTCATCAATCCGCCAAAGCCGTCGCTCGCGTTCCCCTGGAAAGGAGGACTCGATTGCACCATGCAGCAGATTGGGCGAAATCAGCGCCTTCCGGGTTTCCCGCTTTCCGGTATCCAGCTCCATTTTTGTCAAATACATAAATATCGCCCTCCCTACTCCAGTTCTGCCATGGGATCATGGAATTTTTCCGGCGGGATCACCGACTGATGCTCTTCAAGCTCACGATAGGCATAGGAACGGGCACTCAGATTAAAGGTAACCGGAAGATCCCGTACCATTCCCATATTCCGTCCTCCGCATCCTGCATCTGTAATCAAGCGCAAAGCAGGACGCCTGTTTTGATATTTTCGCTGAATCCATTCGGACGCGATCCAGGGCTCGGCGTTCAGTACATCCATCAGACTCCCATCCCGGATTCCCAATGTGATCGGAAGCGTAGGAGGACAGGAACGTCTCCCCAGAAAAAGCGGATAAACAGGCGACTGCAATGCATGATCCAGCTTTCTGAGCAGAGTTTCATCTTTGCTTTCAAGTCCAACCAGAAAAACTGCATCACAGAGATAATACCGTGTTGTAACATAACTTGTTTTTGAATCACGGCGTGCTGTATGGAAATCCCGGAGCAGCTGCCCTTCCTGGTCCACACGCACCCCGAAACGAAGGCTGCACAGATCATCCAAAGAATCTGCCCTGCTCCGACCCAGAGCTGCCGCCAACAGTCCGATTACTCCGCTTTTGGTTGGCTCTTTTCCGGTACGCCGCACCTCAAATCGGGAGTCATTGCCCCATGACTGTATGGGCGCGGCAAGGCGCAACAGCAGAGTGCTCATTTTTCTTCCTCCGTTTTGCAGTATTCTTCCACGGTCTCTCTGGCCTTTTTCAGCATATCCTGCATGCTGACCGATGGAGCCAGTTCTTCAGCCGGTTCCAGCCCGATGCAGAAGGCCTGCTCCGGCGTTTCAGCAAAGGACTGATACACCCCAAGTGCATACCGGCTGAGTGCCCGCACCGAGTTGGAGACAAATCCATTTCCATCCGACCGCACCGGACGCTCAAATGCCCCGGCCAGATTCACCGGCTGATCCCAGCGAAGAGCTACATATGCCAGATCCGGAACTGTTCTGTTGGCAAAGGTATTCTGCTTGCCGGTGGGCATGGAGAGCAGAAAGGCCCTGATATACCCTTCCACAGCCTCAGCCGTATCCCCTTTCAGATGTCTGGCAAGTTCCCCGACATTGATGGTCGTATACCGGTAAAAGGTTGCCGAATGAAATTCCACTGTTCCAATATGACCGGCTCCGGCGTTGTCTTCCGGTGAACAGTCATCCACTGCTGTAAAGTAATCATACTCATTATGTACTTCATGTGTAGAAATACTGTGGGCAACCTGTACCGCTGCGTCATAATTCAGAGAGGGGTCACTGGCAACCATACGTCCAAAGAGAGCCATATCAATAGACGGGTACTCCTTGAGCGCATCCTTGTACCGCTGCTTATCAGTTTCACCGGCTGCTGACAACTCTGCCAACGCTTTCGCCTGAGCCGGGCTCAGGAAAAGCAGCGCATCGGTTTTCAGTTCCTTATTCACTTTCAGGCCAGCCGCTTCCAAAGCCTGGACTGCCTGCTTCTCTGCATTTTTCTCAACTCCGGCTTTGTTCAGTTCCTCTGCAACCAGCTGCACCGCATGTTTTGTACGGAATCCGGTCTGATCAGGAGAAAAGAAATCACGGAACATCAGGCGCATCGCTCTTTTCCATGCCTGACTGGACACTCGCGCCCGGGTTACACCGCCATAGACAGCTGTCTTAGGGCTTCCGGTATCGTCACGGTTGATACAGCTCGGAGGAACTGTCTGCAATACATGTACATCAATATACAGTTTGTTCTGTTTGTTCATCGATTTTTATCCTCCTCATCAATATTTGTGTTTTCTGATACAGAGCGGCGATCGTAAAATTCCCGTCCCCACTGCAAACGAATCTTCGGCGCATTGGCTGGATTCTGATACCAGTACAAATCCTCAGCCAAAGCCGGATAGTCGAGCGGTATGCTCTTACTGCGCAGCAGCTGCACCAATCCGCGCATATGATATGCCAGCTCCTCCATACTGGATGCTGTAACCAATGCATAAAAGCGGTGGGCAATGCGGCTGTCTTCTTCCCCGGGTTCAATCAGCTGTGCAATGGACTTTCCCAAAAGTGCTCCTTTGCGGCTCATCCACTCTGTCTGTGGATCCTTGCTCTGCTGATGAAGCGCAAACAG
>CALWCR010000178.1 GCA_944376445.1 uncultured Clostridia bacterium | reverse complement strand
CGACCTCATAATAATCGGCATAGATCTCACCAAGGGCCAATTCATCATTTACAACATAATAGGACTGTTCAACAGATATTACGTCATCGACGGTAACAGTATCTATAACCCCAAACTCATCGGAATTTGAGTCATACGTAACATCCAAAGAATTAACTTTATACGAGCTAATACCAAAATCGCTACTCTTTTCTACAGAGGCATTATAACCATTGACGCTAACAACGCTTACCTCAGTAGGCGCAGACACGGCCTGTCCAACAACAGGTTGATTTGCCGTAAGCTTGATTTTTGCTTCTTCACTTACAGGAATTTCAATAGGTTTAGAATCAGGATCTATTGCAGAGCAACGCAAACAAACACCGTCCACATAATTGTGCCCGAGTGCAGCGATATCGTCTTCTTCCGTATATCCACATTTCGAGCATGTGTGATGACGACTACCTGCAGCAGTGCAAGTGGCCTGGGTATCAATTATCCATTCAGTATAGGTGTGCGGAGGACACACATCAGCTGTTTCGTTGCTATTTTCCGAGCAAGCGGTAAAATTGAACAGCATAACCACTGACAAAACCACCGCAATGATTGCCGTTAAATATCTTTTTTTCATATTCAATCTCCTCATCTTACAGTAACGCAGAACTCGATGGCGTTATTGTTCCTATCATACGCGAAAATACTATATTTGCCATTCTGAACAAAGGCAATACCCCTATACTCATCTTGATAGAAATATTGAGTTTCCCCATTTGGCGCTATAACTTTAAGAATTGCAAAATCATCAAAATCATCGCTAAGGTTTGAAATCACAAAAGAATCTTCAGCAATTATTTCCTGGCCGTTATATGCTATTACTTGTTCATCATCTGCGTTAACAGTTACTTCCGGGGCATTCTTGTCTCTATAAACTGTATAGCTGGTTTTGTTACCATACTTGTCCGTTTCAGTTATAACATATTGCCCGTGAGGAATATTTTGCTCAGATATAGGAATAAAAAACTTGATTGGATATTCTGTTCCGTCCTCCCCGGTCGCAATGACTGATTCAACCTCAGCACCATTTTGCTGCACAAATTGGAATTCGTCATTCAGGTAAATTGTTCCATCAAATGCCGCCGATGAAAATGTACGAATACTCTCGTCATCATTACTGAAATCATTCGGATCATAGTAAACCGTCTTAAGGTTCCGCGAAAAAACATACTCGTTCATTGCGGCCGTAGCATCAATATTATTTTGATAATACACACCATTATAATATATGCTGCCAGATGTTCTGTCTACTGTACTATTCTCAATAGTCATAGCGGCATTATATGCTCTCTGGTATTCCGCCATATCAAAGCAAAGATACCTATCATTTATACGGTCATAAACCTGATACCACTTCGTTTTAAAGTTGTTAAATCTATTTGCCGATAAGACCTCATAGTTATATGAGGGATTATCCGCAGCGACAACTTCTACACAGCACTCAAACTTATAAGTACTAGATTCCGCATAAATATAGTAAGGTCCCACTTTATCAAGCTTATCTCCCGCTTGATAATTTTCAATCAGCTGTTTTGAAATAATCTGCTGTCCATTTTCATCATACTCAATAGGCGCATTGACATCATAGTATTCTATATTGACATGAATCGGATTATTAGGATTTTCCGTCCAAGTAACATAAAAGTATTCTTCCGCCTCGTAGCTTATCTCTCCTGTTTGTTTCCTCAAATTTGCAAAAAGTAATTCTTCTTGAATATTATCCGTGTCTATTGTAAACTCGAATGTTTCCGAAATAAATCCATTAGCTTTAACAGTAAACTGATATATATCGCTTGTCCCATTTCGCGCCTCTAAGACGGTCCCGTCAGCAATATCAACATAGCGATACCCATTCAATATACATTCAACTTGCACTTTTTGAGAAATCTGCGATAATGTCTCATCTCTATTTGCATAATCGACGACTACATTTTTAGATGAAATGCCACTATTCTTTATAGCGTAGCCCGTTTCCTCGTCCGTTAAAAATATTTCGGTTCGAATTTTAAAAGACCAGCTTAAAATATGCTTTTGGATATCATTACCCTTCTTTGTCTGAAAGAACACGTAAATAGTATAATCACCATCTATATTGTAAATTTGTTCGGCAATAGACGTATTGCCTTTAGAAAACATCGGAGTATATTTTGTTGTACTCCCGTCGCCATTTATGCGGATAGCAGAAACCGCACCATATGCTATATACTGCTCTGTATCAGTTTCCGGATTACCATATTTATAGCTATTTGCCTTATCCATGTCATTCCAGTCACAGGAATCTTTTGACACCTTTACCCCTGTATCTCCTATTTCTTTTGTTTGGGTATCGAAAAGCAAATCTATCTTAAATACAACATAATTGGAAAAAACAGTATTGCCGGTGCCATCGATATGTGTTCCACCGTTATCCGTAATTTCAAAATCGGCAAAATCATCGGCGCCTATATGTGAGCCAATGGTTTCCCCTGTATACTTACTACTACCACGATAGGTCACAAATTCTTGGGTAATAATGCTATCACTGTTTTCGACTGCAATAGCAGCATCTCCATTTAAAGCTAAAAAGATGTTACATAACATTAATCCAAATAAGATAACCGCAGTAAATAAACTAATCTTTTTCTTAAGCATAACTTATATTCTCCCCGGACGTATTTTATTTATTGCTCTATTTTAATTATGTTACAACTACGCAAGAACACAACACTCGAAATAGAGCAAACTTTTTTCAAATTTAAATTTATTAATAAAAAAACACCAGCTATCTGTATAGCAGGTGTATTATAACATATGGGTTTTTAAAAAGCAACAAAATAAGCCATATTTTTTGAAAAAGATATACGGCTCAACAGTTTACATCATCTATTAAAATAAGCGTATTTATCATATCAAAACTCCACATGGTTTGTCAACTGTTTTTATACATATTTTTAAATTTTTTAGTCCCTATAAAATACAACGCGGGTTTCCCGCTTGTATGAGCGAGCGGCGGACGAAAGACGGAAAGCGGCGGGCGGCAAATTTTGCCGCCCCGCCGCGCTGTTTTTAAGTCCGCCCGCGAGCACTTTCGGCGGAGTTATACCTCCGCCTTTATCCTGCTTAGGCATCGGTTTTTGTGGCAATTTCGTCCCAACTCTCGGTATTTGCTTCTTATTAGGCATCGTCCTATTCATTCCCGCATTTTTTCAAAAAAGTTTTGTAAATATGACTATATCTG
>CALWCR010000177.1 GCA_944376445.1 uncultured Clostridia bacterium | reverse complement strand
CCATAGAGAAGAACCACCATCTTACGAAAATCGGCGAGATGATGATATCATTCCCGCTCCTTCCACGCCTCTCGAGGGTCATCGTCGAGGCCATCATGAACTATCCGGATGTAATTGGATCGGTTCTCATCGCCGTTGCGACGCTCTCTGCCAAGACCCCGTATGTGCTCCCTCCAGGAGAGGAGCTTCAGGCAAGGGATCAGCATCGTTCACTCTCGGACTCCTTCTATGGCGACTTCGTCACAATGCTGAAGCTGTTCAGACGGTACAAATCGATTGAGGGGAAGAAAGCACGCGAGGATTTCTGCCACAGGAAGTATCTCGATTACGAAACAATGGAGGAGATCCAGCATATCAAGACACAGCTTGAGGAGATTGTCTCAGAGATGGGCATACCGATTTCCGATCAGCCGAAGATTGCAGAGTACTTCTGCTGTCTGACAGCCGGACTGAGACAGTATGTCTGCATGAAGATTGATAGGTTCTCATATCGCTCGCTGACAGCCGATAAGATAATGATCCATCCAGGATCTGCTTGGTTCAGGGTCCTTCCAGACTACATACTGGCAGGCGAGATCGTGCAGACGACGAAGATGTATGCAAGAACGGTCTCCCCTCTTAGGAAGGAATGGATATCAAGAGTGGATCCATACCTTATGGAAAACCTCAGGAGCGGAGGCTGGAAGAAGGCCCAGAAAGCGCTTGTCTCCCCTGAAGAGAGCCTGAAGGAGATGAGGAAATACAGGATCAGCAAGGGAAAGAGCGAGGTATATGCCGTGCCGCTCAATGCCGTAGGATCGCTTCCTGTCAGATCTGCATCCATAAAGTTCTATATCCGATGCGGGCAATCCCTCTCCAAATGCATGTTCAAGGCATCCAGGATCGACAAGGAGATATCACTGATCCCGATTGTACAGAGTCCTGCAAAGATGAAGATGAAGGGAAAGTACAGCCCCGATGACAAGGAGTTCGGGGAGATCTCTTCTCTGATCGATTCAGCATTCATGCCGATAACCTCAGGGAAGAAATGCTTCTCATTCCTGGGAATCACCGAGAAAGGCGGGAAATTCGCCCTTGCTCCATTCCCTTCAATCGGAAGCGCTGCGAAAGAAACGCTCTTCTCCCTTTCGTCGATGCTCGATAGAATACCGAGGAAACAGGAGAAGCTCAGGAAGAAAGCACTGGCTCTGCAGCAACGCATAACAGCGGCTCTCGATATGGATGAGTGAAAACTGCATCCAATGGATATAGAAGTTGTGGCATATCATGTATATGCTACTGGTGGGAGGAAGAGATGTCATCAATCCAGATCAACTATTAAGCGCGTGATTTTCTCTGGAGGATACGATGTTTCTGCATCTTGAAGGCATTTCTTTTTCATACCCCGGTTCCGGGTGTGCTTTGTTTTCCGGTTTGTCATTATCTTTTTCTGAAGGCTGGACAGTGATAGCAGGTGCGAATGGTACAGGCAAGAGCACTCTGGCTGCTATAGCCTCAGGACTTCTCCTGCCCGATTCCGGCCGTGTGAGGAGAAGCAGGGAGGCAATTCTCTGTCCCCAGGTATTCGAAGGACTCCAGCCGGAGGACTGGAGCGACATCTTCTCCGGCGATAACCATGTAGGGATGCTGAAATCATCACTATCGCTCACGGATGAGATGATTGAGAGGGAGCAAAGCCTCTCTGGAGGGGAGAAGAAGAGACTTCAGCTGCTTGCGGCCCTCTCCCACTCACCGGAGATTCTCATACTCGATGAACCTACAAACCATCTTGATGCATACAGCAGAGAGCTTATGGTAAGAGCTCTAAGGACATTCAGCGGAATAGGGATCATCGTCTCCCATGACAGATCATTCGCTTCCGCCCTATCACATAGGACAGTACTCATCGAACGCGGTACAGACGAAGCGGCATCAATCGAAGACATTCCGCTGCCTCTCTCTGAGGCGCTTGATGAAAGCGAGAGGAGGAGAAAGGCAGGACGAAGCGCATACGACAGCATTCTGTCCGCTATTTCCGAAGAGAATTCAATCGCCGCAAGACTGAGCGAAAAGAGCCGTGAGAAGCAGAGAGGACTATCGAAAAGAGGCATAAGCAGCAAGGACCATGATGCAAAGGCAAGGATTGATGGCGCACGCCTGACAGGCAGGGATGCCTCTCTTGATGGTGCCATGAGGAATCATATATCGCACTCAAGACAGCTGGAGGAGAAGCTTTCCTCAATGGGGAAACCTCTCATGAGGAAAGAAGGACTTACGCTTATAACGGGTATGCATGTTCCGGATCTGTCATTCCCTGAATCGGTCCTATCGATCGGAGACTATACGCTCTCAGTGCCTGCATTGTCCATAAAAGCTGGCTCGCACATTGCTCTCAAGGGAAGGAACGGAAGCGGAAAAACGCTCTTCCTACGCTCGTTCCATGAGCATCTAGTCGGGCAAGGCAGAGAACGTCATGTATTGTACCTTCCGCAGGAATTCACAGAGGAAGAGATAAGAGGGATCATCGCATCTTTCCTGTCGCTGGAGGACGATGAGAAGGGAATAATCCTCTCCGACATGTACAGGATGGGATCGAATCCCTCTGCGCTGTTCTCCGATTCCCTTGCTCTTAGCCCCGGAGAGATGAAGAAGCTCGCCATCGCGCTTTCAAGGAGGGAAGGCCGCTCGGTACTGCTCATGGATGAACCCACGAACCATCTCGATATAGTTTCAATGAGGATTCTTGAAAGGATGTTCCGCGATGATGGAAAGAATCTGACGATGATACTTGTCAGCCATGATGAGGCATTCCTTTCCGCATGCACGGATGCTGCATGGGAGATAAAGCGGGATGGACAGAGCGGCAGGCTCACTACATGAAAGACAGAGGGCAGGAATCGTTCCCTGCCCTGCTTCTTCCATAGCCTGATCTTCAGGATCCAAGCCTCTTCATGAATCTGAGGAGATTGTCCATCGTAAGCTTCATATCGCTTTCAGCTCTAGGCCTGGCTTCCTTATAAGGAACAGCGACACGATTGGTTGAGAATATGCCTACGACACCCTCGCCATATGCAGGCTCGATGTTATCGCCGATATCGCCAACGACAGCAATAACAGGGATTCCCATGGCTTTGGCCTTCCTCGCAACTCCGATTACAACCTTGCCGCGGAGAGACTGGCCATCAATCTTGCCCTCGCCGGTGAAGATGAAATCCGCATCACCTGCGATCTCATCGAACTTGGTCACATCGAGAACCGTCTCGATACCCATCTGGAGCTCGCCATTGAAGAAGGCCTTCATGCCGCCTCCCATACCGCCAGCAGCGCCGCTTCCAGGAATGGACTGCAGATCCACTCCGATATCCTTCTTGACAAGCTCGGCAAGCTTGACCATCTTTCCATCGAGGTCCTTGACCATCTTTTCATCAGCACCCTTCTGAGGGCCATAGACAGCTGCAGCACCGTTAGGACCATAGAACGGATTGTCGATATCGCACATTATGGTGATTGGAAGAGCCTTAACGCTTGCATCAAGAGTTGAAACATCAATCCTTGCAATCTCATCAAGAGTTCCGCCTACAGGAACGAATGTCTTGCCATCCTTATCGAAGAAACTGACTCCGCATGCAGCAGCAGCACCGCAGCCTGCGTCGTTGGTAGCGCTTCCTCCAAGTCCGATAACAAGCTTCTTCGCACCCTTTCTGGCAGCATCCAGGATAAGCTCTCCGACGCCGTAAGTCGTTGTCTTCGAAGGATCCTTTCTGTCCCCTACCTGCGGAAGGCCAGCAGAGGCTGCCATCTCTATAACAGCTGTTCCATCGGGAAGCATACCGTAGAAGCTTTCGATCTCCTCATTCCATGGACCATGTGTCTTCAGGGTTATCTTCTCGCCACCAAGGGCTGTAAGGAAAGAGTCAACGCTGCCCTCGCCGCCATCGGCAACAGGAATCTGCACAACCTTGCAGTCAGGATAGTAGAAAAGAATCCTCTCCTTCATAATAGAGATGATTTTCTCACTGGACATTGTCCCCTTGAATGAATCCGGAATAAGTACAGCTTTCTTCATAATACAAAAACACGGCTGGAGCCAGCCTCGCATCCTCCTTTACTGATTACTGTAATATGATACATCATCAGGAATCGGTAAGGGAAGCATAATGAATACGGCAGAATGCAATTGGATGATCAGAACTTCCTGTCATAGAGCAGCGCTGCGATAAGCACGACAAATACCGACCCCGCGTTATGCACAAGGGCTCCGGTAGTCGGAGTCAGCAGGCCAAGGACAGAAAGCGTCACGGCAACGGCATTTATGCAGAGGGAAAGCGAAATGCTGAGCCTTATCGTGTTCACGGTAGCCACCGAGAGCTTTTTGAGATATGGGATGCGGACAAGATCATCGCTCATCAGTGCTATATCAGCACTATCCACCGCGATATCGCTGCCCATGACACCCATGGCGATACCAACATCGGCGCTCTTCAATGCTGGAGCATCATTGACTCCATCCCCAACCATCGCAACAACAGAACCTGCTTTCTGCATATCATTGATCCTGTCGACCTTCTGGGAAGGCAGAAGATCGGAATAGACAGATCCTATATCAACGCCGGATGCGATGAATGACGCGGCTCTTGCATTGTCACCTGTGAGAAGCACTGTTCTCACCCCAGTCTTCCTCAGCTCGGAGAGCACACCGGCGCTCTCTGCCCTGAGGCTGTCTGAGAATGCGATTACTCCAGAGCATATGCCATCGACTGCGACTATCATGATAGCCTTGCCCTGCTGTCCGGCTTTCTCGATGAAGCCATCCGCTGCCTCAGATGATATTCCCTGCTCCGAAAGCATCCTCTGATTACCGCATATGACATCATGGCCCGCTACCGATGCGATGATTCCCCTTCCTGCCACCATAGATAATCGCTGCGGTGTTTCCAGCTTGATTCCCTCCGATTCAGCATAGGCTATCAAAGCTGTGGAAAGCGGATGGCCGCTGCTTCTCTCCGCAGATGCGGCAATGGAAATGAATACCTCCCTGCTTATTCCATCCCTGAGAATGATGACATCGGAGACGGATGGACTGCCAGAGGTAAGGGTACCGGTCTTATCGAATGCGATTACATCTGCCTTCCCCATCCGCTCAAGAGCCTCACCGGACTTTATGATCACGCCGTTCTTCGTAGCTTGTCCGATTGCAGCCATGATCGCAGTCGGAGTAGCAAGAACAAGCGCACATGGGCAGAACACGACAAGAACCGTAACCGCCCTTACGATATCCCCTGTGATGAAATAGGCAATAATCGCGATAAGAAGCGCCGCCGGGACCAGCCAGCTTGCCCAGGTATCGGCAATCCTCTGTATAGGAGCCTTCTTCCTCTCCGCCTCCTCAACAAGCCTTATCAGCTTCTCCAGAGAGCTGTCACTGCAGGTCTTCTCCGCTTCTATATCGATAGCTCCATAGAGATTGATTGTACCTGCGAAGACCTCATCCCCTTCTCCTTTATCGATTGGAAGCGACTCCCCCGTCATTATTGTCTGATCTACCGATGTCGTTCCCGATATGATCCGGCCATCAACAGGTATGCTCTCTCCTGGAAGGATCCTGACAGTATCGCCTATCGCAATCTCTTCAGGAGGCACAAGCTCAT
>CALWCR010000176.1 GCA_944376445.1 uncultured Clostridia bacterium | reverse complement strand
CCGCGCGGCGGTTTGCGGGCGGCTTATCGGCAGCTTTCGCGCCGGGCTACGGGCGGATGTCTTTCAGCAAGAATGTCTTTGTTGTACAGCCTCAATTTATAAAAGTCTGTTTCCCGCTGTGCAGGCGCAATTTTCAGAAGTTTGTTTTCCGCGGGGCAAAAGGTCCCGCGCGGGCGGCTTGTCGGCGGCTTTCGCGCCGGGCTACGGGCGGCGGTTTGCGGGCGGATGGGCGCAAATGCTTGCTTTTTCCGTCTTTTTGCGCTATACTGCAAAGACTGCGGCGGCGTATCCCGTATCCGCTAAAGGACAGCGCTTGTGCGGTTCGTGCGGATCGCGGCGCATTGTCTGCGCGTCGGCGTATCCCGTATCCGCCGAAGGGCAGCGTTTGTATAGTTTGCGCAGACGGCGGCGCGCTGTCTGTGCGCGTTTTATTCTCAATTTCGCCGCGGCGGGTCCGCCGCAAAGAGGTATCGTATGTGGAAAACGATCGCGGACATCGGGCTTGACGCCCTTTTGGACAGCCTCAAAGTTTTTCCCTTTCTCTTCCTCATGTATGTGCTCATCGAATTTTTGGAGCACGGCACCAACATCACCCGCAACCGCAACGTCCTGCGCGGCAGGCTGGCGCCCCTTTTAGGCGCGGCGACGGGCATCATCCCCCAATGCGGTTTTTCGGTGATGGCGGCAAAACTGTACGACAAAAAGATCATCCGCACGGGCACCCTCCTCGCCGTCTTTTTGGCGACGTCCGACGAGGCGCTCATCATCCTCCTTTCGGAGGGGTCGAAGGCGTTTGCAGTCATGCCCGTCATCGCCGTCAAATTTGCCGTCGCGGTGGGGCTCGGGTATCTCGTCAACGGCCTGAACAGGCGCGAGACGCTTTCCGAGCTGAAAGAGGGGGAAAGCGTGCACGGCGCGCCCTGCGGGCACGATCATGAAGAAGACGGCAAGCTCGAGCGCTATCTGGTGCATCCGCTCCTGCATTCTTTGCAGATCTTCGCCTATATTCTGATCGTCAACCTCGCCTTCGGCTTTATCATGCACTATGCGGAGGGCGCGGTCACCGCCTTTTTGCGGCAGGGGCTGTGGTATCAGCCCCTCATTGCGGGGCTGATCGGGCTCATCCCCAACTGCGCGTCCAGCGTGCTGGTCACCCAAAGCTATGTGCTCGGCGCCCTCTCCTTCGGCGGCATGATGGCGGGGCTGTGCGCGAACGCGGGGCTCGGGTTCGTCGTCCTTTTCAAGAATGTCGGTGCGTGGAAGCGCAATCTTCTGCTCGCCTTCCTTTTGTATGCGGTGAGCGTGGGCGTGGGCTATGCCGTCCTCGGCGTCATGCAGCTATTCGGGATCTGAACAGGGATAAAAAACGCCTCGTCGGCGTTTTTTTGCTTTTCGCGGGCGAAAAAATCAAAAAACATCTTGAAAGCGGCGGAGAAATGTGATATGATTATAGCGACATATCTGCGGCGGCGCACGGGAAGCGGCTTTCGGGGCGTTTTTCCCCGTATGCGCGGCGGTGCAGCCGTTAAATTATGATCGGGAGAAGGTTATGACAATCAGGGACATAGTCAAACTGTTGGACGCGGAGATCTTGTGCGGGGGAGAAAACCTCGACACCGAGATCCATACCGCCTGCGGTTCGGATATGATGAGCGACGTATTGGCGTATGTCAAGGATCAGTCCGTGCTCTTGACGGGGCTTTTGAACCCGCAGGTCGTGCGCACGGCGGAGATGATGGATATGCTTTGCATCGTCTTTGTGCGCGGCAAGCGCCCCGAACAGAACGTCATCGATCTGGCGCGGGATAAGGGGATCGTGCTTCTGACCACGGAAAAGCGCCTTTTCCTCGCCTGCGGCATTCTCTACACTAACGGGCTCGGTGGCTGAGATGGACTGCATTAGGCTCGAATACGATGTGGACGGCGAAAATTTCGCCTCGGCAGGCAACGCCAGCGAGAGCGTAAAGCGCACCCTCAAACAGATGGGCGTCTCTCCCGCTTCCGTCCGCCGCGTCGCCATCGCCATGTACGAAGGGGAGATCAACATGGTCATCCACGCGCACGGCGGCAAGGCGGTCGCCGAGGTATATCCCGACCGCATCGAGATACGTTTGCAGGATACGGGCCCCGGCATCGCGGACATCGATCTGGCGATGAAGGCGGGCTATTCCACCGCCACGGAGAACATCCGCAGCCTCGGCTTCGGCGCGGGGATGGGGCTTCCGAACATGAAAAAATACAGCGACGAGATGAAGATCGAATCGACGGTCGGCGTCGGTACGACGGTCTTTCTGCGCATCGATTTTTAACGGCGGGAAAGAGAGGGGAAGATCATGGCGGTCACGTTAAAGACGGTCGTGCTCGACAGGGAAAAGTGTATCGGCTGCATCACCTGTATGCGCCGCTGCCCCACCGAGGCGATCCGCATAGAAAACGGAAAAGCAAAGATATTATACGATAAGTGTATCAACTGCGGCGAATGCGTGCGCAGCTGCAAGGGGCGGGCAAAGAGGCCCGTCTATGACAGCTTCGACCTGGTAGGAAGCTACCGCTATAAGATCGCGCTGCCTTCGCCCTCCCTGTTCGGGCAGTTCAACAACCTCGACGATCCCAATTATGTTTTGGAAGGGCTGCTGGCGCTCGGGTTTGACGAGGTGTTTGAAGTCGGGCTGGCGGCGGAGCTGGTCACCGACTGCACCAAAAAACTGATGGAGAACAAGGACCTCGTCCGTCCCGTCATCAGCACGGCGTGCCCTGCGGTGGCGGAGCTCATCATGCTCAAATTCCCCGAGCTTGCCGATCATATGCTCCCCATTTACGCCCCCGCCAAGATCGCCGCCAAACTTGCCAAAAAACAGGCGCTGGAGCGGGGCATCCCCGCCGACGACATCGGCATTTTCTTCATTTCGCCCTGCCCCGCAAAGGTGTATTCTCTGCACAAAGAGGAAGTGTCCAACGAAAAGTATATTTCGGGCGTCCTTTCGCAGAGCGACATCTATTTCCGCCTCGTCGAAAAGATGAACAAGATCACATCCCCGCGCAAATTGGGCAAATGCGGCTATTCGGGCATCGGCTGGGGCTCCTCGGGCGGGGAGAGCAACTCCCTCGGGCTGGGAAACTATATCCACTGCTCGGGCACCCGCAATATTTTGGGGCTTTTGCGCGAGCTCGGCGACGGCAAGCTGGACGGCGGCGCCGATTTCGTGGAGATGAATATGTGCCCCGGCGGCTGTGTGGGGGGCGTGCTCAATGTGGAAAACCCCTTCATCGCGCGCAACCGTATGCGCCAGCTGGCGGAGCGGATGAAGATACCGCCCGCAAAGATGGAAGATTACGGGCTGGACGAAAATTTCTTTATCTGGGACAGGGCGCCCGAACCTTCGACCGCCTTCCAACTGGATAAAAACCGCTTCGTCGCCATGCAGAAACTGATGAAGGTGGAAGAATATCTCAAAAAGCTGCCCGGCATCGACTGCGGCGCCTGCGGCGCGCCGAGCTGCCGCTGTCATGCGGAAGACGTCGTCCAAAAGGGCGGAAAACTCGATTGCGTGCGCTTGGAGGAAACAAAATGAATGTGCGCGGGCTGGCAGAACGGGCGGGGTATACCGTCTTTTGCGAAGGAGAGGACAGAGAGATCGAAAGCGGATATTGCGGGGATTTCCTCAGCAACATCATTTCCCGCGCGCCGGACGCCTGCGCGTGGCTGACGGTCATGAACAACGTCAACGTCGCGGCGGTGGCGACCCTCATAGACTGCGCCTGCATCATCCTCTGCGAAGGGGTGGAGCCGGACGAGGCGCTCAAAAACCGCGCCCAAATGCAGTCCATATGGCTTCTCGGCGCCAAAGAAAACGTCTTTGAAGAGAGCAAGCGCGTCGCCGCCGTTTGCGGCGTGTGAAGGGTACAAGGCAGATCGCGCCGCCCGCCGCGGGCGGCGCTTTGCATAGCGCTAAAAAAGCGCGACGCGGGCGGCTGTCTGTTTTAAGGCCGTTAAAGTAAAAAACAGGCGCCCTGCCTCTGTTTGCGGGCGGCGCGCCTTTCGGCAGTATGCAGGGGAGGGGAGAACGGATGAAACTGTTTTACGATCTTCATATCCATTCCTGTCTGAGCCCGTGCGGCGACGAGGACAATACCCCCAACAACATCGTCAACATGGCGCTCATCAAGGGGCTCAACGTCATCGCCCTTGCCGACCACAACACGGGCAAAAACTGCCCCGCCGCCATCGCCGTGGGCAAAAAGAGCGGGCTCGTCGTCCTGCCCGCGATGGAGCTCACCACCGCGGAGGATATACACATCCTCTGCCTCTTTGAAAAATACGGGCAGCTGCAGCAGCTGGAAGAGCACATTTCCCGCACCCGTATGCGGGTGAAAAACAAGCCCGAGATCTTCGGCAGGCAGTGTATCCTCGACGAGAACGACCGCTGCATCGGCGAGGAGGAGAACCTTCTCATCGTAAGTTCGGGCGTATCCGTAGAGGACGCGGCGGCGCTTGTTAGGGGTTTCGGCGGCTTGCCCGTGCCTGCCCACGTCGACAAGCAGGCGAACGGACTCATCGGCGTTCTGGGCGCTTTCGATCGCGGGCTGGGCTTTACCATGGTCGAATGCGCCAAGGACCCGGGGCTCTCTCTTCCGTACATCACCGATTCGGACGCCCATTATCTTTGGGACATTTCCGAAGCGGAACATTGGATCGAGGCGGAGACCTGCTCGGCGCACGGCGTCTTTCAGGCGCTTTTGAAAATGGCGGGAGAAAAATAAGGGCGCGGCGGCGTGTCGTTTCGGCAAGATCTGAAGAAGCGGGCGCTGTCCGCTTTTTTTTCGCGCAAAAGGGGGCATTTTGACGAAAAACGGGGCATAAAGCGGCGGAAATGCGCCGCCGCTTGACTTTTCGCACACAAAATAGTATGATGGATGCAGCACGAAAGGAGAGACTTTTATGAAAGATTTTTTGAGCAGGATCGCGCGCGAATGCGTGCCGTACCAGGCGGGCGAACAGCCGCTCGGCAAAAAGTTTATCAAACTCAACACCAACGAAAACCCTTATCCCCCCGCCCCCAAGGCGCTGGAAGCATATAAGAATTTTGATTTTTCTCAGCTGAACAGATACCCTTCCTTTGAGGCTCCCGCGCTGCGCGCGGCGATCGCCGCGGCGGAAGGGGTGGACGCGTCGAATATCTTCTGCGGCAACGGCTCGGATGAGATCCTCGCCCTCGCCTTCCGCGCGTTTTTTGACGAAGACGGCCAAGGCGCCGCGTTTGCCGACGTCACCTATTCTTTCTATAAAGTGTACGCCGCCTTTTTCAACGTCCCCGCGCACATCGTGCCGCTGGAGGAGGATTTTACGCTCGATCTGAAAAAGCTCACGGCGGCGTCCGCGCAGGGGCTCATCGTCGCCAATCCGAACGCGCCGACGGGCATCGGCATCCCCCTTGCCGAGATCGAGCCGTTCGTCGCCGAAAACAGCGGGCGCGTCGTCATTCTGGACGAGGCGTATATGCCCTATTTCAAACAAAGCGCGGCGCGCCTCGTCAAAAAATATAAAAATCTCGTGGTCGTAAAGACTTTTTCCAAGGGATATTCGCTGGCGGGCATCCGTTGCGGCTATGCCGTCGCGGACGAGGCGCTCGTCGAAGGGTTGGAACGCTGCCGCGACTGTTTCAATTCCTATCCTGTGGACAGGGTGTGTCAGGCGGTCTGCACGGCAGCCATCGCAGACGACGCTTACTACGCGCGGACGGAAGCGCTCGTGCGCGGCGAGCGGGAGCGGCTGACGGAGGAATTTACCCGCCGCGGCTTTACCGTCCTTCCCAGCGTCACCAACTTTATCTTCGCCAAACATCCCGCGATGGGCGGGGAGGCGCTCTATAAGGCGCTGTATGCGCGCGGCATACTCGTGCGCAATTTCAAGGGTCCGCGCACGGGCGACTTTTGCCGTATCACCGTGGGCACGCATGAGGAGAACGACGGGCTGCTTGCCGCCGTCGACGACATTTTGAAAAACTGAGCGCTGCGCCCCGTGCGGGCGCGCCGCCGGGCACGAAAGAGGACGAAAAAACAAAGAGGAGCCTTTTTATGTGCCCGGAACTTTCTGCCGCAGCCGAGGCGTGCGGCGTACATACCCGCTTTT
>CALWCR010000175.1 GCA_944376445.1 uncultured Clostridia bacterium | reverse complement strand
GGTCGCTCGGCTGCCGTATCGACGGCGGGCAGGCGGAATATGTACGCGTGCCGTTCGCGGATAATTGCCTCAACAAGATACCGCACGGCGTTTCCGATGAAAAGGCGCTCTTTACGGGCGATCTGCTTGCCACGGGTTTTTGGGCGGCGAAGCTCGGCGAGATCTGCCGCGGCGACACAGTCCTCATCATCGGCGCGGGACCCGTGGGGATCTGCACGCTGCAATGCGTGCTCTTAAAGGGGCCCTCCCGCGTCGTCGTCTGTGAAAAAGATCCTGCGCGCGCGGCGTTTGTGCGCAGGCACTACCCCGCCGCCGACGTCGTTTCGGATGTGCAGGCGGAGGCTTACGTCATGGCGCACGCTCCGCACGGCGGCGCGGACTGCGTGATCGAAGCGGCGGGCTCGGATGAAAGTTTCCGCCTTGCATGGCGCTGCGCGCGGCCCAATGCGGTCGTCGTCGTTGCCGCCATGTATGAAAGGGCGCAGAGCCTTCCCCTGCCCGATATGTACGGGAAAAACCTCATTTTCAAGACGGGTGGCGTGGACGGCTGCGACTGCGACGAGATCCTCTCCCTCATTGCCGCGGGAAAATTGGATACTTCCGCCCTTATTACGCATACCTTTCCCCTTGCAGAGATCGAAAAAGGCTACCGCCTCTTTGAAAGCCGCGGCGACGGCGTCATCAAAGTCGCCGTCAGACCGTAAAACAAAAAGAGCGCCCGCCGCCCTTCGGCAAAAAAGTTTTATTTTTCGACGCGAAACAGCCCCGCCGTTTTTCAAAAAAACGGCGGGGCCTCCTTATGTTTGAAATAAAATATTTTGAATAGCAAACGTCGGGCGCATTTGTCGAAAAACGCGCTGCGGCGCAGGCAGGCGTCTTTTCGGCTTAATGCAGGCCGCGTTTTTCGTCGATATACGTCGCTTCCAGATCGGAAACGTGCAAAAGAACGGCGAGCGGATACTTATAATAGGCGTCGCTGACGGAAGAGTCGCCGCCGCGGGCGCGGAAGTCAAAACCGCCCATGTGCCAGTTGATCGCCATCGCCTCTTCCCGCGTCAGGCGGATAAAGCTGTTTGCGATATAGACGGATTTTTCGCCGTGGCCGAACGGCATCTCCTCGTCGCGCGTAAAACAGGGCTTTCTGATCCATTCGCCGTTTTCTTTGACGTTGCGGAAATCTTGTTTATAATAACCGATCTTGCATAGGTCATGCAAAAGCCCGCAGACGGCGACCGTTTCGTGCGGGCAGACGCTTTCCCAGCCCTCGCCGTATTCCGCCTTGACGCTTTGCAGGAGGCGGTTGTAGACGTTGATGCTGTGTTCGCAAAGCCCCCCTTCAAAGGCGTTGTGATAGCGGATGCTTGCGGGCGCGCGGAAAAAGTCCGATTTCAAGAGAAATTTTCTCAATTCCTTGGCGCCGTCACGCGTGATGTGGGTATCGAATATGCGTAAAAATTCTTCCTGACCGTTCATGTGTTTTCCCTCTGTCCGCGATCGCTCCGTTCCGTAAGAGACGAGCCGTATGCTTGCGATCGCTTTTTATGTATTGTAGCAGAATTTGCCAAGCAAGTCAAATGCGTATGAAAGGAAAGCCGACGTTGAAGTTTTTTTCGTAAAATTGATTTAAGGTTGGGCGCGTGTTCTTTGCGCAGTTTTCTGTGATTTAGCGCTGGCAAAGATAAAAGCACGGACCCAACGGATCCGTGCCTTTCGGGCGGCGCTTTGCCGCCAAGAAGATCCCGACCTCATTTTAACTTTCCAATATTATAAAACCAAAGCCTCGCAGAAAAGTATTCGGGCAAAAAGCGCGAATACTTTTTGCGAATCCCCGCGCAGGCGGCAAGCGCAAAGGAAAAGGCACGGAACAAATAGTCCGTGCCTTTCGGGCGGCGCTTTGCCGCCAAGCTCTTGGCGCAGAGAGTGGGATTTGAACCCACGGTGCTCTTATGGGAGCACACACGATTTCGAGTCGTGCGCGTTCGACCACTCCGCCATCTCTGCGTATTTTTTATCAGCGTACCACCGCCTGCGTGCGGGACGTTACATTTGATAATTTTACAACATTATTCAAATTTTGTCAATCTTTCGGGCAGATGTTTTACCAATAAAGTCGTCAAAATTCCGATAATGATGCCTGCAGGCACGCTGAACGCGCAGATGAACGGCAGCTGGATATACAGCGAAGGCGCCTCCATGATGAGCACGGCGACGGCCGTGCGCGCGATATTGCTCAGGACCGCGCCCGCGATACTGACGGATACGAGGCTGATCTTCGGGAACAGCGCCAGATATGCCGCCGTCATGACAAGATATGCCGCAAGGCTGCCGGCGAGGTTGAACGGCAGGACGAACGGAGAGACGAACAGCGCCGTGAGCGCGTTTTTCAGCAGAACGAAAATAAAGCCGTCGCGCGCGCCGAAGAGGATGATGACCAACAGCACGATGCTGTTCGCAAGCCCGATCTTTACATAGGGCGCCATCGGCAGGAGCGGCGGCACCAGCGATTCGACAATAAAGATGACGGCAGCGAGCGCGAGCAGCACGCCGAGCTCGGCGACGCGTCCGGCGGGGCATTTATTCATGCGTCCCCGTTCAATCCGCCCGCAATTTTCAGGGTGAGCCCGTGCGGCAGGCAGATGATCTCACCGCTGCTGCGCGCGCCCGTGCGCACGCAGGTAAGGTCGGGGCAGTCCGCCTCTTTTACGCGCACTTTCCCCTCTTTGATTACGATCAGGTTACGGTCTTTATATTCTTCGGCAAACTCCTCCGACGGGATGCGCATGACCCTCTTTTCCTCGGCAAGATAGAGATACAGCCCGTCTTCATGGAGAGGAAGCGACGCGATCTGTTCTCCGAAGGAAAAGACTTCGACCCTATCCCCCTCCTCTCTCCCGCCGCCGAAAGCAAACAGCGTGAAGGCGAAAATAAGCAAAAGGCAGGCGGCAAAGACGAAGGCGTCGCCCTTTACGAAATATTTGCATTCTTTGATTTTGGCGATCTTTTGGGTCTTGTTCATGATCTTCGGGCGAGGCTTTCCGCCTTTTCGATATAAATTTGCTCCGCTTCGCAAGGGACGATAGTATCGGCCGCCGTTCGGGGGTCTCCCTCCGAAAAGACTTCTTCGATGAGATCGAGGTCGTACTCTGTTCCGAGATAGCGGTTGCTGTATTCCGCATAGTCGCGGCGACCCATCGCGTTGACGCCCACGGAATAGAATTTATGGTCTGCCGTGATGATGACGGCGCCGATCCCCTGCCCGCTCAGTTCGCGGCAAAAGGCGAGCGCTTCGGTGAGCGGCATACAAAAACAAGCGGTGGAAAGCGCGTCGGCAAAGGCGCCCGCATCCGGATAGCCGTTCGGCACGGCGATGGTCACGCTGATGATGCCGCGGTCTGCCGGTTTGCCCGTTGCGGGATCGATGATGTGCGGGCGGATCTTGCCGCCTTCGGCGTAATACCTATAATTGTCCGCGCTCGTCGTCACCGACATATCGGAAAGTCCGACCATATACAGAGCCGTGCCGATCCCGCTCGTCAAGGCGCGCGGGTTGTCGATGCCGACATTATAGCCGCGGGTGACGTTCCCCTCCCTCTTTTTGCCGAGAAGAACGGTATTGGAAGTGGAAACGCCGATAATCCCGTCGACTGTGCGGGCGTCGTATTTTTGCAGAATATGATCGCTCACGCGGTCGGCGATATACCCCTTGGCGATGCCGCCGAGATCGAGTTTTGCGCCGCTTTGCGCCTTGGAGCTCCACTCTTGGCTCATGTTCAGAAGAG
>CALWCR010000174.1 GCA_944376445.1 uncultured Clostridia bacterium | reverse complement strand
CCAATGCGTTGGCAAATAGGGTGAAAAAGCAAAAAGTGTGATTTTTGCTTTTTCGCATAAGTATTTTATATTTTAAACTTTTTTAAATAATTGCGGCGCGTTCGGAAATCGCATTTTCGATAAGCGCACTCTATTTGCCGCATACTTGCGGCTTAAAAAACATACTGTATTTTTTCTTTGCGTTTCCGCAAACCGCGCTTTGCGGAAAAAGCCCCCAATTTGCCGCGATAAGCGGCCTCGGGCAGGAAAGGTGAATTCGGCGCATGCGTATTAGTGTAAGCCCCTAAAAAGCGCCGAAGAGGAAAAATCCGAACGCAGAGCCGTTTTTTCCAAAAACGGCGAACGTTGGGGTTTTCCTCAATATCACGACTTTTTGAGTGCCTTTGCGCTCAAAAAGTGTGAACCCATTTAAAGCACATATTTCTTCAAATCGCGGTTTTTGATCATCGTGTCCAGATGTTCATCGACGTATTTTTTGTCGATGGTCACCGATACCGTCGGATAATCCCCGCCCGCGTTGAAAGAAATGTCTTCGAGAAGGTATTCCATGACCGTATGCAGGCGGCGGGCGCCGATGTCTTCGCTGGTGGCATTCATGTCGGCGGAGATCTGTGCGATCTCTTCGATGGCGTCGTCCGTAAATTTCAAGTCGATATTATCCACGCCGAGCAGTTTGCCGTACTGCGTGGTGATGGCGTTGCGCGGCTGGGTGAGGATCTTGACAAAATCTTCTTTGGTGAGGCTTTCCAGCTCCACGTTGATGGGGAAGCGCCCCTGCAATTCGGGGATGAGGTCTTCCACCTTGGAGATATGGAACGCGCCCGCGGCGATAAAGAGGATAAAATCCGTCTTGACGGGGCCGTACTTGGTCATGACCGTGCAGCCCTCGACGATGGGCAAAATGTCGCGCTGGACCCCTTCGCGGGAAACGTCGGCGCCCTGGTTGGCTTTGCCCGCGATCTTATCGATCTCGTCGATGAAGATGATGCCCTGCTCTTCCGCCCGCGCGAGCGCCTCGCTCGTGACGCTGTCGTCGTCGATGAGTTTTTCGCTCTCTTCGCCGACGATCTGCTGCATCGCCTGCCTGACGCTCATCTTGCGGCGCTTCTTCTTTTTGGGAAGCATATCGCCGAAAATGGAGCCGATATTGATCTCCGCGCCGCCCGGCACGATCTCCATGCTCTTGGGCGCGTCGATCACTTCGATCTCGATCTGGGTATCGTTGTATTTGCCCGCGCGCAGCTCTTCGAGAAGGCGGGCGTCGAACACTTCTTTGGACAGCTCGCCGCGCTCTCCCTTTTTCATCTCCGAAAGGATGGCGACGATCTTTTTCTCCGCGACGCCTTCCGCCTTGACGGAGACTTCCTTCATCTTTTCCTCTTTGACGAGGCGGATGGAGCACTCCACGAGGTCGCGGATCATGCTCTCCACGTCCCGCCCGACATAGCCGACTTCGGTGTATTTGGTCGCTTCGACCTTGATGAACGGCGCCTTGACCAGCTTGGCAAGCCGCCGCGCGATCTCCGTTTTGCCGACGCCCGTCGGGCCTTTCATGATGATGTTTTTGGGCGTGATCTCCTCGCGGTCCGCCTCGGAAAGGCGGCTGCGCCTGTATCTGTTGCGCAGCGCGATCGCGACGGCGCGCTTGGCTTTATCCTGCCCGATTATATATTTATCCAGTTCGTTGACGATCTGTTTGGGTGACAAACTCATTGTATTACCTCCTTATGCGCGGCAAGCCGGAGCGCCCGCGCCTTTCGCGCCTTTTTACCGAAAAAGGCGGCTTGGGTGAGATCAGACGGTCTCGACCGTGATGTGATCGTTGGTAAAGACGCAGATCTCGCTGGCGATCTTGAGCGCCTTATAGGCGATCTCTTCGGCGGCATACGAAGTTTCCTGCGCGAGCGCGCGCGCCGCCGCCAATGCATAATTGCCGCCGCTGCCGATGGCGCAGACGCCGCCGTCCGGCTCGATGACCTCGCCGCTGCCGCTGACGATGAGGAGCTGGTCCTTGTCGGCGACGATCATCATCGCTTCGAGCTTGCGCACCATCTTGTCGTTGCGCCAAAGCTCCGCCAGCTCCACCGCCGAGCGCATGAGGTTGCCCGAAAATTTATTGAGCATCCCCTCGAAGCGTTCGGAGAGGGAAAAAGCGTCCGAAACGGAGCCCGCAAAGCCGAGGACGACCCTGCCCCCGTAGATGCGGCGCACCTTGACCGCGTTGTTCTTAAATACGACCGATTCGCCCATGGTGACCCGTCCGTCGCCCGCGATCGCCGTCTTGCCGTCCTTTTTGACGGCGCATATGGTTGTACCCCTGAATTCAGGCATGATAGTTCCTCCTTTTTAAATTTCAGGCGCGAAGCACTTCTTCCGCCCGCCGCGCGATGCCGCGCACGATCTCCAAAGAACGCTCGGCATACGCCCGTTTTTTGCGCGCCTTGTCGCGTATCTCCTCTTCCAGCGGACGCAAAATGCCGTAATTGGCGTTCATCGGCTGAAAATCTTCATTCGGCGCGGCGACATACCCCGCCAGCGCGCCGATGACGGTGCGCCCGTCCGCGGGGAAGGGCTCTGCGCCCTTGAGCTTCATGGCGAGGTTGAGCGCCGCAAAGAGCCCGCTCGCCGCGCTCTCCACATACCCTTCGACCCCCGTCATCTGCCCCGCAAAGAAGACCGTATCCGCCCCTTTGAGGGAAAAATCCGCGTTCAGGATATGCGGCGAATTGAGAAAAGTATTCCTGTGCATGACCCCGTAACGCAGAAATTCCGCGTTTTTGAGGGCGGGAATGAGGGAAAACACCCGCTTTTGCTCGCCGAATTTAAGATTGGTCTGGCAGCCGACCAGATTATACGCCGTGCCCGCCGCGTTTTCTTTGCGCAGCTGCAATACCGCATACGGCCGCCTGCCGTCTTTGCCGTACAGCCCGACGGGCTTGAGCATCCCGAAGCGCAGCGTGTCTTTCCCGCGCGACGCCATGATCTCCACGGGCATACACCCCTCGAACACGTCGCGCTTGTCGAAATCGCGCACGAGCGCCCGCTCCGCCCCGCAAAGCGCTTCGACGAACGCCTCGTACTCCTCCTTGGTGAGGGGGCAGTTGACATAATCCCCCTCCCCTCTGCCGTAGCGGTCGGCGGTGAAC
>CALWCR010000173.1 GCA_944376445.1 uncultured Clostridia bacterium | reverse complement strand
AAATGACGGCGGCCGCAAAACGCAGCCGCCGCAAAACCGCCCGAACGGCAAGCCGTCCGTCTCCTTTATTCTCTTTTCGGCCGCTCTTTTCCCCCTTCTCCGCGCGGCGCAGCGCTTTGCGCTTCTTCCTCTTCCGGGCTTGCACCCATCGGCGCTTCTTGCGTATCCCATTGCGCGCACGGCGCCCGCAGGGATGAGAGGGCAGCTTCCGCTTCCCGCACGCTCCGCATGGTGGGATATCTGCAAAAATATGCTTTCGTCTCCCGCACGACGACGCCCGAAAGGAGGAAGAGGGCGATCAGATTGGGCACCGCCATCAGTCCGTTAAAGATGTCGGCAATGTTCCAGACCGCCGCGACCGTCATATACGGGCCGATAAAGACGGCGAGGATATAGGCGATCCTGTATAAGTAAATGGCTCTCTTTTTGCGCCCCGCCACATATTCGAGGCAGCGCTCGCCGTAAAAATTCCAGCCGAGGATGGTGGTGAAGGCGAAAAAGACGAGGCAGACCATGAGTATGACGGGCCCCGCCGTGCCGAGCGCACCCGGAAGCCCCTCCGAAAACGCCTCCATCGTCACGGAGACCCCTTCCAGCCCCGTGACCTTCCACGCGCCCGTGATGACGATGGCAAGCCCCGTCATCGTGCAGACGATGAGGGTATCGAGAAAGGTACCCGTCATGGAAACGAGCCCCTGGCGCACGGGCTCCTTCGTCTTTGCCGCCGCGGCGGCGATGGGCGCGGAGCCGAGCCCCGCTTCGTTGGAGAAGATGCCGCGCGCAATCCCCTTCTGCATGGCGACAAAAAAGCTGCCCGCAACGCCGCCCGCGACCGCGCGGGGAGAAAACGCGCCCACAAAAATCTGCGCGAAGGCGTGCGGGATGGCCGTGACGTTCGCCCCGAGGATGATGAGGCAGACCGCGACGTAGAGTACGACCATGAACGGGACCACCGCTTCGGAAACTTTGGCGATCCGCTTCACCCCGCCGAGGAGGACGAGCCCCACGACGACGGTGAGCAAAACACCCGAAACGATGACCGCCACGCTGTATTCGTTGCCGAACAGGGCGATCTTCGGCGCCGAAGAAAAGATGTTGCCGACCGCGTCGGTGATGCTGTTGACCTGAGAAAACGTGCCGATGCCGAACAGGCCTACGCACATACCGAGCACCGCAAAGATGACGGCGAGGAATTTCCATCTGCGGCCGAGGCCGTTTTCAATATAATAAAAAGGCCCGCCGAGGGTGTGCCCGTCCGCATACACTTTGCGGTATTTGACCGCCAAAAGCCCCTCGGCGTATTTTGTCGCCATGCCGAAGAAGGCGGCGAGCCACATCCAGAAGAGGGCGCCGGGGCCGCCCGCCGTGATCGCCGTGGCGACGCCGACGATGTTGCCCGTGCCGATGGTCGCCGAAAGCGCGGTGCACAGCGCGCCGAAGCTGGAAACTTCGCCCGCGCCCTCTTCCTTATGGAACATATACTTGAAGGCGCGCCCCAGCTTGCGCACGGGGATAAATAAGAGCCGCACGGACAGATAGATACCCGCGCCGAGGATGAGCACGATGAGGGGGATCCCCCATACGAAGTCGTCGACTGCCTGAATGATCTCGCCGAATGTCATGTTTTTCTTTTGCCAAAAAATAAAAGCCGCCCGAAAAGCGACCGAGGGAAATAAAACCGCTCTGTCCTCTTTGCCTGAGAGATCGCCGCAATCGCTTGCGGGTTACACCTTCGGCGCCGTTTTTTTGGTCTCTCCAGAGTTATTTTATGCCAATAGTATAGATAAAAAAGCGCCGCTTGTCAACCTTTCGCCGCACAAAGAAGCATTTTGCCGCCGTTTTATTTGTTTTTTTGCCGATCCGAGCTTGACAGCGCGCCCTCTTCCTGCTATAATGAAGAAAAAGAACGTGTAAAAAACGTCAGAGGAGAAGGATGTACGATTCTTGCGGATAACAATACCCATACACGAAAAAGCGGAGGAAGATCCTTTCCGCCCTTTTTTCGTGCTTTATCGCAAGAAGATTTCAACCGATATAAACAGCCAAGCCGCAGGAAGATCTCTTGCGGCTCTTTTTTATTTTTCCTGCGGCATATGCATTATAAGGAGGATCATATGTCGGCGATTTTTGTACGCAATCTCACCTATCATTATCCGGGTTCGCCCGAAAACATCTTTGAAAATTTTTCGATCACCCTGGATACAGACTGGAAACTCGCCCTGACGGGAAGGAACGGGCGGGGCAAAACGACTTTTCTGCGCATTTTAGACGGCTCGCTCAAAGATCACGCGGGCACCGTCACGGGCGGAAACGATTTTGAATATTTCCCCTTCTCCCTGCCAAAAGGCTGCGACGCGCTCTCCGCCGTATACTGCGCCCGCCCCGAGACGGAGCTTTGGCGGCTGAAAAAAGAAATGCGCGGTCTGGGCATTGCGGAAGAAGTACTGGACCGCCCCGTATCCGCCCTTTCGGGCGGAGAACAAACAAAGCTGATGCTCGCGGCGCTCTTTTCGCAAGAAGGCGCGCATCTGCTCATAGACGAGCCGACCAATCACCTCGACGAAGCGGGAAGGCGCCGTCTTGCCGCCTATCTGAAAGAAAAGCAGGGCTTTATCCTCGTTTCGCATGACAGGGACTTTCTTGACGCCTGCTGCGATCATATCCTCGTATTCAACGCGCAAGGCGTCACTTTGCGCAAGGGCAGTTTTTCCGAATGGTGGCAGGACAAGACCGCCGCCGACGCCGCCGAACGGGAACAAAACGCGCGGCTTGAAAAACAGATCGGCGCGCTCATGGCTTCCGCCGAACGCACGCGCTCCTGGGCGGACAAAGTGGAGGCGAGCAAAAACCGAAAGAACTCCGGCCTGCACCCGGACAAAGGGCATATCGGCGCAATGGCTGCGAAGATGGCAAAGCGCGCCAAAAGCACCGAGCGCAAGCGGGAACAGGCGATCGAACAAAAGAGCGCGCTTTTGAAAAACGCGGAATTTTACGGAGAGCTAAAGCTGAACCCTCTCGATTTCCGCACAACGACGCTGTGCACGCTCTCGCACGTTTCTGCGGGATACGGGCCGCACGCCGTCCTCGGCGACGTCAGCCTTGCGATCGGGCGCGGGGAAAGGATCGCCGTAAGAGGCGGGAACGGGAGCGGCAAAAGCACGCTCCTGAAACTGATAACGGGAGAAATTCGGGCAACGGGCGGCGCCGTATCCGTGCCGAACGACCTTCGCATATCCTATCTTCCTCAAAACGTTTGCGGGCTTTGCGGTCCTTTGTATGACTTTGCCGAGGCACACGGCGCGCCGCCGTCGCTCGTGATGGCGATCCTGAACAAACTCGATTTCCGAAGCGCCCTGTTTGAAAAGGATATTTCGCTGTACAGCGACGGACAGAAAAAGAAAGCGGCGCTCGCCGTATCGCTCGCAACGCCCGCACATCTGTATATATGGGACGAACCGCTCAATTATATCGACCTCGTTTCCCGCATCCAGATAGAAGAGCTCCTCTTGAAATACCGCCCCTCTCTTTTATTCGTCGAACACGACGCCGCCTTTGTGCGCAGCGTCGCAACGAGAACGCTCGATCTTTGACGCCGCCCGCGCACCCTCTGCCCCGCCGCGGCGATCCTGTATCCGCGCGCATTTATCCCGAATTTTCCTTCATTTGCGAAACGACGGCTATCCTAATTTTTCCTTCATTTCCGAAACGATGCGGCTCTCTATGCGGGAGATCTGCACCTGCGACACGCCGATCACCTCGGCGACTTCGCTTTGGGTCATGTCGCGGAAATAGCGCAGGAAGATCACCTTTCTGTCCCGTTCGGGGAGGGCGGCGATCGCGCTTTTGAGCTGCATCTTTTCGATGAGCTCGTCCTGGTCGTCCGCCGAAGGCAGCTTGTCCAAAAGCCCGCGCGCGTCCTCATCCCTGCCTTCTTCCTGCCCGTAGATGGATACGGGCATACGCGAAGAGCCCATGATGAACACCGCTTCGCTCTCCTCCACGCCGAACTGTTCGGCAATCTGCCCGACAGAGGGCGCCATGCCGCAGCGCAGCGTGTAGTCTTCGACGAAGGCGTTCATCTTTTTGGCGAGCCCTTTGACGGCGCGGGAAACTTTCACCGAACCGTCGTCGCGCATGAAGCGCTTGATCTCCCCCGCGATCATGGGCACCGCATAGGTGGAAAATTTGACGCCGAAGCGCTCGTCAAAGCCGCGGATCGCCTTCAAAAGACCCATCCCCGCGAGCTGAAAAAGATCGTCGAACTCCACCCCCTTGCCGAGATAGCGCTTGACGATGCTCTTCAACAAGGAAGCGTTCTCCCGCAAGAGCGTCTCTTTTGCCGCGGCGTCGCCCGATTTTGCCGCACGGATATATGCCAGCGTCTCTTCGTCATTTAACATTTGCCACTTCCGCACACGAATTGCGCCCGAAGTATTTGGACATCCGCACCCGCGTACCGCCGCCCGCCTCCGACTCTACGCCGAAATCGGTCATGAACGTCTGCATGATGGTAAAGCCCATCCCCGAACGCTCGTCCCCTTCCGCGGTGGTAAAAAAGGGTTCGAGGGCCTTTCCCACGTCCTCGATCCCCCGCCCGCGGTCGGAAACGGTGATATGTACGGCGCAGCCCTCCGTTTCGCATTCGATACAGACGCTGCCCTCGCCGCCGCGGTACGCGTGCACGATGCAGTTGGTGACCGCCTCGCTGACGGCGGTCTTGACGTCGGAAAGCTCGTCGAGCGTCGGGTTGAGGCCCAGACAAAACGCAGCGACCGCGTTGCGGGCGAAAGGTTCGTTTTCCGAAAGCGCCGAAAATTCCAATTTCATATAGTTTTTCATGCGAACACTCCTCTAAATTTTGGGAATGAGCGAATAGATCCCGCTCACCGAAAGCACTTTGTCCGCGGCGGCGTTTGTGCCCTGCACGAACATCGGCGTGGAATAACGTTTGAGTTTTTTATATCTGCCGATGAGAAAGCCGATCGCCGCCGAATCCATAAAACGCACCTCGGAAAGATCGAAGACCGCCCTCTCCGCGGCGACGTTTTCATCCAGCAGCCTGTCCGCTTCCCGCCGCACGGCGGCGGCGTTGTATTCGTCCAGCTCGCCCGAAAGATATATGTACAGGGAGCCGCCCGCCCGTCTTGCCGTAATTTTCATGTCTGCCTCCGCAAAAGCATTTGTTTACGCGAATAAAATACCACATCCCTGCCGCGAAAATTTTGCGACATACTGCCTTCCCTTACAAACTTTTGTCGAAAGCCGCCCCGCGAAAAGTTTCCCAAAAAAACGCACAAAAACTTGTCAAAAGGCGCGAAAAACAGTTGACATTTTTTTTCGTATATTATAAAATAATCAAGCGTTGTGATTGAGACAATGTAACCCGTAAGCGGGGGCCTTTAGCTCAGTTGGTTAGAGCGGTCGGCTCATAACCGATTGGTCCGCGGTTCGAGTCCGTGAAGGCCC
>CALWCR010000172.1 GCA_944376445.1 uncultured Clostridia bacterium | reverse complement strand
CCCCGCCATGATCGTGCAGGCGCCGCCGATGGAAGGGATGTTCACGCTCTCCGCTTCGCCGCGGAAAAACACCTTTTCGGGCGTGATGATCTCAAGATAAAATTTATTCACGCGCTCCCTCCCCGCCTGTGCGCCGCACTCACTCGCCGTCGCCGCGCATGGTCTTCGCCTTTTCTTTCGCCTCGTCGATGTCGCCTACGTTGAAAAACGCGTTTTCGGGGAGATCGTCCACCTCGCCCGAAAGGATGGTCTTGAAACTCTCGATGGTCGCCTGCAGAGGGACGTACCTGCCTTCCAGACCCGTATAAACTTTGGATACGAAGAAGGGCTGGGACATGAATTTCTGGATCTTGCGCGCGCGGAACACCGCCTGCTTATCCTCTTCGGACAGCTCTTCCATACCCAAAATGGCGATGATGTCCTGCAATTCCTTGTACCGCTGCAAGGTGGCGATGACCTTGTTCGCCACGTCGTAATGTTCCTGTCCCACGATCTGCGGGTCGAGGATGCGGGAGTTGGATGCGAGCGGGTCGACCGCGGGATAGATACCCGTCTCCACGACCTTGCGCGAGAGCACCGTCGTCGCGTCGAGGTGGGAAAAGATCGCCGCGGGCGCGGGGTCGGTGATGTCGTCCGCAGGCACATAGACCGCCTGGATGGAGGTGATGGAACCGCGCTTGGTGGAAGCGATGCGCTCTTCCAAAAGCCCCATTTCCGTGGCGAGCGTCGGCTGATAGCCGACCGCGGAAGGCATCCTGCCGAGAAGGGCGGAAACTTCGCTGCCCGCCTGGATATAGCGGTAGATATTGTCGATAAAGAGCAGCACGTCCTGCCGCTGCACGTCGCGGAAATATTCCGCGAGGGTGAGCCCCGTGAAGGCGGTGCGCATACGGCTTCCGGGCGGTTCGTTCATCTGCCCGTAGACCAGGGCGGTGTTTTTGATGACCCCCGACTCTTCCATGTCCGAGATCATATCGTTGCCCTCGCGCGAGCGCTCGCCGACGCCCGTGAAGATGGAGTAGCCGCCGTGCTCTTTGGAGATGTTGTGGATGAGCTCCATGATGAGGACGGTCTTGCCGACGCCCGCGCCGCCGAACAGCCCGATCTTGCCCCCCTTGCTGTACGGGGCGATGAGGTCGATGACCTTGATACCCGTCTCAAAGACTTCGGTGGACGGGCTCTGATCAAAAAATGCGGGCGGTTTGCGGTGGATGTTCCAATGCGTCCCCGCCGCGATGGGCCCCTTGTTGTCGATGGGTTCGCCGAGCACGTTCATGACCCGCCCGAGCACCCCTTCGCCGACGGGAACGCTGATCTGCGCGCCCGTATCCGTCACGGCGAGCCCGCGGGAGAGCCCTTCCGTGGCGTTCATGGAGATACAGCGGACCACGCCCCTGCCGACGTGCGCGAGCACTTCGAGAGAAACGCCGTGCCCGTCGACGGTCAGTTTTTCATATACGGGCGGCATGGCGCCGTCAAAGCTCACGTCGACGACCGGCCCGATGATCTGATAGATTTTTCCGGGATTGACCATAATTTATCACCTGTGAGGATCGCCCGCGAACCTGCCCGACGCGAGGTCCAAAAGCTCGGTCGTGATGGCGCTCTGGCGGGAACGGTTGTATTCGAGGTTGAGCGTTTCAAGCATCTTGTCCGCGTTTTTGTTGGCGCTGGACATGGCGAGCATGCGCGCGGCGTGCTCGCTCGCGAACGAATGGATGAGCACCGAATAGATCATGCCCACCAGATACTGCGGCACCAAAACGTTCAGGACCTCTTTCGGAGACGGGTCATAGAGGATCTCCCCCGTAAACGTGGATTCCGCGTCCGAAGGGATATCCGATTCGACGATGGGCAGAAGGCGCACAAGTTCGGGCTTTTGCTCCATCGTAGAATACATACGGGTATAGACGACGATGACTTCGTCCATGAGGTTCCTGTCGTATAGATCGAGGATGTCCCGCGTGATGCCGCGCGCGTCGTGCAGGGTCGGGTTGGTGACCGCGTGGGTAAATTCGAGGTCGACGGGCTGATGTTTGCTCTCGAAAAAAGCGCGCGCCATCTGCCCGATGGTGACCACATAATGCACCGGCCTGCTCTGCATATGCTCCCAGGCAAGGTTCAGAACGTTGCTGTTGAAGGCGCCCGCCAGCCCCTTGTCTCCCGCGATGACGATGTATGCGGTGCGCGAATCCGGCCTGTGCACGAGATATTTGTGCCGTATGTCCGAACTGTGGCGCATGATGTCCTTGATGGTATAGCGCACGCTGTTGAAATAGGCGGCGTTGACCGACTGCTTTTCAATCGCCTTGCGCATCTTGGCGACGGAAATGAGCTCCATCGCCTTGGTGATCTGGCGGGTGTCCCCGACGCTCCTGATGCGGTGCTTGATCTCGGCGGTATCAGGCATTTTCTCCTTCCTCCCCGCCGCCCGCGGCGATGTTGAGGTACTCCTCCGCCGCCGCGAGGATACGCCCTTTCAGCGCTTCGCCGACTTCACCGTCGGGGTCGATTTCGGCGAGGACGTCCTGCTTGTTCATGCGCATATAATCGAGGAAGCCTTCGTTGAACATGGTCACTTTTTGAGCGGGGATAGCGTCGATCGTTTCGCTCTGGGCGACGATGAGAAGGACGATCATTTCCCTGACCGAATAATTGAGGTACTGCCGCTGTTTGAGCGTATCCGTAAGTTTGGCGCCGCGGCTGAGCGTCTTTTGCGTCGCCGCGTCCAATTCGGAACCGAACTGCATGAAGATGGCGAGCTCCCTGTACTGGGCGAGGTTGATCCTGAGCTGACCCGAGATCTTGCGGATCGCCTTGCGCTGGGCGCTGCCGCCCACGCGCGAGACGGAGAGCCCGACGTTGACCGCGGGGCGCACGCCGCTGTTGAAAAGCTCGCTTTCCAGATAGATCTGCCCGTCGGTGATGGAGATGACGTTGGTCGGGATATAGGCGGAAATATCGCCCGCGAGCGTCTCGACGATGGGAAGCGCCGTAATGGAGCCGCCCCCCTTTTCCTCGGAGAGCTTTGCCGCCCGTTCGAGAAGGCGGGAATGCAGATAAAAGACGTCCCCGGGGTACGCCTCGCGCCCCGCGGGCCTCTTGAGAAGCAGACTCATGGCGCGGTAGGCGACGGCGTGCTTGGAAAGATCGTCATAGACGATGAGAACGTCCTTCCCCGCATACATAAAATACTCCGCCAGCGCGCAGCCGCTGTACGGGGCGATATACTGCAAAGGCACCGCGTCGTCCGCGGTGGAACACACGACGCAGGTATATTCCATCGCGCCGCCCGCGCGCAGGGTGTTGACCGTCTTGGCGAGCGAAGAAGCCTTCTGCCCGATCGAGACATAGATACAGACGACGTTTTCACCCTTCTGGTTGAGGATGGTGTCGACGGCGATCGCCGTCTTGCCCGTCTGCCTGTCGCCGATGATGAGCTCGCGCTGCCCCCTGCCGATGGGGATCATGCTGTCGATGGCGAGGATACCCGTCTGCAAAGGCTTGTTGACTTTGCCCCTGTCCATGATGGCGGGGGCGGGATATTCGATGGGGCGCGACTGTTCCGCGTCGATCTCGCCCAGCCCGTCGAGCGGTTCGCCGAGCGGGTCGACGACCCTGCCGAGCAGCGCTTCGCCCACCTTCATCTCCAGCGTCTTGCCCGTGGAATAGACATAATCGCCGAAGCGGACGCTCTCTTCGCCCGAAAAAAGGACGGCGCCGACGCTGTCATGCTCGAGGTTGAGCGCGAGCGCGCGGTAGCCGCCCCGCACGTCGAGAAGTTCGTTGTACTGTACGTCGGAAAGCCCCGTGATCTTGATGATGCCGTCGCCCGAATAGACGATCCTGCCCGTCGAACGCCCCGCTTGACGGTCGGGGGACGCGGCGATCTTTTCTTTCAGGCTGCGGCCGATCTCGTTCAAATCTATCATAAGCGTAAACTCTCTTTACAAAAAGCGGCGCACCGTCTCGAGGCGGCTCCTGACGGAACCGTCGTAGACCTTGTCGCCGATGCGGATGATGATACCGCCGAGGATGTCTGGGTCGATCGTATACTCCGCCCTGTCGCAGCCCCTCTCTTTGATGAATGCGGCGACCATGCGGAGAATATCGTCGTCCGGTTTTTCGGAAACGATGACCCTGGCGGAAAGACTGTTTTTAGCCATTTTCCCTTTCGCTCCACTCCTTGAGGCTCTCTTCGATCAAGCGGCGGTTGTCCTCGCCCGAAACGCTGCGGCCGAGCACCTTTTCGGCGACCGCCAAAGAGACGTCCGCGATCTGTTGTTCCACGTCCGTCTGCATTTTTTTGCGTTCCGCCTCCATTTCCGCCTCCGTGCGCTCGATGAGCGCCTTCGCACGGGTCTTGGCGTCCCCTACGATCTCGCCCGCCTTTTGGTTAGCGACCTTGACGGCGTTATCGTGGATGACGGCGGCCTCCTGTTTGGCTTCGGAAAGCACCTTGCGGGAGCTGTCTTTGAGCTCTTTGACCTCTTCGTTGAGGTCGGCGTTTTCCTTTTCGATCTTTTTGACCTTTTCCTGCCGTTCGCGGATCATTTTTTTGACCGGTTTGAAAAGAAGCAGGTACAGCCCGACCGTGAGGATGACCAGATTGATCAGATGAAGGAGGATGCCCGACCAGGTTATGCCCATTCTGTCGAACATATCCGTGATCGCGGAAAGAAGCATCGTCTCTGCCGTAAAATCAAACATTGCGCACCTTATGACACAAAAATTTTTTTACATGAAGATCAAGAGGATACTGATGAGCAAGCCGTAGATCGCCGTCGTTTCGGCAAAGGCGAGGCCGAGAAGGAGCATCGTCCTGATCTTGCCGACCGCCTCGGGCTGACGCGCCGTCGCTTCCACGGCTTTGCCCGTCGCGATGCCCATGCCGATGCCTGCGCCGAGGCCCGTGAGCGCCGCCAGGCCCGCGCCGATCGCGGGGCCCATATCTATCAGAAGATTGACCATCATAGTGACTAAAAGTTCCATAACTTACCTCCGTAAGAAACGTTGATTGCGTGGGGTTTTATGCAACGGCCCCGCCCTCTTCGGGCGCTGCCTTTTGTTTTTTCTTTTTCTTCTGCTTGCGCGGGACCGTTTCGATCGCTTCGGAGACGAACGTCAACGTGAGCGAAGCGAACACATACGATTGGATGAGCGCGTGGAAGAGGGTGAAGATCGGCGTCACGATCGCGGGGATCACGACGGGGAGCCCGATATACCAGATACTCTCCACCACGATATAGATGAGGTCCATGATGACCATGCCGCTTAAAATACTGCCGAAAAGGCGGAAGGTCATCGAGACGGGCACCGCAAGGTCCGTGATGATGTTGATGGGGTTGAGATAATGTTTCAGCCGCCGCTGCCTGTTTTTGGCGAACCCGAGGGTATGGATGAACAGGAAGGTGCACATGGCGAGCGCCACGCAGGCGCACACGTCCGCGATGGCGGGGCGCAGCCCGAAAAGCTCGATGAGCACGCCGCAGCAGATATACGCCGCCGCGCCGAGGGTGTACGGCCCCATGAGCCCGCTGTAATTTTCCGTCATCTCGTCCGCGCTCTTGTCGAAAAAGCTCACCAGCCATTCGAGGAACATCTGCCCGCCCGTCGGCGTCGTCTTCCATTTGCGGATGATCGTAAGGCGCAAAACGAGCGCGGCGATGAGCAGCGCGACGACCACCACGAACCCGGACAGCACGCTGTCGTTGACGGCGAACGGACCGATCTGTATGATATTTTTCGGGAAGACCTTTTCTCCCAACTCGTCGTTGATGGCGAGCATCTGTGCGGAAGGGTCGAACAATGCAATCACCTCTCTCCCTCAAACTCGAAGCTATTTTACAACTTTTGCGCCCGTTTTACAAGCAAATTACAGCCC
>CALWCR010000171.1 GCA_944376445.1 uncultured Clostridia bacterium | reverse complement strand
GGAACTTCCCACTTTTTCAGCGTCTCCTGCGCGTCGGAGAGGACGCGCAGGCAATCGGCGATCTTGGGGCGGCAGAAACAGGAAAGAAGCGCGGCGTTTCCGCCCCTGCCGCTCCAATAGTCGAAGGGAAGCACGGTCACTTCCGCCTTCGCCTCGCAAATGAGGTCTTTGCCGTGCAAGACGCGCATGGTGACGGCAGAGACGGCGATCTGCGAGATCTCCGTCAGATACAGGGGGGAAACGACGTTTTCCGCGGCGATCTCCACGGTGCTTTCAAAGGGAAGCACGTCGAGATGTTTGGAAAAGGGCAAGATCAGCCCGTCCGAACTTTCCACAACGACGTCGAGATCCTCGACGGCTTCCGAACCCGTATTGACGAGCTGAAAGGACAAAAAAAGCGGCACACGGTTAAAATAATCCGCGTATCCGATAACTTGCTGCAGCTTGTAGCGCAACGAAACGTTCTCTTTCAGAAGCGTTTTCGCCGATTTTTTCCCTGCCATACCGACCTCCCCTCTGTATTTTTCCCGAACAATATATTGCAAAGGAACAATAGGAACCACGCCTTTTGCGGATCTTTTGTGCGCCTTGCCGTTCATCGTCTTTGCAATACGCAAACGGGCAAGGCTTCAACAAAGCATGAGCGCCCCGGTTTCCGCTTTTGATCGGGTCCGTATCTCTCCCTTACAGTATAGCATATTTTCCGCATTTTGGCAAGCGGCTAAACAGCCCGCCGCCCGTTCAGGCGCCTTTGCGCCCCTTCTCCCACGCGTCTGCAAACATGAGCACTTCTTCGTACGAGCGCGCCGTAAAATCGGGACGGACAGACCCGGCATCCCCGCCCGCAGGGCAATACCAAATGCAGGCTATGCCCGCATTGTTGGCGCCCGCAATGTCCGACGTGAGCGAATCGCCGATCACAAGGCAGTCTTCCCTGCGCAGCCCGCGCCCGTCGATAAGATGGTCGAAAAAGCGGCGGTCGGGCTTTTTATAGCCGATCTCGTCCGAAATACAGACGCCGTCGAAAAAATTTTCCAATCCGAGAGAGGCGAGCCTGCCGTACTGCGCGGCGGGCGTGCCGTTGGTAACGAGAAAGACCCTGCCCCTCCCCTTCAGCGCCGACAAAAACTCCCGCGCCCCTTCCAAAAGATACCCCGTCTTGCAGAGAGTATCGAAGTAAACGGCGTTGACCGCCGCCGCGTCCGCGCCCGACCCGTACAGGGAAAGAAAGCGGGAAAACCTCTCCTGCATAAGTCGTTTTTTATCCACTTCTCCCCGCTCGTATGCCCGCCACAATTCGTCGTTGATGCGCTTATACGCCCCGTACATCTCCTCGCGGTAGGGCAAGCCGAAGGCTTGCAGCGCCCCGGCGAGGCTCTCCTTGGACGAACGGACGAAGTCGAGCACCGTTTCGTCCGCGTCCAGCAAAAACTCAGCCATCTTTCCCCTCCTCGATGATCGCAAGCTCTTTCAGCGCGCGCGTATAGGCGATGTACTTTTCGTTTGCCGTCATATCCGCGTCGGCGACCGCCACGCAGGTAAACTCCAATCCCTTCGATTCGTACACCGTCATGAAATTGATCTTCTTTTTGGAAATTTTGCCCGTTTCCGCGAGGACGTTATAGCTTTTTCTCGCATATTTGGCGCGGTTCCTTTCGGAGACGATGACCGCCTTCAGCCCCTTTTTGTCACGGAAAAACCCGCTGACGCCGCGCACGCCCACCCGCTGCACGGGCGGCCCGTCGAAGCCGACGGGCAGCATATCCTGCCCCAACGTTTCTGCGACGAAATCCACGATCTGGTTGGTGTTGCGGTAATTCCTGTCCAAGCGATAGACGGTGCCCGGAAGCCCTTCCCAGTCCTTCAGCCCGCGGAAAGGCGTAATATTCTGTCCGAGGTCGCCGTAAACGTTGAAGGAGGCGTCCGGATTGATGCGCTTGAGCAGGGCGTATTCGTTGGAGGAGATGTCCTGCCCCTCGTCCACGAACACCATGCCGAAGCGCGGCTCGAGCGGGCGGTCGAGCAGCGTCAGGACGAGGCACAAAACGTACGCGTCGCTTTTGAACAATCCCCTGCCCACGCGGTAGCGGTTTTTGACGGTGCGCACGATATCTTTATAGAAGAGGCGCGCCAGTTCAAGATGGGTGCCGCACCTGCCGATCTTTTCAAAATACGGATCCCCCTTGAGCGCTTCAAAAAATTCGAGGAAGGCGGAGAACGCATCCCCGATGCGGCGCACGCGTTCCGCCGTCTTTGCCGTCTCGGCGAGCAGTTCTTTGCGCCGGGCGATGCGTTCGGCATACGTCTCCACTTCCACGCCGTTTTTATGGATCTTGTACCTTTTCAGATCGGCGATCTCCCGTTCGATCGTCTCGGCAAGCGCCGCAAGGTCGGCAAGCGCGCCGCCGATCACCTGCTCTTGCCGGGAAGAAATATAGGCGCCCGCCCGATAAAGGGCGAGGATGCGCCCGTAAAAATATCCCTGTTTTTTGATCTTGTCGCTCGCGAGCGTGAGGGAGAAAAATTCTTCCGCCGCCGTCACCTCGTTCATCAAAGAGCGGAAAGGCTTTGTGTAATACAGACCCCCTTCCGCCTTTTCCTTGATCTCCCCGAGCACGGCGCGGCGCACGCGCACGCTCGCGTTGCGGATGTAAGAAAATTCTTCCAGCTGCCCGCGCAGCCCCGCCGCAAGCCCCGCCGCCGTCTCCTTACACTCTTCGCTCAAAAACATCCCCGCGAGCCCGTCGTAGATCTTGCCAAGCTTTTTTTGCACATCGCGCATAAACGCGTCCGAATAAATATAAGCGGCATACTCGGGCGGCATCTCTTTGAGGTTGATCTTATCCGAAATGTCCACGCCCTCATTTTTGAGAAGCTGCAAAAAATATTCGTCGATGGTATACGTCTTGACCTTTTCCAATTCCAAAACGGCGGAAAGTTCGTCGATGAATGCGTTGAACGAATCGCTCGGCGTGATGACGAGCACGTCTCGCGGGGTCAGCTTTTCGTTGTTGTACATCAAAAAACTGAGGCGGTGCAACAAGATCATCGTCTTTCCGCTGCCCGCGCACCCCTGCACGACAAAGCTGTCCCGCTCGGGTTTGGTGATGATCTCGTACTGCTTTTCCTGGATGGTCTCGATGATGTCGGAGATCTCCGACTGCTCCTTTTTCTCCTTTAAGATCTCTTTTAAAAAGGGATCGAAGATGATCTCCTCGTCGCGGCCGGCGATCTCTTCCTTGGTCAGATAGTCGCGAAGGCTGAGGTACTCGTTCTTGAAATCGATGAGTTTGCCGTTCGACGTGCGCAGAGCGCGGCGCAGGATGAGTTTATAATCGTATTCGTTGATGGAAAAATTGATCCGGCTCTTCTGATAGTATTTCCGCGCAAGCGGCGCGCGCCAATCCACGATCTCAAGATCGATGTCCCCACGCTTGCCGATATAATAGCTGTTGTATCCTTCTCGATCGTCCACGAGATCCATGCGCGCAAAATACGGCTCGACGAAAAATCCCTTAAAACTTTCAATCTCCGCCCGCCAGCCCTTGATCTGCGCGTTCAGCCCGATGACGGTGCGGTAATTTTCCGCGGAAAATTCCTCCGCCGCCTTGATCTTTTCGATCTCCTCGCGATTTTGCTTGATCTGCAATTTTCTCTTGTTGATATAGAGGAGCTTCAAAAGAGTCATCACCGCGTAGACGTGCAGCTCCTCATAGGAGCGCTGCTTCTCCCCGTCCAACAGGTCGAGGAAGAACTGTTTGTCCGGCTGCTTATGGCTCTTGATCAGCCCGTACAGTTGTTCGATGGTCAGATCCTGCATGCTTTTCCCCACATCGTTCCGCCCGCGCGGGCGGAGCAAAATGCTATTGATTCAGTATAGCACACATTTTCCGAAAAAGAAATACCTTTGCGAAAATTTTCACAAAGGTATTTCAATAAACAACATTTTATTGTATTTTGTCTATAAAAAACGGGCAACAAACTGCCGTACCGCAGAAAAAACTCACTCCCACTCGATCGTGCCGCAGGGCTTGGGGGTCAGATCGTACAGAACGCGGTTGACGCCCTTCACTTCCTTGGTGATGCGGTCGGTGATGTGCTGCAAAAGCGCAAACGGCACGTCTTCGACGGTCGCCGTCATCGCGTCCACCGTGTTGACCGCGCGGATGATGACGGGATATTCGAAAGTGCGCCTGCCTTCCTTCACGCCGACCGACTTGAAATCGGGCACGACGGTAAAGTACTGCCACACCTTGCCTTCCAGCCCGTTCTTTGCGCTCTCTTCGCGCAGGTTCGCGTCCGATTCGCGCACGTATTCCAGCCTGTCGCGGGTGATCGCGCCAAGGCAGCGCACGCCCAAGCCGGGCCCGGGGAAAGGCTGACGGTAGACCATGTTGTCGGGAAGCCCGAGCGCCTTGCCGACGACGCGCACTTCGTCTTTAAAAAGGAATTTGAGCGGCTCGACCAGTTCGAATTGCAGATCGTCGGGAAGCCCGCCCACATTGTGATGCGCTTTGACGGGGCCGCTTTCCAAAATATCCGGATAAATGGTGCCCTGCGCCAAAAATTCGATGCCGTCGAGCTTTCTCGCCTCTTCCTCGAACACGCGGATAAATTCCGCGCCGATGATCTTGCGCTTTTTTTCGGGTTCCGCAACGCCCGCAAGTTTCTCCAAAAACCTGTCCGCGGCGTCCACATAGACGAGGTTGGCGTTCATCCGGTTTCTGAACACCTCGACGACCTGTTCGGGTTCCCCCTTGCGCAAAAGCCCGTGGTTCACGTGCACGCACACGAGATTTTTGCCGATCGCCTTGATGAGGAGCGCCGCCACGACGGACGAATCCACCCCGCCCGAAAGGGCGAGCAAAACCTTTTTGTCCCCCACCTGTTCTTTGACCGCGGCGACCTGTTCGGCGATGAACGCCTCCGCAAGTTCCTCCGTCGCGATGCGCGCCATGTTTTCGGGACGCTTGTTGTTTTCCATGATCTATCCTCCGTAATACGATTTTATCCTCTTTTATCCGCCCGCAAAAAAGGCGCCTCCACCTTCTGCGAGAGCAGCTGCCCGTATCGGTCGGGGCGGCGATAGGCATTGCCCATCGCCTCGCTGCGGCGGTATCTTCGCAACATGCCGAGGTCGATCTCCGCCACATACGCCCCTTCCCCTTCGGGCGCTTCCAAAACGCACATATCGCGCGCGCACGCCTCGCCGCGCAGCCACGCGACCCCGTCGAACACGGCGGAATGGCCGTTGCAATCGGGCTGCCCCGCAGGATAATTGCATGCCGCCACAGCCAGCATATTTTCATATGCGCGCGTGCGCAGTGCCGACAGGCGGTTGATCTCCAACGGGCAGGCGTTGGGCACGAGGATCACCTCCGCCCCTTTGAGCATCAGGATGCGCGCGCTTTCGGGAAATTCTCTGTCGTAACAGATCATCGCGCCCACTTTGACCGTACCTTCCGACGTATCCAGGTCACACACGCTAAAATCGTCCCCGGGCGTCAGGTACCGCTCCACATCAAAATCGCAGGTATGCACTTTGGAATAGTGCAGCACCTCGCGCCCGAAGCGGTCATACAGGCAAAAGGAATTCTTCGGCAGCAGGGCGCTGTTTTCCAAAAAGGTGATGCCGACCGCCATCTGCAATTCCCTCGCCAGCCTCGCGAACGAGCGCACGAACATCCCGCCGTAGGAGACGCCGAGTTTTCTGATCCTCTCCGGGTCGGCGGGCAGACGATAGCCGCAGCTCCACATTTCAGGAAACAGCGCAATATCCGCGCCCGCCGCCTTTGCGCGGCGGCAGTATTCTTCCCCTTTTTTTCGGTTTTCCTCTTCACCGCCCGCGGGCAGTATCTGCAAAAGCGCGATCTTCATCCTCTCCACCTCGGCAGTCCTCTCTTTTTGCCCGCGGCGGCAAACTTATTCCCATTCGATGGTCGCGGGCGGTTTGCTCGTGATGTCGTACACGATGCGGTTGGCGTGCGGCACTTCGTTGATGATGCGGGAAGAAATGCGCTCCAATACGTCGTAAGGGATGTGCGCCCAGTCCGCCGTCATCGCGTCCACGCTCGTCACCGCGCGCAGGGCGATGACGGGTTCGTACGTCCTCGCGTCGCCCATGACGCCCACCGTATTCGTGGAGGTGATGACCGCAAAATACTGCCAGATCTCCCCGTTCAGCCCCGCTTTTGCGATCTCTTCGCGCAGGATATAGTCCGCGTCGCGCAGGGTCTGCAATTTTTCTTCGGTCACTTCGCCCATGATGCGTATCGCGAGCCCCGGCCCCGTGAAGGGCTGGCGCTGCACGACGGAATCGGGAAGCCCGAGCTCCGTCCCGACTTTGCGCACCTCGTCCTTAAACAGATCGCGCAGAGGCTCGACGATCTCTTTGAAATCGACGACGGAAGGAAGCCCCCCGACGTTGTGGTGGCTTTTGATGACGGCGGAAGCGCCCTTGCCGCTCTCGATAACGTCGGGGTAGATCGTCCCCTGCACCAAAAAGTCGACCGCGCCGATCTTCTTCGCCTCTTTTTCAAACACTTTGATGAACTCTTCTCCGATGATCTTGCGCTTTTTTTCGGGGTCGGAAACGCCCTTCAATTTGGAAAGGAACAGCTCGCGCGCGTCCGCTTTGACGAGGTTCATCCCCAATTTATCGCGGAACACCGAAACGACCTCCTCCGCTTCGCCCTTGCGCAACAGCCCGTGATCGACGAAAACGCAGGTGAGGTCATCGCCCGCCGCGCGGTGCACGAGGGTCGCGGCGACGGCGCTGTCGACCCCGCCGCTCATCGCGCAGAGCACCTTTTTGCCCGCAAGTTTGCCCTTGAGCGCGGCGACCTGTTCGTCCACGAAATTCGCCATCGTCCAGTCGCCCTTCGCCTTGCAGACGCCGTAGAGGAAGTTTTTGAGGATCTTTTCCCCTTCGAGCGTGTGGTGCACCTCGGTATGGAACTGAATGCCGTAGATCTTTTTTGCGGCGTTTTCGAAAGCCGCCGCGGGACAGGTCGCCGTGCGCGCGCTCACGCGAAAGCCGGGCGGCACTTCGCTCACATAGTCGGTATGGCTCATCCAGCAGATGTTTTTTGCCGCCACGCCCGCAAAGAGAGCGCTCTGCGTATCATAGCGGATCTCGCACTTGCCGTATTCACGCGTGTCCGCGTGCGTCACCTTTCCGCCCAATTTGTGGGCGATGAGCTGGCATCCGTAGCAAATACCGAGCACGGGGACGCCGAGCGAAAATATTTCCGCGGGCACGTCGGGAGCGCCCGCCTCGTACACGCTGTTCGGCCCGCCCGTGAAGATGATGCCGACGGGCGCATATTCTCTGATCTTTTCTATCCCCGTGCCGTACGGCAAAAGATCGCAGTACACGCCCAGTTCGCGCACCCGCCGCGCGATAAGCTGGTTGTACTGTCCGCCGAAGTCGAGGATCAATATCTTTTCATGCTGCATAACGTTTTCGCCTCATACCGCATGCACAAAAGAATGTACCGCATAAAAACGCGGTACATTGCTCTTGGCCGATGCTTACAGCCCCCTCGGGCTGTAGTTGGGTGATTCTTTGGTGATGGAGATGTCGTGCGGATGGCTTTCGATGAGGGAAGCGTTGGTGATGCGCACGAAGCGCGCTTCCTTTCTCATCTCGTCGATGGTGTGCATGCCGCAATACCCCATCCCGGCACGCAGCCCGCCGAGCATCTGATAGACGATGTCCGCCAGCCTGCCGCGATAAGGCACCCTGCCTTCCACCCCTTCGGGCACGAACTTTCTCGCGCCTTCCTGGAAATAGCGGTCGTTTCCGCCCGCTGCCATCGCGCCGAGCGAACCCATGCCGCGATAGACTTTGAAATTTCTTCCCTGATAGATCTCGATCTCGCCGGGGCTTTCCAGCGTGCCCGCGAACAGGCTGCCGATCATGACTACGGAAGCGCCCGCGCCGAGCGCCTTGACGATATCGCCGCTGTATTTGATGCCGCCGTCCGCAATGATGCGCTTGCCCATCTTGTCCGCCTGCTCCGCGCAGTCCATGATCGCCGTGAGCTGGGGCATGCCGATGCCCGCCACGATGCGTGTCGTGCAGATGGAGCCGGGCCCGATCCCCACTTTGACGACGTCCGCGCCCGCGTCGAAGAGCGCCTTCGTCGCCTCCGCCGTCGCCACGTTGCCCGCGATGACGGGAAGATCGGGGAATTTCGCCTTGATCTGCGAGACCTCTTCCAACCCCCCGTTCTGATGGCCGGGCGCCGTGTCCACGGTGATCACGTCCACCTTCGCCGAGACGAGCGCCGCGATGCGCTCCATCGTGTCGGGCGCGCGCCCGACCGCCGCCCCGGCAAGCAGCCTGCCGTTTTTATCCCTTGCGGAATTGGGATATTGGATGCTCTTTTCGATGTCCT
>CALWCR010000170.1 GCA_944376445.1 uncultured Clostridia bacterium | reverse complement strand
TGATGCCCGCGATCGTGCCGAGCCTGCGGACGGAGTAGGAGAGCATGGGCACGGGGTGCACGTCGGCAAAGAGATAGGCGACGATGCCGTTGGCGGCAAGCACGCCCGCCGCCGCGCGCGCAAATTCTTCCGATTTGCGGCGGGTATCATAGGAAATGACGACCCCCCTCTTCATTGCGGCTGCGCCGAGGGACTTGATATATTCGGAAAGCCCCTGCGTGGCGCGGCGCACGGTGTACACGTTCATCATGTTCGTGCCGTAGCCGATGATGCCGCGCATACCCGCCGTGCCGAATTCAAGTTCGGCGCCGAAACGGTATTCGATCGCCTTCTCGTCGCCCGCCACGGACTGCAGTTCCTTTTTCCCCTCTTCGTTCAGAGCGGGGGATGCAAGCCACTTTTCATACTCTGATTTATAATCCATAATGCAATACCTCCGAAGGGACGCGCCCTCCAAATTTTTTATCGCAACCGCAGCCGCAAAAAAGGGCGCGGTCAGATCTCGAAGTCGTCGTAAAAATTATGCTCTTCCTTCTCCTCTTTGGGAGAGACGATCTTGTCTTCGGCGAGGAAATATTTCTTTTTGCCGAATGTATAATGAGAAACGAACTGGATGCACACCAGCATCAGGAAGGCCATGGGCACGATGAGGACGAGCGCCGCCCCGAAGGTGCACAGCGCGCCGCTCGCGCCCGCCCAGAGGATGATGAGCCCCGTGACGAGATAGGTGGCAAAGAGGGATCCGAAATGTTTGCAGCTCTCTTTCAGTCCTGCCCCGATCGCCGCCGAAAGGCGCATCCTGCCGCTCACCACGGCGGGGACGATGCCGTTGAACAGGGTCAGTTTGACCGCCTGCGAGGCAAGGAATAGGGTCACGGACAGCATCAGCGCGATCGCCGTCGCAAAGAGGGCGAAGGAGATGATATTGAGCAGGATGAGGAAAAACACATAGCAAAGGGCCAGGACGGCGGCGTCGTAGAGGAAGGTCACGGGCACATAGATGAGCTGCCAGAGGGAGGCTTTGCCGAGGTTTTTGATAAAGGACGCGGAAAAAGGCGTCTTTGCGTAGCTGGACATCTTGTCGTCGATGAGCCCGCCGAGCACGAAATTGCCCAGCCCGCTCAAAAAGCGGTACAAAAGCAGGACGACGACGGCGGAGACGACGACGAACACCAGCCGCCCCGTCTGGGCGGAGATGAGTTCGCCGAGGGAAGAGACGGCGTCTTTAAATCGGGAGGGAAAGCCGTTGAGAAATTCGGTATCCCCCGAAACGAGCGCCTGCAAAAAGTCCTTGATGAGCGCGCTCAGGGAAGAAAGCTCCGCGCTTTCAAAAAGAAAGGACACGTTCGGCACGATGAGCGCAGCCGCCAGCCCTATGCAGACGGCGCCGATGATGAGCTTATAGAGAAGATATTTGAATGTGAGCGAAAAATTATCGATCAGAAGACGGAACGCATTGACAAACAGCACTTTGTGACCTCCGTATCAGAACCGTTTTTTGATGTCCGCGCGCTCCTCTCCCGCCGCGTCGAAATAGGCGACGTACATGAGGACGCAGAAATACAAAAACAGCACGATAAATATGAGTTCGATAAAGATAAAGACGGGCACGAAGACGTCGAAACGGCTGCACACGCCCACCACCGTGAGCATGAAGACCATGCCCGCGACGTAAGGGAGCATGACGGCAAGGAAGAGCTTCCCCCGTTTGCCGCCGATCGCCTGCCCCGAAAAGATGACCGCTTCCCCGAATTTATAGCCCGTGATCTGGCAGCAGGGAAGCCAGAGCCAGACAAGGGAAAAGATAAACGCGAGCAAGAGATACATACCCGCCGTGACGACGAGCGCCGCCGCAAAGCGCGCCGCCCCGCCGAAAAGGATCATCGCCACATACACGAGCCCCGAAGCGAGCAGCGCCCACAGTTCATAGATGGCGAGCGCGATGACGAGCATGAAAAAGGTCGTGAGGAAATTATAGTTGATGCGCCCGAAGAGCCCGCGCAAAGAGCGGGAACCGATGCGCATATGCTTTTCCACGAAGGCGAGCAGCATGGGCATGAAGAGCGCCATGCTCGCAAAACAGACGAGGGAAAACGCCCATCCGCCGCCGTTGATGAAGGTGAAGCCGTTGAAAACGGTCAGATAGGAGATCTCCGTCCCGCCCGCGATGATGCAGTCCGCGATCGCTTCCAGGCTCCTCAGATCGAGCGCCGCCGCGAAAAAATAAGACGGGATAAGCGCGAACGGGAAAAGATATATGAAGTTTTTGAACACATACCTGAAGGTGTTGCCGATATACTTCACTTGCGACCTCTCCTGCCGTTTTTCCGCTCGGGCGCGCCCGCGCGGACCGCCTTGACCGAATCTATTATATAATAAAATCGCGGCGATGTAAAGCCTTTCCCAAAATTTGTGCCAAACTTTTGCCTTTACGCCGCCGCGCGGCAGAAAATTTTGCAAAGTTTTACCGAAAAAGCGAAAACGGGCGGCCGCATTTGCGACCGCCCGCCCGCAAAAAGTTCACGCGAGCGTCATGAGAAGCTGCATCAGGTATCCGTAATATTCGCCGAGATAGTCCTTGGCGATCTCGTCTTCGCCGTAATCGGCGACCGCCTCTTTCATGTCGTCATAGCTAAGATAATACGCCCTGACCGCCTTATAGCGCTCCCCCATGGGCAGGGTATAATCCACCTCGTAGGGCGCATCGTCGGGGTCGATCCCGGGAGAAGGCCCCGGCGCGTCCCCTTCCGCGTCGGCATAGAGGTCTTCCAGTTCTTCGTCCAGGCGGCGCTGTATGTCCGCGAGCGCCGCGTCCGTCTCTTCTTTCAGCCGCGCGAGCGCCCGCTGCAGGATGCTCGAACGCGCCGTCCGCCGCGCCGCCGCCTCTTCCGTGCGCTTTCTGACCGCCTCTTTATAAGCGGCGTTCTCCTTTTCCGTCTCGCGGTCGGCTTCGGCAATGAGCCGCTGCGCCAGCGTTTCCGTACTTACAGGCATTTTTCCCTCCTTTATCCCGCGCGGGAATATCCCGCCGTCAGGGCGTCCACCCGCCCCTCGCCGCGCGCGGCGATGGTGAAGCGGAAGCGCGAACCGCGCAGCGCGGTGCGCAATCTGCGCGTCTCTCCCCGCATACACAGCTCGAAGGTGCGGCTGCCCCATTCGCTTTCCGCGGTGATACAAAAGTCCCCCGCCGCGGTGAGGGAGATCTCTTCGAGCACGGCGGGCGCGCCGCCGAACGGGCTCTCCGCCTTTGCACGCCATCTGCCGGGCAGGCAGCCCTCCGCGCCCGCGAGCAGGCGCACCTGCCCGTCCGCATAAAAACACGCCGCCGCCCCGTCACGGGCGGGGATACAAGAAAGCGCCGCCCGCCGCCCGCGCATGAGGAGCGCGCCCGACCCGTCTTCGGCAAACACCGCCGTGACCCCGCCTTCTTCCGTATCCGCCGAAAGAAAGACCCTGCCGCCGCAGGCGACGGCGCGCGCATCTTCTCCGGGGCGGGACAAAAGGGGCGCATAATCGGGATAGAAGGGCTCCGCGCGCCCGCCGCCGAGAACATACATCCCGCCGGACGTCAGAAAATACAGCCTGCCGTTTTCGCAGCACACCGTGCCCGCATAGATCTTGCAGACGGGCGCAAAGGCGTCTTTCAGTGCGAAATCTTCCCCGCCGCCCGCCGCGGCGAGCTTCTGCACGCCCGCCTCGCGCACCAGATAAAAGCCGCCCTCCGCCTCCGCGAAGGCGATGACGTCGCCCCGCTCGTCGGGAAAGTCGATATAGCCGCCTTCCTCTTCAAAATCGTGCACGTTCATGAGGCCGGAGAAGCGCACCCGCGCGCAGGCGCTCCCCTTTTCCGCGATCCAGAGCCTGTCATAGGCGTACCCCGCCGCAGAAAACGCGGGGATATCGGCGCACGCCGAAACGCCGCCCGCCGAGAGAAGGCAGACCTTTTCCCCGTCCGAAAGGGCGAGTTTTTCTTCCCCGTCGTACAGGCGCGCGCAGGCGGGCGGGGCGGAAAAGGTCATGCCCGTATCCGCAAAAGCGCCGCCGTCGCCCGCGCAGCGGTACAATTTGCCCGCCGCATACGCCGCCGCGCGCATCCCCTCGTGCGTCCGCAGGAAATAGAGCGCTTCGGGCGCACAGCCTTCGGCAAACGTGAAGGCGCCCGCCTCCCCGCGATAGAGCGCGGCGGCTTTGCCGCGCACGAGCGAACCTTCCCGCAAGAGAAAACCTTCGCAGGCGGCGCCCTCAGCAAAGTCGTGCCCCAAGCGCACGAGGCTGCCCTTCGGAGCGTATTTGCTCTTTTTTGCCGCCATCATATCCATCGCCTCCCCTTCATATGAGTCCCCTTTTGCCTGCAGGCGGCGCGCAGCGCGTCTTTATAGCGCGCATCCAGCTCCGCCGCGCGGTCGAACGCACCTTCCATGAGCGCAAATTCGCACGCCGTGCCGAGCGCCAGAAAGCGCTCCCCGCCCACAAGTTCCGCCTCGTCCTCCTCCCCCTTGACAAAGGGGCGGCAGCGGTAGACGATCTCCGCCTCGCCGCAGCGGACGGCGATCCCGTCCGCCTCCGCGCGAAAGGGCAGTTTTTTGCCTTCCGGGGAGAAGACGGAGAGGATCTCGAGCGGGCGGGAAGAGAGGGCGGCAAAAGGGATCTTCCCCTGCGAGAGGACCTTTTCGCGGCGGATAAGGGGCACATAGTCGAGCGCCGCCTCGTCCTCCGTGAGGTTGTAACAGCGAAGGAGCAGCGCCGCGTCCCGTCCGAGCGCGTCCGCGTCCGTGCCCCCTTCCCCGGCGATAAAATCGGCGAGATCCCGCCGCCCCGCGAGCTCCGCCGCCGCGCGCATGATGCAAGAAACTTTCATAAACCACCTCCTTTGCGGCGCGCTTTCCGCGCCGCAGACGCAAAAGGGCGGGAAAACGGCTCCGTGCCGCCGCTTTCCCGCCCCCGTTCATTTCATGCCGTCACGCTTCGGTGATACCCGAGAGCATCGCCTGCCCGCAGGGGCGGGTGCAGATGAGGTCGGCGTATTTTACGAGCGTCGCCGTATAGAGCGGCTTGCCCGCCACCTGGCGCAGCACCCTGCCGTCGTCCCCTTCCAGCCACTTCCAGTCGCACAGCTGGTGCAGGCAGAAGTCCTTCGTGTTGAGAAGGTACATCGTGCCGTCGGGGCAGAATCGGTCCGCGACGACGGGGATGCCGTTGTAGGAGATGGTGCGGTAGCCCCCTTCCAGCTCCATGACGTCGGTATTGCACCTCGTCTCCGAAAACAGCTTCTGCAGGGCGCGCTTCACGCCCCAGCTGCAGACGATGAAGTCGACGCGGCTGCCCGCCGTCTCTTCCAGCCTGTCGATGGCGGTCTGGATCGCCGTCTCGCCGATCTCGCCCACTTCCGTCTTGATATACGGGATCATCCACTTATGCGCCGAACGGTCGATGCCGTAGAGGGTGCCCGTCTTTTTGAAGATCGCCCCGAGGCCCGTCAGTTCGAGGTTGTACGAGCCCTGCACGCACACTTCGGCGTCCTTTTCCACCCCCGTGAGCGCGCCGCCCGAGACGGTGAACGTCTTCGCATCCCTGTCGACGGAGAGGACGCGCCGCGCGGCCGCCGCCGCGATCGCCGCACCCCCGTCGAGGAAATCCACGACCATCCCTTCGACGATATTTTTCACGCTGTCGGCGGTGATAGTCGTGCCCGAAACGGAGACGACCTTGGCGAGCACGCCGCTGCCGTCGCCGAAGAGCATCCTGCCGAAGTTGAAGGAAGAGGAGCGGATGAGCCCCTCCATCTCCGCGCTGAGCAGATTGACGAACGCGCCGACGTTGTTTTCGGAAGCGCGCACCGCCTTGTCGCTGATCTCGATCGTGCCGTAGAGGTTTTTGAGGGTCGTCACGAACTGTTCGTAGTTGTTGCCCGCGGCGGAAGGGAGATCCCCCTCCTCCGTGCCCGCGCCCACGCCGCCGTTGACGCCGTAGCGGGCGAGCCTGCGCACTTCCTTGCCCCACACGTCCGCCGTCGTCTGCCTGATCTTGGCAAAGAGCGGGTTGACCGCCGTGTTGAGCTGGTCGGAAATGACGCCGAGATATACGCTTTTGAGCGCGTTGTCCGCGCTGGCCATCGTTACCATGTCTTTTTCTGATTCTCCTTATCTGTCCGAAATATTTGCGCCCGCCCGCTGTCAGTCCCCTTTGGAAAAGAGTTCTGCCGCCAGGCGCGCGGCTTCACCGAGGTCGCGCGGCCGCCTTTCGGGCGCCGGGACATGCGTCCCGCCGCCCGCCATGACGGTCGGCGCTCCCCTGAGGACGGACATGAGATATTCCCCGATGACGGCGCGGCGCGCCTCTTCGGACAATGCGCCCGTCCCCGATTTTTCCTGCACGGGAGCGGAATGCCCGCCCTCTGCGGACGGCAAAGCGTTTTCGTCCGCGGAAGGCGCCGCGTTGTTCCGCTCCTTCCCCTCCAGCTCCCTGAGACGCTGGCTGCGGCGGGTAAACTCCGCCTCGAGGGAGCTGTACGCTTCCAGAAGGGCATCCACGCTCTTGAATTTTCCGAGATCCCGCACGGCTGCCGCGCCTTCCTTCTCGCGGGCCGCTGCCCCTTGCGCCGCCTGCGGGCGCGCCGTGATGTTCTCCTTCTCTTCGTTCATTGTTTATTCCTCCTTTTCCGCGGCGTTTGCCGCCTTATTTTTCTGCGCCGCGGCTTGCCGCGCCGCCTTTTCCTTTCCGAGCGCCTCGTGGGCGGCGATGTGCCGCAAAAAGCGCTCCTTGGCGCCCGCCCCGCACTTTTTGAATTCTCCCGAGAGAAGATAGCGGATATGCTCCTCGATGTGCAGCGCGTGGTCGTCGTAGACGTCCGCCTCCGCCTCCTTGTGCGCGAGCCGCAGATTTTCCTCCGCGGCCTTGTTGGCGTGCAGCTGCTCCAGCCCGCGCGCATTTTCCAGCCCGCCGAACCCGAGCGCGTTGAGCACCCGACGCTTGGTGTCCGAAGAGACTTTTCCGTCCTCGTCGGACAACAATCCCATGCGGTAGATCTCGTAGATGAGGGAGCGGTTCTCGCCCGGGGTGCGCGCGCCGTCCGCCTCCGTTTCAAAGACGACGTCGTCCGAAGAGATGTCGCCCGCGGAAAAATAGAACAGCTCCACGCCGCCGCCCTCCCCCGTCATGCGCATGAGCCGCTGCGGGCCCGCAAATTCGCGCATGAGCCGCAGGATCTGCCTCGCCGCCCCCTTGACGGCGCGGGCGATGCTGTTGCGGGTCACGGAAAGGCGCGTATCGTCCAGGTCGATGAGCAATTGCAAGCCCGTCGCGCTGGTGATGCCCGTGCCGTTGCCCGAAGTGGAACTGATCTCGCTCACCCCGCTCACGAGGGTAAATTCGTCAAGCAGGCGCTCCTCCTCTTCGCGAAAATCCGCGGGCAGAGAATCGGGTCCGAGAAGGCGGGGCGCCGCCGCGCCCTGGCGATAGACCAATACCTTGCCGGGGGCGAGCCCCTCTTCGGCGAGCTCTTCCGTATCCACCGAGCCGTCCTCGACGGCGAGTACCCCCATCGTCAGGCGGTTGAGAAATTCGTGCTTCCTGTTCTTGACCGCGTTGAAGGCGCGCTGGACGGGGATGAGCCTGTCGACGATGCTGCCGCCGAAAAAGCTGCCCGAAAGTTCGATCGCGCACTGTTTTGTGAAGGGGAAAGTGCGCCCGCCCCGCTCCCCGTTGCAATACGGCAGGGGCCCGTCGTGGACGAGCCTGTCCCCCGCAACGACGGTAAACCTGCCTTGCGGATATTCGGCGGTCGGCCTCTTATAGCTCTCGAGGACGATCTCCGCGTCGGCGAGGGACGAGGCGGCGCGGCGCCCCTGCCCGCCGATAAAATGGGCGGAGAGGGAGCGGGGGGAGAGGGAAAATTCCGGGATCTGCCTGCCCGCGACGCGCACGCCGTACAGCCGCTCGATGTCCTGCACCCGCAGTGCCCGCGCATGGATGAGCCCGCCGAGCTCTTCGACCGTCTCCGCGCCGAGATCGTCGGGATAGATCTCGAAGGGAGAGACCGCCGCGACGCGCACCGCCCCTTCATAGACGGGCTTCCCTTCCGCTTCGCCGATGCATTTGCCCCCTTCCGCGTCCCAGACGATCTTATAAAAGGCGGTGCCGCACGTCTCGCTCCACACCGTCGCCTTGTCGATCACCCCGTCCAGGTCGTTGTCCTCGCACACCGCTTTAAGGACGTTGGATGAAATTTTCGCCGTGCGTATGTCGCTTTCCTGGTCGCCCGCGGCGCGCACTCCGAGGGCGGGGCGCATGGACGAGAGCTTCGCGCAGCGCGTGTCGACGGCGGGGGCGATATGGTTGAACACCCGCCTGTACTGCCAGAAATAGCGCGGCTCTTCCTCTTCCAGCTCCCCCGCGGGGTTGATGTCGCAGTACTGGTTGCCCGCCAGAAAATTCATGTCCAGCTCCCAACCCCGTTCCAAAAGCCTTCGCTCCGCCTGGCGGGCGGAAAACTCCTCCCGCACTTCCCGCACCAGCCTCTCGGCGGCGCGCCCGCCGTCCGGCGGGATGTACATTGCCTTATTTTGCATCTTTTTCCTCCCCTTCCCGCAAGAGCGCGAGAAGCCTTTCTTTTTCCGCTTTGAGCTCCCCGTCCGAAAGCGCCGACAGCGGCGTTTCCTCCTCGGAGAGCATCTTTGCCGCCGTTACGTCGGGCGGCACCGCCTTTTTTGTCACTTTCCGCCGCAAAAGCACCGCTTCGCCCTCCTGAAAGGCGAACTCTTCCACCACCTCGTCCGTCTCGAACCCGAGCGCGCGGCGGCGCAGCGCGGCCTTCATCTCTTCATCCACCATACCTCCTGTTTGCGCGCAGCCTGCGCATCAGCCTTTCCTTGTCTCTCTGCACCGCGGTCGGCTCCGCCGCGGGCGGGTCGTTTTTCGGCTTGGTCATGATATAGTAGCGGGCGGCGTCGAGGGCATGATCGTCACGCTTTTTCGGGAGGTCGCCCTGTCCCCAGAAATACCCCTTGAACTCGCGGATGAGATTGACGCAGTTTTCAAAGATATAGAATTTCGGCCGTCCGTTTTCTCCGAGCAGATAACTTTTCATGCGCGCGATGCCCGCGAACACGTCCTTGTTGACGTTGGCGTTGACCGCGATCCCCCGCTCGAAGAACAGCTCGCTCACGCTCTTTACGCTCGCCAGCGTGCGCTGGTTGGCGGCGGAATCGATGAGCGCGTACAGCCGCCCTTTGCCGTCGGTATGCCAGCCGATCTTTTCGGACAACTCGCGGATACGGCGCGCGTGATGGTCGATGTCCCGCCGCGCCTCATAGTGCTCGGCGACGGCATAGACGTTGCCGTCGAAATCCACCGCGAACCAAAGCGCCGCCAGCGGGTTGTTGAGCCCGGGGTCTATGGAGATGCAGTCCTGCCACGCAAACGGCACCTCAAAGGGCGGGATAACGTGGATACGTTCGTCAAATTCCGGGTACACGAGCCCCTCTTCGGGCGCGAACCTTCCGTACCGCCTGCTTTCGAGCTCTTTCTCCCCGAGGGCGGCGCTGAGCCGCGCCGTCTCGCGCCTGTCGAGGAAGGGGTTGTCCGCCCATTCCATGAATTCGTACCAAACTTCCGGATCCCCCCGCCTGTTCATGTAGATCTCGTCGAAGAGGAAGGTGATCCCCTTCAGCGGGGTCATGGTGCCGAATATGTCCCCCTTTTTGTCGAGGACGCGCATACGGCATTCCTCATAGATCTCGCGGGGCGGCTCCTCGTCGAACCAGACAAAATCGAGGGAGCTGCCCTGAAATTTTTCCCTGCCCTGGTCGCAGCTTTTGAAGCCGATGACGGATATGCCGCCGAACACGTTGCGCACGCGGATCTGATCGATGACGCCCGTGTCGGGCGAACCCTTTTTGCCCGACAGCATACTGAGGTCTTCGATCCAGTCGGGGTCGAGGTATTGCAGCACCTTTTTCTGCGCCACGTCGCGCTGCACCTGCTGGGACAAGGAGACCACCCAGCCGAACACGCCGTCTTTATTTTTGCGGTACGGGTGGATACCGCGCGCGAGATAGGCGCACTCCGCCGCGCCGCATTCCGTCTTCCCGCTCCTGTTGCCGCCGAACACCCAGCGGTTGCGCTTTTTGCATTTATGGAAGGCGATCTGCTTTTTATGCTTCACCCTTCCCGCGTTGTACAGCTCGAGCGGGCTCTTTTTTGCCCGCCTCTTCTCCTCCGCCTCGACGGCGAGGAGCCTCTCCACGATCTCCCGTTCCCGCATATGACAAAATAAGTGAAAATATCCCCCGATCTCCCTCCCGCCGCGCGGCGCGCGGCGGTACAATTGCCCCCGTACACAGCGGCCCGCACCGCGGGCCCGAGGAGGCTGCCATGAAAAAATTCGCCGCGATCGTCTTCTGTCTGCTGCTTTCGGCGGCGTGCGCCCTGCCCGCGCACGCCGCCGCCGAAGAGGACGCCCCGTCTTATGCGCGCGTCACGGAAGAAGGCGTATACTTTTACTCCGCCCCCGCCGCGGGGGCGGGGCTCTTCATCCTGCCCCGCACCTATTTCGTCAAGATCGTCGGCACGGCGGGCGAATACCTGCGCGTGCGCTACCTCGACGATTCGGGTGACGGGCGGGCGCTGGAAGGGTACTGCCGCACGGACGAAGTCACGCCCGTTTCCTTTACCCCGCAGACCCCCTATCTCGTCTACAGCGTGCTCGTGACGTACAGCGCGGGCGAGGGCGCCGCGCCCGATTCGGACCTTTCCGAATACACGGTGAGCGCCGATTATTACGGGGAATTTGCCTACGGCTCCGCCGCCTGCTACTATGTGCGCATCGGCGGAAAATTCGGCTATGTGCCCGCCTCCGCCTGCTCCGTCGTCGACTATCCCGAAAACACCGAACATCTCTTTGAAGAGAGCCCGTCCGATGAGGGAAACAGCCCGCAAAAGTCGGGCGCGCCGGGCGCGGCGGGCATCGTGCTCATCTGCGTGCTCGCCGTCGCCGCCCTCGGAGCTCTGTACTTCCTCTTCCGCCCCGCCAAGGCGAAAAAACCCGTCTATGACGAGACGGAGGACGTCTTCTGAGCCCCTTTTCCCCTCGAAGGAAAGAGCGCGCCGCCCGCCCGCTTGTCCGCAAAGGCGTTTTCCCCCTCCTCGCGCAGAAGCTCCAAAGCGCCGCGCACCCCGCCGAACTCGCCCAGCGTGCGCATGAACCAGCCCTCGTCCATCCCGTAGAGGATGAAAAGCCCCCTGAGCTTGGCGGCAAGTTTTGCCTGGCGCCTGAAATAGGTGCGCTCGGAAAGGGCGGGCGCCCTTCTCCCGCCGCGGCGGAAAAATTTATATTCGAGCAGGAATTTTTCCTCCTCGGACAGGGCGGAAAACATCCGCTTCGCCCTTTCCCCCAACACCGCGAGGCAGTCGCGCAGCCGTATATAGCCGATGATCTCCTCCGCGCAGCGCTCGGTCGCCGTCTCATAGGCGGAAGCGAGCGCCTTTTCTCTTGCCACCTCTTCCGCGCAGCGCATCAGCTGCGGCAGGCGCGGATAGAGATACAAGACGATCTTCTGGTAATCTTTCAAGTGCAATCACCCCTCACATTTTTTCGCCGTTCGCAAATTTATTATTGCATACATTTTTGCCGAAATACAGCGTTCCTGCCAAGAAATGCGAACGTATGTTTGTTTTTTGTTCAGAATACAGCAAATAATCGGCATACGCTTGCCTGTTTTTTGAAAAAAAGGAAAAAAAGGGAAAAAAGTGCCCGCGCGCAAAAGTAAAAAACTTGTCGACAAACGGAGAAGAATATGCTATAATCGTTTATAATAAGGAAAATTGCGAAAGCAGCGCGCGCCCGCGAAGATTCCTTCGGCGCCGCCTTGCTCTTCGCATCCGCAAAAAAAGCGCGCTTCGGCGCGTTTCGGGGAAAAACAGATCGGAATGAAAAAGAAATTGACGGTTTTGACAGCGGCAGCGGCGGGCGTGCTCCTTTGCGGGGCGCTCGCATTTGCCACGGCATACGCGCAGGAGGCGCAGCCCGCGCGCGCGGAGCTCTTGCTGCCCTCCTCTTACGAGCAGTATCTCGCGCTGGACGCGCCCGCAGACTTCGCCTTCAGCGGGCGGTATATCGCGATCGCCGAGCGGCAGACCATCTACCTCTACGACAAGGAAGAGGGCGAAGGGTACGCCACCTTCACGCATACCAACAACGTCTCTTCCCTCAATTTTTACGAATACGAGGGGGAGACCTATCTCTATTTTTCCACAGACAGCGGCGGCAGCAACCCCATCCAATACATCTCCTGCGAGGCGGAAGACTTCTCTTCACAGACGGCCGCGGACACGGACATCTATTCCTGCGACAGCTTCGTCATCTACGGGGAAGACGTCTGCTTTTCCAACGCCTCCAATTCCGTATACATGACCAAGATGAACGAGCTCAACATCCTCAATCCCGAAGAGGCGGTCGACGATTCTTCCGCCTCCACCTGTTTTGCCGTCTACGGCGACAACATCTATTTTGCGAAGGACAGGATCATCTACCGCGCGGGCGTACAGCCGACGCGCTACATGGAGACCCGCCATGACGTGGCGTCTTTCATCCTTTTGGACGGAACGTGCTTTTATACCTCGGTCGAAGGGTACTTCTACCGCGTTTCGGGCGAGGCGGACGACGAAGTCATCGGCACCGCGGACGCCGTCAAGCTCTACGACGGCGCGGCATACCTTCTGGAAGGCAACGGCATCCGCTGCTATGACCCCGAAACGGGCGAAACGGGCTACGAGATCGGCAAATATTCGGCAAGTTTCAACCGCATCGGGCAGAATGCGGCAGACCTCTCCGCGCGCGGGAACAAACTGTTCATCGCCGACGCCTCCAACGAGCGGGTGCTCGTCCTGACGGACGCGGCGGAGGGCGGCTACACCTATTCCGCCGTCGAAACGGACGGCTTTTCCCCCGAAGTCATCGCGGCGGGAGAGACAGGCTTTGCCGCGGCGGACGGGCGCAGCCTGCGCCTGTATTCGGACGGCGGCGAACTCGTCGGCGAGAAGAACCTGACCGCCGCCGTGACGCAGATCGCCTACTCGGACGGGCGCTATTACGTCACCGCCAACGGGCAGCAGCTCCTCTATACCGTAAGCGAAGAGGACTTCTCTTCCTGGCAGGAAAACGAGCTCTCCTTCGTTCCCCTGGCGGTCACCGCGGACATTTACGGCGACCTTTATGTGCTCGTCGGCACGTCCGTACAGCGGCTCAACGCCGACTTCACCGCCGACCCGTCTTTGACCTGCCCCGCGCCCGCGGACACGAAAAAGATACTCTCCGACTTCAACGGCGGGCTCTATGCCCTCGCAAACGACGCGGTCTATAAACTGGCGGCAGACGGATACGGCGCGGCGCTCCTCTCCTCGGAGGACGTCACCCCCCTCGTGCGCTACGAGGGCAGCGCCCCCATCCGCTCCTTCGCCTTCG
>CALWCR010000169.1 GCA_944376445.1 uncultured Clostridia bacterium | reverse complement strand
GATCCGAATTTTTTATAACAAGCATAAAATAGCCGTCGCATTCGTTTTTTAAGTAATCCGCAAGCCTGTTTTGATCCTTTTTCCCGAAAACATTTTGGGCATATGTACTGAATTCCGTATCGTAAGGAGGATCTAAAAAAACAAAATCTTTCTTTTGGGGCATGTTCCTCCTTAAAAATTCCTGAAAATCCATACAAAACAGCTGCGTTTTTTGCAAGTGATCCAACAAAGATGCGTCCGAAAAATATTCGATTTTTCTTTTCAACGATTTTTTGTTGTAGGAAATCCCGCCATACGGAACATTAAATTGCCCCCCCGCATTGTAGCGAAACATCGAAGAATAACAAAACTCCCGAATATAATAGTAGATCGCCATAGCAAAGGGTCTGTTTAATTTTAGAACATCGGCTTTATTGTACAAATACCGAAAATGCATGTAGAAGGCTGATTTAAACGCACATTCGATATTCAACACAAAATCCTCGTGCGATATTTGATTCTTATACTTCTCCAACTCCGCCATGCGGACAATTTTATTTTGAAAATTTTTGATCAGCTCACTAACGAAATTCTGTATCTCTACATTGAAATCCTTAGAAAGCAACCCGTTGAACTCATCCGCATTACGAAAAACAAAGGACGAAATTACATCGCGCAGCCCTTGTTTATCCGTCCCGCCGCTTTTATACGAGTGATAAATCTCTTCGATCTCCTCAACATGTTTCGCAACCACTTCGGAAACGATTTGCCAGTTGTATTCGATTTGACCCAAATTCCGAAGAAATTCTTCGTTTCCCGATTTGACCAAACCATACAGCTCCATCAACTCAACCGACTTATCATTGATAAAATATCGATCGGCTGCTACCGCAAAATACACCGCACCCCCGCCAACAAACGGCTCAAAATAATGCTCCGCGTCCGTCGGCAATTTGGGCAAAATATACCTCAACTCTTTCTCTTTGCCTCCCGGATACTTCAACAAGGGGGACAACTTATTTTTCTTCGGTGCAACCGCCATTGAGCGCCTCACTTGCGACTTGCCAAACATATACGGCATATCGCCTATTGGTTATCAGTATACCATATATGAGAGAATTTTTCAAGCACGCGCGCACCTTCTCTCGGCATTTCTTCATTGCCCGTCAATAGCCCCGTCCCGTCCCAAACGCCACCCTGCTTTTTCCTGGCTGCCCAATTTATTTATATTTTTATAAAAATCAACACATTTCTATTTGCTCACGCCGCCGAGCACCGCGCCGCCGCTCCACACGGCGCAGCCATCCCGCCCGCGAAGACGGGCTGTGCAGCTTCCCCTTCCGCGCGGGCGCAGAAGGAATGCCTTGCTTGCATGGTTCATGATGAAAAATAAGTATTTTACATCGCCATGCGCGCGGCGTATAATAAGATACGAAAAAAGCATGCGGAGGAAAACGGCATGGACAGGATCCGAAACTGCCAAGAAAAATTTGAAAAGCTCTTCGGCGGCAAGCCGACGCAAAACGAGGGAAACGACCCCGGATTCATGCGCATCTTGCAGCGGTTCATCTTCGGCGAGGTAAGCTACACGGGCCCGCTCGACGATCGCGTGCGCGAACTTGTCACGATCACCGTGCTGACCGTCAACCAGACGCTGCCGCAGCTCAAAGCGCACGTCGCCGCCTGCCTGCATATCGGCATTTCCCCCGCGGAGATCCGCGAGGCGGTGTACCAGTGCGCGCCCTTTATCGGCTTCCCCAAAACGCTCAACGCCATCGCCGCGATGGACGAGGCGTTTGCGGCGGGCGGCGTTGCCCTGCCCCTCGATGGCGGCGAGACGGTGACGGAAGAAAATCGCTTGGAACAGGGGCTCGCCGTGCAAAAACCCGTGTACGGGGACGAGATCAAGGAGCGCTACACTTGGCTTCCCGCGGAATTTGCCGAGGCGGTGCCGCGCTTTTTGACCGAACTTTGCTTTTCCGACTTCATGACGCGAAAGGGCTTAGACACAAAGACGCGCGAGCTTTTGACCGTCGTCCTTTTGGCGGCGCTCGGCGGCACGGAAGTGCAGGTGCGCTCCCATGCTGCGGGCGCGTTGAAGACGGGCAGCACCAAGGAAGAAGTCGTCTGTGCGCTCGTTCATGCCATGCCGTACATGGGTTTTCCGCGCCTCTTCAACGCGCTGGGCTGCGCGAAAGAGCTGTTGCGCGGCTGACCGCCCCGAACGCCCTCTTGCCAAGCGGCCGCGTTCATGGTATAATCATTTTGCATAAAATAAGCTCTGCCATGCCAAAAAGGAGAAACCAATGGAGTACCGCATCTTAAAATACTTTTTGACGGTCGCGCGGGAGGAGAACATCACGCGCGCGGCGGACGTTTTGCACATCTCCCAGCCCGCGCTCTCCCGCCAGATCATGCAGCTGGAAGAAGAGCTCGGCACGCAGCTGTTCGTGCGCGGCCGGCACAGCACCACCCTCACCGAGGAAGGGATGCTGCTGCGGCGCAGAGCGCAGGAGATAATCGACCTCACCGAAAAGACGGAGCAGGAATTTTTGACGGGCAAGGAAGAGATCGGAGGCACCATCTCCATCGGCAGCGGCGAAGGCGCCGTCATGCGCTTTTTGGCGGGGGTGATGCGTGAATTCAGCGGGCGGCACCCCGCCGTCCGCTTTGACATCTATTCCAACAACGCCGAACACGTCAAAGAACGGTTGGAGCGCGGCACGCTCGATCTCGGCGTCATCATCGGAAGCAGCGATCTTTCCAAATACGAGACCATCCCCCTGCCCGTCAAGGAGCGCTGGGGCGTGCTCGTGCCCGCCAAATGCCCGCTCTCGGAAAAGGAGCACGTCACGCGCGAAGACCTCGTAGGTCACAGGGTGTTTGTGTCCAAACAGGGCGTTTCGCACGGCGTTGCCGATTGGTTCGGCGAATATTACGGCAAGCTGGACATCTACGCCACCTACAACCTCGTATACAACGCCGCCGTGCTCGTGGACAGCGAGATAGGCGCCGCGCTCTGTATTGAAGGCGCTGTTTCCCTCTACAATTCGCCGGGCGTCGTCTTCAAGCCCTTCTATCCCGAACTGACCGCAAAAAACACCCTCATCTACAAGGCGCAGCCCATGACACGAGCGGTCACGAAATTCATCGAATTTGTCCGCGAACGCTGCAAAGAGGCTTGACCTTGCTCCCCTTTCCGCCCGCCGACGCAGACATAATTTTCTTGCATAACTTAAAATAAAAAATATGTATTTTACATAAGAAAATGATTGCGGTATAATGCGTGTGCAAAGACAAGCAAGTCTCGGCACACGTATTTTTTTGGAGGCCACCGCAGATGAAAGACATTTTGGAACGGGACAGATCGGGCGAACCCGTCTCCTGCGACGATCCCGAATATTACAAGATAAAGGCGGTCATCGACAGGGCGAAAATGCTGACGCAGCAGCTCAATACGCAGGTCTTGGGCGAAGAAGAGATACGGCGGCTGTTTAGCGAGCTGACGGGGCAGAAGGTCGGGGACGACTTCACGCTGTGGACGCCCTTTTATACCGACTTCGGCGCAAATATCCGCGTCGGCAAGAACGTGTTCA
>CALWCR010000168.1 GCA_944376445.1 uncultured Clostridia bacterium | reverse complement strand
CATACGCGGCAGTGCGGCAAAAGAGAGCCACAGCGTTACGGGCATAGAGGTATTAAGGAGCGCCAGCCCGATAAGATACAGCGACGGCTGTTTGGCGCCGAACAGGAGCAGGCACGCCGAAACGGGCAGACAAACCAATGCGACCGCCCCAGTGCCGAGCGTATCCGCCAAAAACCCGCCCGCCGCCTTTCCCGCTGCCGCGGCCGTGGCGGCAAGCAGCACAAAAAGTTCCGTCGCCGCATACCCTGCGGGCAGCGCCACTCCGCCGAGACCGCGCACGAAGACCGCGAAAAGGAGCAGCAGCAGGGGCACAAAGTCCGCTTCCGTCCGGACGGGCAGCTCCGCCGTCCTTTTAAAATGCGGCGCGAGCGCGCCGTCTCCCGTTTTCAGACAAAAAAGCACCGTCCCGCACACGGCGAGCGAGGCGCCCGCGGCAAACAGCAGGACGGGCGCGTACAGCCTGCCGAGCGCCACCCCGAGCGCGCCGAGGGATACGAAAATCCCGAGCGGCGCACACTTTTTTTCGCTCTCGGCGACGATGAACGCGCCCGCCGAAACGTGAAACACGGCGTTGCACAGCGAAAAAAAGACAAGCAAAAGAACGGACGGCACGCCGATCTCCTGCGGAAAATCACACAGCGCGCACACCGCGGCGCAAACGCCCGCGCCGAGCAGCGAAACATACAAAAGGAGTGCGGCGCGCCGTTTCAAATCGATGAGCGCGCCGATAAACGGCTGTACCCCGAACGCCAAAAGATCGTACGCGAGCACGCACGCGGCGACCGCGAAGGCAGAGTCCTCCGCGCCGTCGGGCAGGGCGCCAACCCCGCGCACGCCGATAAGGACGTACACAAAAGCGACGCTCGTCAGATCCATCGCAAGGTGCGCCGCCGAAAGAAGCGCGGCTCTGAGCTTTGCCATCCCCCTCTCCTTTTTTCGATCCTTCAGAAAAAGCGAAAAGCGGAAAAGCACGGCCGCTTTCCGCAAAACGCTCATCCTGTTTTACGGATGCTCCCGCAGGGAAAGGTGCGCCCGCCCCGCTTTTATCCTATTTTATAGATGATCTCGTCGAGATAGTCGCACGCCTGTTTCAGCTCTGCATACTCCCCGTAATCGCCCGCATAGACCTCGATGAGCGCCGCCCCGTCAAAGCCCGCGTCTTTGAGCCGGCGGAAACATTCTTCAAAACAAAATATCCCCTTCCCCGGAAGGCAGATCCTGCCACGTTCGTCCACGTCGGACAGATGCACGTGCGAAATGCTCCCCTCCATGTCCTTGATATACATCTGATAGGGATAGCAGGAAAGGCGCGCCTGCTTCACGTCGAGCACGCCCATGAGCTGCGGGCAGTATTTTTTTAAGTTTTTGAAGATCCCCGGCTCGTTATACAGCGCCCAATGCACGTTTTCCAGACACAGCTGCACCCCGAACGCCGCACAGTGCGCCGCGATCTCGCAAAAGTTCTCCCCTGCCTTGACATAGTCGGGCGGGGAAGCATTTCGTTTGAGGCGGGTGGTGGCGTGGAAGGTATACCGCCGCGCGCCGAAGATCTGCGCCGAACGCATCGCCCCGTCTAAGATCTTATAGGCGTCCGCCCGCGCGCGCGGGTGCGCGCCGAAGAGCTGCGGCTCGAACTGGGTATTGAGAAGGTGCACCGAATTGATCTGCAAATTGCCCCGCCGCGACAATAAAAGGCGCGCAAATTCTTCGGTATACTCCGAAAAAGTCGTGAGAAAGATCTCCGTCGAGCGCACTCCCAGCCCGCCGAGGACGGTGAGCGCGTCTTCATTCAATTCCCGCAAAAAGAGGGATGCCGTCGAAACGCCCGTGATCATCCGTTTTGCCTCAGTAATAAAGATCCATCAATTCGTCCGCCGCGCCTTTCATGAACCCGAACTTGTTATATAATGTCATGATCGTAAAGCGGTCGCGTATCTTATAGCAATTAAAGAGCATATCCCTGACGGTATCCGCCGCAACGCCGAGCTCGGAAAAACGGGTCGGGCAGCCGAGCGACGACAGCACGCCCGCCACCCATTCGGGTTCGGGCAGCGCCTCGGCAAGCCCGACGGCGGTCTCCTTCCCCTCGAAATCTTCACGGAGATCTTTGAGCCGCTTGTACATCCTGAGGGAGACCATCGTGCCGAGCCCCACCTTCACGCCGTGCAGCGGGATGCGCTCGCCGCGGCGCAGAAAATCCATCTCCAGAAAATGAGACATATGGTGCTCCGCGCCGCTCGCGGGGCGGGAACTGCCCGCGATGACCATCGCGTAGCCGGAAATGAGCAGCGCCCTCATCAGATCGTCGATCCCCTGCCGGCCGCACGCTTTGATGCTCTCGATACTGTCCACGCACTGGCCGAGCGCGACGCGCATGAGGGATGCCGCTTCTTCGTTGTATGCTTCGCCGTTTAAAAGATGCGACATTTTCCAGTCGGTCAGGCAGCAGAACTTGGCGAGGATGTCCCCCGTGCCCGCGCCCGTCATGATCTTCGGCGCGGCGCAGAGGATGTCGAAGTCGATGAGGATGTCCGATACCGTCTGCGCGTTTTCGGTGATCTTGAAGCCCTTTTTGATGAGGGGCGTCACGCCCGAAGTGAACCCGTCCATGCTGGCGGCGCTTGCGAGCACGCCGCATTTTTTGCCCGCGTGGAAGGTCGTGTATTTGGCGATGTCGTTGAGGGTGCCCGCCCCCACCGCCAAAACATAGTCGTAGGGAGCGAGCCTGCCCGCCACGAGAGCGCAGGTCTTTTCATCCGCCACGGGCTCTTTTTCGGGAATGGTGTAGAGGCTGACCGACAAGCCCGCATCCGCGAGCCGGGACGCGAACGGCCTGCCGTAGCGCACCGTGTTTTCGTCGGTGAGCACGAGGATGTTTTTCCCCGCGAGCGAAGCGCGAAAGACGGGATAAAACGCCTCCGACGCGTATTCCGCATTGATGCCGAACTGTTGTGAAAGTTTTACGATGTCCTGATAATTTTCCATACGAAAATTGTATCACAAAGCGGGCGCTTCGTCAACAAAATCGGCAAAATTGCGCCGTTGACAAAGGGGCGCGGCGATGGTATAATGTTAAAAAAGGAGGAAGCGGGTATGCAGTTCGTCCCCTATCGGCACAAGGTACAATACTATGAGACGGATACGATGAAGATCGTACATCACTCCAATTATGTGCGCTGGATGGAAGAGGCGCGGGTGGATATGCTCGAACAGATGGGGATCGGTTACGACGTGATGGAGCAGGAAGGGATCCTGAGCCCCGTGCTCTCTGTTTCCTGCACATACAAGGCGATGACCAGGTTCCCCGAAACGGTGGAGATCTCTGTCCGCCTCGTGCGGTATACGGGCGTAAAATTTGATTTGGCCTACGAAATACGCGGCGCCAAAGAGCGCGATCTGCGCTCCTTCGGCGAAAGCGCGCACTGCTTCATCGACCAAAGCGGAAAACCCATATCGCTGAAGAAAAAATTCCCCGTCTGGGACGAAATTTTCCGCTCCCATACGCAGGCGCCCTGAAAAAACGCCGCCTTTCCGGCGGCAGATGAATTGTCAAACCAAGTGTAACACTTGTGGGATTTTCTCGGAACAAAATTCTAACTTTCCAATGCTATAAAACCGCAACCTCGCAAAAAAGTATTCGAGCCAAAAGCACGAATACTTTTTGCGAATTTCCGCGCAGGCGGCAAGCGCAAAGGAAAAGGCACGGACTAAACAGTCCGTGCCTTTCGGGCGGCGCTTTGCCGCCAAGCAAACCCCGACCGCATTTAAACTTTCCGACACTATAAAACCGCAGCCTCGCAGATAAGTATTCGGGCAAAAGCACGAATACTTTTTGCGAATCCCCGCGCAGGCGGCAAGCGCAAAGGAAAAGGCACGGACACAAATGTCCGTGCCTTTCGGGCGGCGCTTTGCCGCCAAGCAAATGGCGCAGAAGGCGGGATTTGAACCCGCGCTACGGTTTCCCGTACTACTCCCTTAGCAGGGGAGCCCCTTGAGCCACTTGGGTACTTCTGCAACCGAGGCTCGCGCCTTTTCAAAAGCGCTATAATATAATAGCATATCTGAAGCGGATTGTCAAAGTGAATTTCGGCTTTTCTCAAAAAACTTTTACAAATTTTTTGCGGCAATTTTTTCGCAAGTATTGCATAAGCGCCCGTTTTGTGTTAAAATAATAGAAAAACAAGAGGGTTTGACATGAATATCTGGCATGACATTTCTCCCGAACGCATAAAAACGACGGATTTTATGTGTTATATCGAGATTCAGAAGGGTTCCAAGAGCAAATATGAGCTGGATAAGGCGACGGGCGTGCTGCGCCTCGACCGCGTGCTCTACACTTCGACGGTCTATCCCGCAAGTTACGGCTTCATCCCCCGCACCCTCGCCGACGACGGCGACCCGCTGGACGTTCTGGTCCTTTGCAGCGAACCCATCCTGCCCGCAACGCTGGTGGAATGCTACCCCATCGGCGTCATCAACATGATGGACGACGGGAAAATGGACGAAAAGATCATCGCCATCCCCTTCAAAGAGCCGACGTATAACATTTACGACGACATCGCACAGCTGCCTCGCCATATCTTTGAAGAGATGCACCACTTCTTTGAAGTGTATAAGGCGCTCGAACACAAGACGACGGCGGTCAAGGAGATCATGGGCAGGGACAGCGCGCTCACCATCATCCAAAAAAGCATCGAAAACTACAACCAAACTTTCGAGGTCAAATAATGAAAATTCTTTTTATCGGAGATTCCATCACCGACGCGGACCGCGACAAATCGAACGGCGCCGACCTCGGCGACGGCTATGTTTCCCTTCTGGCAGAAAAGCTCAAGCCCCTCTATGAGGACATGACCTTCACCTTTATCAACCGCGGCGTCGCGGGCAGCCGCATTGCCGACGTCGAGGCGCGGCTGGAAGCGGACCTTGCGGAAAAGCCCGACATCGTCATCCTGCTCGCGGGGATCAACGACGTGTGGCACAAATATCTCTTCGATACCCCTTTCGACGAGCAAAGCTCCGCCGACAGCTTTATGCGCATCTGCGAAAAGGTCAAGGATACGGGGGCGAAACTGATCGTCGCCGAGCCCTTCCTTTTAGACGTACCCGACAAAAAACGCTTCCGCCGCGAATTTGACAAGCTGCTCGCAGCGATCAAGGACGCCGCGCAGCAATATGCCGACGGCTTTATCGCGCTGGACGAAATTTTCGCGGGCGTTTCACGCTCGGTGAGCGTTTCCGCCTATTCCGCGGACGGCATCCACCCCACCCACCGCGCCGCGCGGCTGATCGCGGACAACCTCATCAAAAAGATCCGCCCCTTCCTCGCATGAAAAAGCTCCTCGCCGTCATCGATATGCAGAACGACTTCATCACGGGCGCCCTCGCCAACAAAGAGGCGCAGGCCGTGCTCCCCGCCGTGCGCGAACGTATGCGCCGCGCCCTGAGCGAGGGCGAAGAGATCGTCTGCACCCGCGACACCCACGACAGCGATTACCTTTCCACACAGGAAGGCAGGCTGCTGCCCGTGCCCCACTGCATACGCGGCACGCACGGCTGGCAGATCGAAGAAAGCCTGCCCGCCGCCGCGCAAATCATCGACAAACCCGCCTTCGGCAGCCTCGCGCTGGCGGAAAAAGTGCGGGACGGCGATTACGACGAGGCGGAACTGATCGGCGTGTGCACGGACATCTGCGTCATTTCCAACGCCCTCCTCATCAAGGCATACGCGCCCGAAACAAAAGTGCGCGTGCGCGCAGACTGCTGCGCGGGCATTACGCCCGACGGGCATAAAACGGCGCTCGAAGCGATGCGCGCCTGCCAGATCGAGATCGTCCGATCTTAAAAAGCGTTACGTCATAAAGTTACGGCGCCTTACGCGCCGCATAGAAAAAACAGGCGTATCTTCGCCTGTTTTTTCTTTCACACATTTTTCCGCCCTCGCCGCGGGCGGTCAATTTTTATCTGCGGGTAATTTTATTTTTTGCCCCGCGGAAATTTTATTTTTTCCGCGCCCGTCCGGTCTTTGCGCGTTTACGGCTTTGCTTGTTGTTACCGCCTGCGCCCGGGCGGTCA
>CALWCR010000167.1 GCA_944376445.1 uncultured Clostridia bacterium | reverse complement strand
GTCGACCCCGGCGAGGGCGAAAAGGACGAACAGCTCCTGTATTCGGGCATCGGCGAAGGGGCATACAGCGGTTTGAAGGACGTGACCGCCTTTGCCATTTCCGATAACGAAAAATATTTCGCAGACGCCGCGAGCGGCATCCTCTATGAACGCGTCGGCAACGGCGTGCAGGTCATCGCGTATCCCGCAGGGCGGGACGGCGATAAGGCCGACGGCGTCGTGACCTTGCGTGAGGACACCGTCCGCGTAGGTGCGAGCGCGTTTGAAAACGCTTCAAAAGTCAAGACGGTCGCCTTCCCGTATGTATTCTCGGCGATCGGCGACAAAGCCTTCTTCGGCTGCGGCGCCACGCGCTATGAATTCGGCTGCCTGAGCGCGCCGACACTGGAAACGGGCGTGCTCAGCGCTTCCGATTTTGAAACGGGTTCAGATATGTACCTCATCCTCAGCGATGAAGGGGATATCGCCAGCGACAAATTCTATGCAAACTTCAAAGATTACGTCGCCTTGAAGCTCTTTGCGGGGCAGGACGGTGTAAAGGGGATCGAAGATTTCGGTCTGACGGTCGTTTGCCCGCAGAACGCGAGCGGCTTTGACGGCAGGATCTATAAAGAGTATTTCTCGACCCTCGAGCGCAGCGAGCTCATCGCGGACGATACCGCAAGGACGGCGCTTTCCCTCATTGGCGAACTGCCTTCCGCACAGGAAGTGGAGGCGCTGGACGGGACTGAGACGGCGCTTTGGAAGCAATACCGCGAAAAGGCGTCCGCTGCCCGCGAGGCGTATAACCTCGTGACAGCCACGCAGAGCGTCTTTGTGACCAACTCCGATAAATTGTTCGAGACGGAAGCCGCCATGCGCGCAGCAGCCTCGAAATTCGGCGAGACGGTCAAAATGCAGAGCATTTCCGTCACGACCGCGCCGAACAAGACGGTTTATCTGCGCGGCGAGAAGTTCGATCCCACGGGCCTCGTTCTGACGCTCGTCTGGTCGGACGGTTCGCGCGAAAACATCTCTTCGGGATATACGGTGGAAAATGCGGACGAGCCGCTCACGCTGACCAACCGCACCGTGCGCATCCGCTATGAAGGCCTGACCACGACGCTGAACCTTACGGTCGGAAAACCCGCCGTCGAGTCCATCGCGGTGGAGACCTATCCCGCGTCGCAGGCGTACCGCCCCGGGGATACTTACGTGTCGTCCGGCCTGGTGCTGCGCGTGACGTATGTGGACGGCGAGGAAGAACTTGTCTATACTTCGTCCATCAACGGAAGTGACGGCTATGTCGTCGAAGCGCCCGTCCTGCAGGCGGGGGACAACACCATCACCGTCACATACGGCGGCAAGACGACCACCTATGTCGTGACGGTACAAGCGGCAAGCGAAACGCCCGGGACGGACGATGAAAAACCGCCCGTGCAGACGCCCGATGAGGGCGGCCTCGAGGGCTGGATGATCGCGTTGATTGTCGTAGGGGCGGTTATCGTGCTCGGCGGTGCGGCAGTGCTTGTGCTGGTGCTTTTGAAGAAGAAGGCGGCATCCGCCGTTGAAAACGTCGCCGACGCTTCCGAGGAAGAAGAGAGTGGCGAAGACCACAAAGAATAATTCCTGTACATAAAAAAACTTTTTGCATAGGAACAATGCAGCGCCCGCGGCTTTTTGCCGCGGGCGCTCTGCCTTTTGTGTGGAGCAAAAATATAAAAATGCATTATTTAATAAACGTTCATAGGCGGGCGGGGCTGCTCAAGGCGGGCGGGGCTGCTCAAGACGGGCGGGGCAGCTCAAGACGGGCGGGGTCGCTCAAGACGGGCGGGGTCGCTCAAGGCGGGCGGGGCCGCTCAAGGCGGGCGGGCAGCTCAAGACGGGCGGGGCAGCTCAAGACGGGCCGTCTCCGCGCAGCCGCTTGCGGTATTCGCGCGCCGTCATCCCCATATATTTTTTGTACTCCGTACAGAAGTGTTCGGGGCAGGAATAGCCCGTCTCTTCGGCGATCTCCGAGATCGTCTTACCCTCCGCAAGCAGCAGATTGGCTGCGCGCATCCGCGCTTGCGTGCGTTTTTGCAGGAAAGTCATTCCGTAGCGCGCGCGCAGGACGCGCTGGAGCTGCCGCTCGCTCAGCCCCGCTCTGTCCGCAAGCTCGGGGAGCGTGATGGAGGCTTGGTCGTATAAAAAAGCGTCGTCTATGCGCAAAAAGATGCTGCCGTCTCCCGTCAGTGCGCCGCGTTGCGCGCCCTTGCCTCGGCTGCGTTCGGCGTACAGCAGCATGAGCCGAAAGTAGCAGCTCAGAATATCCCCGCCGTCCGTCCGCGCGGTGCGAAGTTCGCGCGCAGCCTGCCGTGCGCAAAAGAGCAGTTCTTCCCCCGCGCTGCCTATCCAAAGCATCCCGTCCCGCAAAAGTTTTTCGTCGGAGGGAGGGGTCTGCACGGCATAGACGCACAGCTCCCGCACGGGATCGTCCGGTAGGGAGGTCTGCTCGTGTTCCAGCCCGCCCGGCGTAATGAAAAAATCTCCCGCGCGGACGGCTCTCTCCCCGTCGCGCGTGCGCACCGAGCCTTGCCCCGCAAGAATAACGTGCAGCTCGAACGTGCCGTCTCCGTGGCGGTGCATGGGGATGACGGTGCGGATACAGCCGTCGGTCATGCGCACAAGGCAGACGCGCGTCCCACGCCATACAAATGTGTTGTCGGCCGAAAAATTTTCCATACGGACAGGATAACACATTTTTGTCCGCGCGTCAATCAAATTGCGTTTTTGCGACATAATTTATAAAAGATGTCATAGCAAAGTCTTCACTCCGCGCGCCGATCGTGGTATACTGCTTCCGAAAGAAAAGGAGGAGATCATTATGACAGTACAAGATCTTTGCGAAAAAGTCAGGGCCGTCAACGCGACGGGAAAATACAAAGCGGATTGGGATTCGCTGTACACTCACCCTGCGCCGCAATGGTTCCGCCGTAGTAAATTCGGCATCTTTATTCATTGGGGCGTATTCAGCGTACCCGCTGCATTCTCCGAGTGGTACCCGCGGCATATGTATCGGGAAGGTTCTCCCGAACATGAAGATTTCCGCCGTCGCTTTGGCGACATGAAGCACTTCGGCTACAAAGATCTCATCCCCATGTTTACCGCGCCAAACTTTGACGCGGGAGCATGGATGCGGCTGTTCCGCGAGGCGGGCGCGCGCTATGTGACGCCCGTCGCCGAACACCATGACGGATTCCAGATGTACAGGAGCGGGCTCTCCCGCTGGAACAGCGCGGAAATGGGGCCCAAGCGCGACATTCTGGGCGAACTCAAGGCAGCAGCCGAACGCGAGGGGCTTATCCTGTGCACTTCCTCCCACAGGGCGGAACATTACTGGTTCATGAACGGCGGAAGGACGTTCGACAGCGACGTGAACGACCCCGCGTATGACGACTTCTACGGCCCCGCCGTGTACAACGACGACCTCAAAGACCCCGGCCCGAAGAATATGTATTCGGTCGGCATCCGTTCGCCCAGGATGCGCGAACATCTCGACAACTGGCTTGCGCGCTGTGCGGAACTCATCGACAATTATCGCCCCGCCATGCTCTATTTCGATTGGTGGATCGCCAACGAAGCCTTCCGCCCCTATCTCAAAGAGCTTGCGGCGTACTATTATAACCGCGCGGAGGAATGGGGGAGAGAGGTCACGATCTGCTACAAGCACAACACTTTCCCGCTCGACGCGGCGACCTTTGACGTCGAGCGCGGACAGCTCAGCGGCATCCGTATGCGCCCGTGGCAGACGGATACGGCGATCGCCGTCAATTCATGGTGCTATACCCAAAATAATATCTTCAAGCGCGCGCAGGATATCGTCGCCGATCTCGTCGATATCGTCAGCAAGAACGGCAACCTCATGCTGAACGTCGGTCCCCGCGCCGACGGGACCATCTGTGAAGAAGAGGCAAACGTCCTGCGCGCCGTCGGAGAATGGATGCGCGTCAACGGGGAGGCGATCTACGATACGCTCCCCTGGAAGGTGTTTGGCGAAGGTCCCACCAAGATCGCGGACGGACAGTTCACGGACACCGCGCGCGGCGCGTTTACCGCGCAGG
>CALWCR010000166.1 GCA_944376445.1 uncultured Clostridia bacterium | reverse complement strand
CTCCCGAAACCGTTTTCATCGGAAATGAGGTCGTCGTCGGCGAGGGCGCCGTCATCCATCCCGGCAACGTCCTTTCGGGCAAGACGGTCATCGGGGCGGGGGCGGTGCTCTTTCCGGGCAACATCGTCGAAGACAGTACCGTCGGCGCGCGCGCCGAACTTATCGCGAGCGTCTTGCGCGGCGCAGCCGTCGGAAAGGAGAGCAAAGTCGGGCCCTTTGCCAATCTGCGCGCGGGAACGAAGGTGGGCGAAAACTGCCGTATCGGCGATTTCGTGGAGCTCAAAAACGCGGAAGTCGGCGACGGCTGCAAGATCTGCCACCTCGCCTATGTGGGCGACGCCGTGCTCGGCCGCGGCGTCAACGTCGGCTGCGGGGTGGTGTTTTGCAATTTCGACGGGGTGCGCAAGCACTTCACCTATGTGGGCGACGGCGCCTTCATCGGCAGCAACGTCAATCTCGTCGCCCCCGTCCGCGTGGGGGCGCGCGCCTTCATCGCCGCGGGCACGACGGTGACGCGCGACGTCGCCGAGGGCGCCTGCGTCATCGGGCGGGTGCGCGACAGGGAGAGCGAGGGGCTCAGAAAAAGGAGGGAGAAAAAAGATGGGTGAATTGTTCGGAACGGACGGGATCCGCGGCGTCGTGGGGGAGGGGCTCACCTCCCGCACCGCCTTTGCGCTCGGCAACGCCGCCGCGCGGGCGCGGCAGGGGACGCGCATCGTCCTCGGGCGGGATACGCGCGCTTCTTCGGATATGCTCGCTCTCGCCTTTGCCGCGGGCGCGCTTGCGGGCGGGGGGAACGTCCTGGACGGCGGCGTTTTGCCCACGGCGGCGGTCTCTTATTTCGTTTTGAAAAAAGAAGCGGACTTCGGCGTCGTCGTCAGCGCTTCGCACAATCCCGCCCGCTATAACGGACTGAAAGTATTCGGCCCGGACGGGCGCAAGGCGGGGGAAAAGGCGGAGCGGCGGCTGGAAAAGTATATGGGCGAATACGCCTTCGCGGGCCCCCTTTCGATGGGGAGGTATCTCCCCTTTTCGGGCAGGGAAGAGTACATAAAGAGCCTTGTTTCCTGCGGGCGGCCGCTGCACGGCAAAAAATTCGTCCTCGACTGCGCCAACGGCGCGGCGGGCAAGGTGGCGCCCGCCGTCTTTGAACGGCTGGGCGCGAAGGTCATCGCCGCCTGTACGGGCGAGGGCGGGGCGGACATCAACGAGGGCTGTGGCGCGCTGCACCCCGAAAAGCTCAGGCGGCTCACCCTCGCTGCGGGGGCGGACGCGGGCTTCGCTTATGACGGCGACGCCGACCGCCTGATCGCCTGCGACGAAAAGGGGAACATCGTCGACGGCGACCGTATCCTCTGTATCTTCGCCGCCGCCATGGAGAAGGCGGGCAAACTTTCCGGGCGCACGGTGGTGGGCACCGCGCACACCAACACGGGCGCGGAGCTCTATCTCAAAAAAATGGGCGTCGGGCTCATCCGCACGGACATCGGCGACAAGTACGTCGCCGAGGCGATGCAAAAAAGCGGCGCGGCGCTCGGCGGCGAACAGTCGGGACACATCATCCTCGCCGAATACGCCGTCACGGGAGACGGCATCCTCTCTTCCGTCAAGCTGGCGGGGCTGATCGCCGAAAAAAAGCTCTCGCGCCTTGCGGGCGAGATACGGCTCTTGCCGCAGGTCAACGCCTGCGTAAGGGTCAAAGACAAGGTGCGCCTGCTCGGCGACGAACACCTCCGCGCCGTCATCGACCGCGCGGCGGAGGGGGTGGGCCGGCTGGTCGTGCGCGCTTCGGGCACCGAACCTGCCGTGCGCATTTTTGCCGAAGCCAAGACAAAGCGCGCGGCGCGCGCCGCCGTCGAGCGGGTCAGGGCGGAGATCGCCGCGAGGGAGGGCTGAAAAATGTGCGGCATCATCGGCTATGTGTCGGAGCGTGACTGCTGCGGCGCACTCTTCGAAGCGCTCAGGCGGCTGGAATACCGCGGCTACGATTCGGCGGGCATTGCCGTGCTCGGCGAGGGCGGGTTCCGCGTCTGTAAAAAAAGGGGCGGGGTCGCGGGGCTCGCCTCCTTTTATGCCGAAGGCAAAACGGGGATCGGGCACACCCGCTGGGCGACGCACGGCGCGCCTTCCGACCAAAACGCCCATCCGCACATCGCGGGCAAGATCGCCCTCGTCCACAACGGCATCATCGAAAATCATGCCGCGCTCAGGGCGGAGCTGGAGGGGGAGGGGGTGCGCTTTTTGTCCGAAACGGACAGCGAGGTGCTCGCCGCGCTCGTGCAAAAATATTATCGGGGAGACCTTTTGGCCGCCCTCAGGGAGGCTCTTTCGCGCGTTGAAGGCTCGTATGCGGTCGCCGTCATCGCCGAAGACAGGCCGGGCGAGCTGGCCGCCGCGCGCTATAAGAGCCCGCTCGTCGCGGGCAAGGGGCGGGCGGGGCTGTTCGTTTGCAGCGATATTCCCGCCGTCGCGCAGGAGGCGGAATATCTGGCGGTCGCGGGGGATCGCGAATTTATCCGCATCGCGGGCGGGGAGATCGGGTTTTTCGACGGCGGCCTGCGTCCCGTGCCCAAAGTGTTTTTCCGCCCCGAAGGGGAAAGCCGCGCCGCCGCCGTCTGCGGCTCGCATATGCGCGCCGAGATCGCCGAGATCCCGCGCGCCCTGCAAGATACCCTCGCCGCGCTCGGCAAAGCGGATCTTGCCCCCTGCGCCCGCGCCCTGCGCAGCGCCGGGCGGGTGTTTGCCGTCGCCTGCGGCACCGCCTATCACAGCGCGCTCGCCTTCCGCGACGCGCTCGCAAGGGACGCGGGCGTGCCCGTCTTTTGTTACAGCGCGGGGGAATTCCGCTACAGCCCGCCCCTCGTGCGGGCGGGGGATCTGGTCGTCGCCGTGAGCCAGAGCGGCGAAACGGCAGACACCCTCGAAGCGGTGCGCCTCGCCCGCGGGCTGGGCGGGTTTGTCATCGCCGTCACCAATACGCCTGGCTCTTCCCTCGCCGCCGAGGCGGACTTCACCCTCGCCATGCGCGCGGGCGCGGAGATCGCCGTCGCCGCCACCAAAAGCTATAACTGCCAGCTGTTAAGCCTTTGGTATCTGGCGGCGGAACTGCTGTTTTTCCGCACGCAGCGCTATCCTTCCTGGTTTTCTTCCTTAAAAGAACTGCCCGCGGCGGCGGAAGCCGCGTTTTCGCTCTTTCCCGAAGCCGACCGCCTGGCAGATCTTTTCAAAGAGCGGCAGGGAATGTATTTTCTCGGCAGGGGAGAAGACGTTTGCACCGCGCGCGAAGGGGCGCTCAAAGTCAAAGAGATCGCCCGCGTTTTTGCCGAAGGGCTGCCTGCGGGCGAACTCAAACACGGGCCGCTCGCCCTCGTGGAAGAGGGCTTCCCCGTCATCCTTCTCTCGACGCAGCGCCGCCTCGCCGCCAAGTGCGAGAACGCAGCCGCCGAAGTGAACGCCCGCGGCGGGTATACCGTGCTTTTATCCCAGTATGAAGACGTTTTGCGTCAAAGCCGCGCCCGCGCCGCGCTGCGCCTTCCTGTCCTGCCCGAGCCGCTCATGCCCTGCGTCGCCGTTATCCCGCTGCAATATTTTGCGTATAAGATGTGCCTTGAACGCGGGCTTGACCCCGACCGCCCCAAAAACCTCGCCAAGAGCGTGACGGTGGAGTGAAAGGGGGTCACGCTTTTCTTATTCACGCTTAGTTCACACTTTTTGAGCGCAAAGGCGCTTGGTTCACACTTTTCTCGTGCAAAGGCACTGCGAAAAGTCGTGATATTAAGGAAAACCCCAACGTTCGCCGTTTTTAGGAAAAACGGCTCTGCGTTCGGATTTTTCCTCTTCGGCGCTTTTTAGGGGCT
>CALWCR010000165.1 GCA_944376445.1 uncultured Clostridia bacterium | reverse complement strand
GATGCCGTCTTCCGTGAAAGGGAGCACCGTCTCGCCGTTCTTGTTTTCGATGACCTTGGTGATGGGCAGGCCGTATTTTTTCGCGAAGGCGAAGTCGCGCTCGTCGTGCGCGGGCACGCCCATGACCGCGCCCGTGCCGTAAGAATAGAGGACGTAATCGGCGGCGTAGATGGGCACTTTTTTGCCGTTGACGGGGTTGACGGCATAATGACCGATAAAGACGCCCGTCTTTTCGCGCGCGGAGGAGAGCCGCTCGATCTCGTCGGTGTGTGCTGTCTTTTCGATATACTCTTCGACGGCGGCGCGCTGCTCGTCGGAAACGAGCTTTTTCACGAGCGGGTGTTCGGGCGCGAGCACGACGTAGGACACGCCGTAGACGGTGTCGCAGCGGGTCGTAAAGACCTTGAAGGTGTCGCCGCTCTCACAGGTAAATTCGATCTCGCAGCCGACGGACTTGCCGATCCAGTTTTTCTGCATGAGCTTGGTCTTTTCCGGCCAATCGAGTTTATCCAGCCCGTCCAGCAATTCTTCCGCATAATCGGTGATCTTGAAGAACCACTGCGTCAGGTCCTTTTTGACGACGGGCGTGCCGCAGCGCTCGCAGCAGCCTTCCTGCACCTGTTCGTTGGCAAGGACGGTGTTGCAGCTCGGGCACCAGTTGACGGGCGCCTCTTTGCGGTAGGCGAGCCCCTTTTCATAGAGTTTGAGGAACATCCACTGCGTCCATTTGTAGTAGTCTTCCTCGCAGGTCTTGATCTCTGCCGACCAGTCGAACATTGCGCCCATCGCTTTGAGCTGTTTTTCCATCGTAGCGATATTCTGCTCGGTGGAATCTTTGGGGTGGATCCCCGTCTTGATGGCGTAATTTTCCGCGGGGAGCCCGAACGCGTCGAAGCCCATAGGCTGGAACACGTCAAAACCCTGCATCTTCTTGAAGCGGGCAAAAGTGTCGGAAGGGCCGTAGTTGTACCAATGCCCGACGTGCAGCTTCGCGCCCGAAGGATAGGAAAACATTTCCAGCACGTAATACTTGTTATCCGTGTTCTTTTTGTTGAAGTTGTTTTCCTTGGTCTTTTCCCAGCGCTGCTGCCATTTGCTTTCGACAGATCTCATATCCATAATATTTAAACCTCCGCGCCGCAGGGGCGCCTTTGTTCAGTCTTTGTTTTCTTCGCTGTCATCCTGCGGCTCTTCTTTCGGGGAAGGGCGCCGCCGCACGGTCCGCGCGATCCAGTAAGCGGCGGGGCCGCAGACGGGGACGAGCAGGATGATAAGATTCCAGGCGATGATCGAACGCGTGACGCCGCGGTCCTTCAAAAGGACGAAGAGCGTCGCGATCGCGAGAAAATAGTGGACCGCCAGGATGACGATCAGAGCGATGACTATGGGTGGCATAATACTCCGTAAATTCAGAATAATTCACTTGATTATATAATTTTTTGCGCTTTAAGTCAAGTTGTGCGGCGGATATGCGCGCCTTTTTGACAATTTTTTTTGCCTTTGAAGGCAAATGCGGACTATAAACGTAAATAATCGCGGGGCGCGGGCATACACTAACGGTATGGAGATCGCCGTAACGGAAAAGGAAGAGAACGCCCGCCATATCGCTTACGCCGCCGCCCGCCTCGCGCCCGCCGTGCGCGCCGCGGGTGCAAAAAGTTCGCTCACGCTCGGCGGCGGGCGCATCGGCTATACGGTGAAGGCGGAAATCTCTCTTCCCCGCATCCGCGCCCTGGCGGAAGAAGCCGCCGCGGACTGTATCGCCGTCGGCTATAAATACGCCTTCATTTCCCGCTCTCTTTCGGTGGCGGGGCTCTCGCGCGCGGGCAGGGAGATCCTCATCGCCGCCCTGATCGCTGCGGATCTGCCCGAAGAGCGGCGCTATGCGGCAAAACGCTTTGCGGGCTGCTCCGTCATGACGCTGGACGGGGTCTTTGCCTTCCGCCTCGGCGGGCTCGGCGAAAAGTGGGAGCGGGTGATCGGCTCGGTGCCTTCCTTTTTTACCGAAGAAAAACTATTTACCTTTCTTCGCTATCTCTTCCGCGGCGAGGGGCGGGGCAAGGTGATCTTATGCGGCGGGGAAGTGTACGACGGGCAGTTCAGAAAGCTGCGGCGCGCAACGCTGATCGGCGAAGGGGACGGCGAACTTAGCGGCGTGCGGGAGATCATATTGAGCGGCGCGTCCGAAGTGGAATGCGTCGGTATGCCGCCGCCCCTGCAGGAGGAATTTTTGCGGCGCTGTTTCGCGGGGCGGGTCTTATTCGCGTAAAGGAAAAAGCGATGCGCTTTGCGCGCGCAGAATTTTCTTTGCCTGTATTAAAAACGGTTGACAAATGCAAGTAAATGGATTAGAATAAATCCATCAATTTCATCCGCGAAAAAAAAGACAAGTATGCCGTGCGAAAGGCGCCGCAGAGAGCGGGAGTTTGCTGGGAATCCCGCGCGCCGCGCAAGGAGGAAACCGCTTTTTCAGCGGGGGTGCGCGCCCCTCAGACGGCGCATAAGAGCGGCCTTTTCATAAAGGCAATTAAGGTGGAACCGCGCAATTTGTCTGCGTCCTTAAACGTCGTTTCGTTTAAGGCGCTTTTTTTGCGCCCGAAAAAATTCGCCCTGCGGGGCGGGAGGAGAAATTCATGGTCATTACATTGAAAGGCGGCGACAAGAAAGAATACGCCGCGCCCGTAAGCTGCAAACAGATCGCGTCCGACATCAGCGAAGGCCTGGCGCGCGCCGCCGTCTGCGCAAAAGTGGACGGCAAACTCGTCGACCTTGCGCACGTCGTCGAAAATGATGCGGAAGTGGAGCTCGTCACTTTAAAGGACAAAGAGGGGCTGGACGTCTACCGCCACACCGCGGCGCACGTTCTGGCGCAGGCGGTCAAGGCGATCTATCCGACCTCGAAACTTGCGATCGGGCCCACCATCGAAAACGGGTTCTATTACGACATCGATTTTCAGACTCCCATCACGCAGGAAGATCTCTCCAAGATCGAAGCGGAGATGAAGAAGATCATCAAGAGCAATCTGCCCGTCGAGCGCTTCACGCTGCCGCGCGCGGACGCCATCAAACTGATGACCAAATTCTCCGAAAAATACAAAGTCGCGCTCATCAAAGACCTTCCCGAAGGGGAGGAGATCTCCTTCTATAAACAGGGCAGCTTTACCGACCTTTGCCGCGGGCCGCACCTTCCTTCCACGGGCAAGATCAAGGCGTTCAAACTGACGAGCATCGCGGGCGCATATTGGCGGGGCAACGAAAAAAACAAGATGCTCACCCGCATTTACGGCACCGCCTTCGCCAAAAAAGAGGAAATGGACGCCTATTTCACCATGCTCGAAGAGGCGAAAAAGCGGGATCACACCAAGCTCGGCAGAGAGCTCGGGCTGTTTGCGATGATGAACGAAGGCAAGGGGTTCCCGTTCTTCCTTCCCAAGGGCATGGTGCTCAAAAACGTGCTCATCGACTACTGGCGGCAGATCCATACCCGCGAGGGGTATGTCGAAGTGCAGACGCCCATCATCCTCAACCGCAGCCTCTGGGAAACTTCCGGGCACTGGGACCACTATAAAGAAAATATGTATACGACCAAGATCGACGGGGAGGACTGCGCGATCAAGCCGATGAACTGCCCGGGCGGTATGCTCGTATATAAACTTACGCCGCACAGCTATAAAGACCTTCCCATCCGCATGGGGGAACTGGGCATCGTTCACCGCCATGAAAAGAGCGGCCAGCTGCACGGGCTCATGCGGGTGCGCTGCTTCACGCAGGACGACGCGCACATCTTCATGCTTCCCGAACAGATCACCGACGAGATCAAGGGGGTCGTGCGCATCATCAACGAAGTGTATACACTCTTCGGCTTTAAATACCATGTCGAACTTTCCACCCGCCCCGACAACAGCATCGGCAGCGACGAGGACTGGGAGAACGCGACCAACGCCCTGCGCGCCGCGCTGGACGAGCTGCAGCTTCCGTATGTCGTCAACGAAGGGGACGGCGCTTTTTACGGGCCGAAGATCGACTTCCATCTGACCGACTCCATCGGCAGGACCTGGCAGTGCGGCACCATCCAGCTCGACTTCCAGCTCCCGCAGCGCTTTGAGGCGGAGTATACGGGGGAGGACGGGATGAAACACCGCCCGATCATGATCCACCGCGTCGTGTTCGGCTCGATCGAGCGCTTCATCGGCATCCTCATCGAGCATTACGCGGGCAAATTCCCCGTCTGGCTCTCGCCCGTACAGGTCAAGATCCTGCCCGTTTCCGATAAATCCGCGGATTATGCCAAGAAGGTGGAGGCGGCGCTCAAAGGGGCGGGTCTGCGCGCGGAGACGGATATGCGCAACGAAAAGATCGGCTATAAGATCCGCGAGGCGCAGCTTGAAAAACTTCCGTATATGCTCATTATCGGCGACAAGGAGAAGGAAGAGGGCACCGTCGCCGTGCGTATGCGCGAAAAAGGTGACATCGGCGCCATGCCTTTGGCGGAATTTGTCGAAAAAGTCAAAAAAGAGAACGACGAAAAGACAAATTTTTAAAATTTTCCCGAAAAAGCCGCCCATACGGATTGACAACGGGCGACAAAAGGGATATAATATACGGGTAAAAGCAGAAGGAACCTTCTCGCCTTACGGCAATCGCGCCTGTAAGAGCACCATCTATCCGTATATATCCGCGCCACGGTTGCGGCGCGCTGTATGATGCGATATTTCGGCGGGTCCTTTTGCGGACCCGCTTTTTTCGCGCGGGGCATCGAATGCCGTCAAAAAAATTCAATAAGGAAGGTATAAACGTATTAAAGCCCAGCATCAGGTCAACGGAGAGATCCGCGACCGTGAAGTGAGAGTAATCGGCGACGACGGGCAGCAGCTCGGCATCATGAGCGCGCAGGCCGCGCTCAGGCTCGCGGAAGAGAAGGATTTGGATTTGGTGAAGATCTCGCCCACGGCGAACCCGCCCGTCTGCAAGATCATGGATTACGGCAAGTACAAATTCGAGCTCGGAAAAAAGGAAAAGGAATCCCGCAAGAACCAGAAACTGGTCGAGATCAAAGAGGTGCGCCTCTCCATGACCATCGACACGGACGATCTGAACGTCAAATCGCGTCAGGCGCAGAAATTTCTGGAAGCGGGCAACAAGGTCATGGTCTCCATACGCCTGCGCGGCAGGCAGAACGCGCACGCGTTTTTGGGCGTGGAAGTCATGAACAAATTTTTTGAGTCGCTGGAAGGCAAAGGCGTCATGGACAAAAAGCCGGCGACGGAGGGCAGGAACATCACGATGATGCTCTCGCCCGCAAAACAATAATCTTAGCTTGTGACGCGGCGCCGCCTTTCAAGGCGCGCGGCGGAGAGAAAATATTTTCGGAGGACAAAGATATGCCTAAACAGAAATCCCACAGCGGTTCTAAAAAACGTTTCGACATAACCGGAAGCGGCAGAGTGAAAAGAGCGCAGTCGGGCAAAAACCACAAGACGGGCGATAAACCCAGGAAGAGAAAGAGAAATCTGCGCCAGACGGCATTCGTCAGCGAAACGCAGGAATTGACTGTCAAAAACCAGCTCATTCCTTACAAGAAATAAGTTCATAAGGAGTTAAAGATATGCGTATCAAAAGAGGTGTAAACGCGGTTAAAAAGCGCAGAAAGATATTAAGGCTTTCCAAAGGTTATTTCGGGTCCAAGAGCCGTTCTTACAGGATCGCGCGCGAAGCGGTCATGAAATCCCTCATGTATGCCTATATCGGCAGGAAGAGGAGGAAAAGAGATTTCCGTCAGCTCTGGATCGCCAGGATCAATGCGGCGGCGCGCGTGAACGGGCTCTCTTACAGCAAATTCATGCACGGCCTCAAAGTCGCCGGGATCAACCTCAACAGAAAGGTCCTCGCCGACATCGCCGTCAACGACGCGGCTGCTTTTGCCGCTCTTGCCGAAAAGGCGAAAGCCGCAATTGCATAATGAGCGAAAACCTTCTTAACAATTGCTTAAGAAGGTTTTTTGTATTGTCATGATCACGTCGAGACAGAACGAATTTGTCAAACGCGTCGCTTC
>CALWCR010000164.1 GCA_944376445.1 uncultured Clostridia bacterium | reverse complement strand
AGATGAGCACGATCCCGTCGCCGCCGATGCCCTTATGACGATCGGAAAGGCGCACGGCGAGCGCTTCCGGCTCCGAAAGCCCCTCTTTGAGGCAGTCGAAATAGATATAGTCGTTGCCCGCGCCCTCCATCTTGACAAATCTGCGCAGCATACTCTCCTCCTTGCGGCCCGCATATTTCCGTCGCCCCCCGCAAAAGCGCGGGCGCTTTCGGTACGGGCGTTTTTTGGCGCGGGCGTTTTCGGCGCGGGGCAGCCCGCCCGCTCCGTACAAAAAATCCGATACGGACATTATAATCCCGCCCCCGCCCGTTCGGCAAGCGCACAAAGACAATTCATTTTTTCACACTTTTTTATGGGATCTATAAGAAAAAAGAAACTTTTTCATCCTTTATCCCGCCTATAAGCGCGGATTATATCCCGCCCTTTTTCCGCCGCAAACGTTTTAAAAAGGATAAAGCGGAGGACGCGCAAAATTTGCGCGTCCTCCGCCCTTCGACCCTTCCGCAAGAAAGAGCCCTCTTCGTTTTTTCGCGGAGCTTAAAGCTCCGTAACGCTCACACGGTAAGATTTTCCGTTGATGTCGCAAAGGACGAATCCGTCTTCACATTTCCGTACCTCTCCGCAGTAATACTCCTTCACATAACCGAACAGATCGTCGGCAAAGTCTTGGCGGGTCATAAACATCTCTTTGGCACTGCTAAACTCGTAGTTCATTGCTGTACCCTCCTTTGTCAGATTGAAGGCAAAATCGGCACGTTTCCGGCACATTCGGCGCGCCTGCCGGCCCCGGGCGATGCGCTTCGCCCTTCTTTTTCGCGCACTTTCCGCTTTCGTATTCATTATACTCCCTTTTTCGGGGACAGGCAACAGAATATACCTCGGGCGGCGCCGCTTATTTTAGCGAATCGGCACTTGTTTTGTCGAATCTTGTCGCCCGTCCCGCGGCGGGCAAAAAAAAGCGGAAAAACCGCCGCGCTCCGCCCCAAAAGGCAGGCCGCGGCTTTGCGGTGCAGAAAACAGCCCCCTGCCCGTGCAGTGCAAAAAACGGGTTCTCCTGCCCGCGCGGCGCAAAAAACGGGCTCTCCTGTCTGTGCAGAAGGCGGCGCCCCGTGCCGAAGCACGGGGCGCCGCTATTTTTTGATCCGTCGCTTTTTTATTTATCTTCGGAAGAGCCCAGACTGAGTTTATACAGCTTGACCGAATTGTCGATCGTCTTTTCCTTGGCGGAAGCGCCGTATTTATCCACGTCAACGACGTTTTTGGGGCCGTGGTTGAGGCAGAGCGGGCCGTTGAGACAGCCGCCGTCGCACGCCATGCCCTCAAAGAAATTCTCCGTCGCGCGGTTCATCTTCAGCTTCATGAGCGCGGCGCGGCATTCCTCGATGCCGTTCATCGCCAAAGGCTTGATCCCTTCCACGCCGTACTCCGCCGCCACGTCCGCCACGCCCTGGGCGATGCCGCCGCTCTTGGCAAAAATGCGGCCGTAGAAGGAAGCGTTGTCGAGCGAGGTCTCCCCGAGCGAGCCCACGTCGATGCCGCGCGCGTCCAAAAACGCCTGCAGCTCTTCAAAGGAGAGGACGCTGTCGATGGCGCCCTGCGTCTTGGGCAGCTTGTATTCGAGCTTCTTGCTCGCGCAAGGGCCGATAAAGATGACTTTGCCTTCGGGATCGGTGCGCTTGATGAGCATCGCCGTCTCCACCATCGGCGAAACGGAATGGGAGACGTATTTGGCAAGGTCGGGGAAATTTTTCTCCACGAACATGACAAAGGAGGGGCAGCAGGAAGTCGTGAGCACCCCCTTTTCCTTCCATTCCTCCGCCTCGTGATAGAGGGTGATGTCCGCGCCGAGCGCCGCTTCTACCACCTGATGGAAGCCGAGCTTGCGGATACCCGTGACGACCTGTTCGATCTTGGCGTACTTGAACTGGCTGACGATGGAGGGGGCAATGACCGCATAGACGTGGTACTTTTTGCCCTCTTCCGACTTTTTCAGGATGTCGATGCTCTCCATGATCATGGATTTATCGACGATGGCGCCGAACGGGCACTGATACACGCACGCGCCGCAGGAAATGCACTTATTGTTGTCGATGACCGCCTTTTTGTCCTCGCCGACGGTGATCGCCTTCACCTTGCAGGAAGAGACGCAGGGGCGCTTCTGATGGATGATCGCGCCGTAAGGGCACGCCTGCGTGCACTTGCCGCACTCCACGCACTTGGATTTATCCACGACCGCCTTGTGGTCGATGATCTGGATGGCGTCGCGCGGGCAGACTTCCTTGCAGCGGTGGACGATACAGCCGCGGCAAGCGGGCGTGACGAAGATGCCGCCGATCGGGCATTCGTCGCAGGCGATGTCGATCACCTCGACGACGTTGGGGTTTTTCTTGTCCCCGCCGAGCGCGAGCTTGATGCGCTCCTGCACGATGGCGCGCTCTTTGAAGATACAGCAGCGCATCGTCGCCTTGGGCCCCGGAGAGATCTCCTTGGGGATGTCTATGTAGATATTGTCGTAGCAATGTTCGTATTCATTGCGGATGATCGCCTTCAGAACGTCGTATTTGAGTTTCTGTACGGCGGTGTCGAAAATTCGCTTGTTATCTGCCATGATTGTATCCTCTCCAACTGTTTTTTGAG
>CALWCR010000163.1 GCA_944376445.1 uncultured Clostridia bacterium | reverse complement strand
TACTACGCGATGGACCGCGACAACCGCTGGGAGCGCGTCTCCAAGGCGTATGAGATGCTCACCCTCGGCAACGGCATCCACGCCGAAGATCCCGCCGCCGCCATCGAAGAATCGTACAAACAGGAAGTGACGGACGAATTTATCCTTCCCACCAACGTCGTCAAGGGCGGCAAGCCCGTCGCGCTCGTGGAGGAAGGGGACAGCATCGTCTTTTTCAACTTCCGCCCCGACAGGGCGAGGGAGGTCACCCGCGCCTTCACCGAGCCCGATTTTGCGGGAATTGAACGCAAGACGGGGAATCTCGGTCCTTATTATGTCTGCTTCACGCAGTATGACGCGACTTTCTCGCACGTGCACGTCGCCTTCAAGCCGCAGAGCTTGAAAAACACCCTCGGCGAATATCTCGCTTCCCTCGGCAAAAAACAGCTGCGCATCGCGGAGACGGAAAAATACGCGCACGTCACTTTCTTCTTCAACGGCGGCGTGGAAGCGCCCAACAAAGACGAGGTGCGTGTCCTCGTGCCTTCGCCGAAGGTGGCGACGTATGACTTAAAACCCGAAATGAGCGCTTTTGAAGTGACGGACAAGGTACTCGAACAGCTCTCTTCGGGCGAATACGACGTCATGATCCTCAATTACGCCAACTGCGACATGGTCGGCCATACCGGCGTTTTGGAAGCGGCGGAAAAGGCGGTCGCGACGGTGGACGGCTGCGTGGACAAAGTTCTGAAAAAGATCCTGGAGATGGGGGGCGGCGCTCTTCTGACGGCGGACCACGGCAACGCCGACCGCATGATCGCCGAAGACGGTTCTCCCTTCACCGCGCATACGACCAATCCCGTGCCCGTCGTGCTCGTTTCCGACGCGTTCAAGGGCGCGAAGCTGCGCAGCGGCGGCGTGCTTGCCGACCTTGCACCCACGCTTTTGGATATGATGGGGCTGCCCGTTCCCGCGGAAATGACGGGAAAGAGCCTGATCGAGCGCTGAAAAGGCGGTAAAATCGCAAAAAATATGCCGTTGACGCCTTAAAACGGTTGAAAAATTTTTTGCGGTATGCTATACTTATATAGAATTTTGTAAAAAGGAACGTTCCAAAATGCAAATGCCCGACATGATGTTTTTTATGTCAAATTTATTGGCGCCGTTAGACGATTATAATCCGTATGCGATCGCCAGGTTTATTCTTCTGCTTGTCATGCTCGTCGCTTCCGTCGTTGCGATCATCATCGTCCTCATCCAGCCCGGCAACTCTACGGGTATCGATGCGTTGGGCGGTTCGAGCGAAACATTCTTCGGCAAGAATAAAGGCAGGTCGCTGGAAAGCAAAATGAAGAGATGGACGGTCATTTCCCTCATCGTGCTCTCCGTGCTCGCGATCGCGTTTTTCATTTTGCAAATCGGCGTGGGCGCTTGACCGCTCCGCCTCGGTGAGAATCTCTTAAGACGGCTGTTCGTTCGGACTTGCCGTCTTTTGTTTTATTTTGAAGGAGGAGCCGCGTATGCCCTCGATGGAAACGCTGCGCGAGAAATTTGCGAGCGGAGAATTTGCATATAAAAAAGAGCGGGAGATCTGCCGCCTTTTGGGCGTCTCCGCCAAGTCTGGCAGGGCGGCCGTTGCGGAACTGCTTAGCAGGCTCGTGCAGGAAGGGGAGATCGTCATGGACGAACGCGGAAGGTATGTGCCTCCCGAAAAGCTCGGGCTCGTCAAAGGGGTCTTGAACGGCAACGAGCGCGGCTTTGCTTTTCTTGTCCGCAAGGAAGGGGATCTCTTCATCCCGCATAGGTCGCTGCACGGTGCGGAGCACAAAGACACCGTGTTTGCCAAGATCGTCGGCGGCGAACGCGGAGACGAAGCGGAGGTATACAGCATCGTATCCCGCGGCGTCACCCGCCTTACGGGTACCTATTTCAAGGAAGAAAAGAGCGGTTATGTGACGCCCGACGATAAAAAATATTTTGACGACGTGCGCGTCCGCGGAGGAATGCGCGCCTTTTCGGGCGAAAAAGTGGTCGTAAAACTCACCGCCTGGCAGGAAGGCAAAAAGCCCGAGGGGGAGATCGTCGAAGTTCTGGGCCGCGGCGGCGACCTTTCGGTGGAGGAAGAGGCGCTCATCCGCGCAAACGGCCTTGCGGAAGAGTTTCCGCAAAAGGTCTTGTTCGAAGCCCGCCGCGCCGCGGCGGAAAAGATCTTACCCGCGGGCAGGAAAGATCTGCGCGATGCTCTCATCATCACCATCGACGGAGAGGACGCGCGCGATTTCGACGACGCGATCGGCATTTCCTGCGAAGGGGAATATTATCGGCTCGGCGTGCATATCGCCGACGTTACGCACTACGTCCGCCGCGGCGGCGCGCTCGACAACGAGGCGTATGCGCGGGGCACGAGCGTCTATTTTCCCGACAGGGTGCTGCCCATGCTGCCCGTAGAACTTTCCAACGGCGTCTGCTCTTTGCAGGAAGGAAAAGACAGGCTCACCCTTTCCTGTATCATGAAAGTGGATAAAAAGGGGAAGGTCGTCGACAGCGAACTGGTCCCTTCGCTCATCCGTTCCCGCAACAGGATGACCTATACTTCGGTCGCCAAGATCTTAGACGGCGACGCTAAAGAGCGGGCGCGCTATCCGCACCTTGTGCCCATGCTCGAAGAGTGCCGCTCCCTTGCGGACATTTTGATCGAAAAGCGCGAAAAGCGCGGGAGCATAGACCTCGACGTGAAAGAGGCGAAGATCACCGTGGAAAAGGGCGAGATCTTTGTCGCGGAAAACGAGCGCAACATCGCGCACAGGCTCATCGAGGAGTTCATGATCCTCGCCAACGAGACGGTCGCCTCCTTTATGGCGGCGTATGAAATGCCCTTCGTCTACCGCGTGCACGAAAAGCCGTCCGAGGAAAAGGCGGCTATGTTCAAGTCTTATCTTAGCGAACTCGGCATCAAAGCGGATTTTCATCCCGAAAACGTTCGCCCCGGGGAATACGGAAAGATCTTGGGCGCGCTGGAAGCCGCAAACGATCTGCGGCGGCACGTCGTCAACCGCGTGATGCTTCGCTCCATGAGCAAGGCAAGATACAGCGAAGAAAATATCGGGCATTTCGGGCTCGCGTCCGCCTGCTATTGCCATTTCACTTCGCCCATACGCCGCTATCCCGACCTTCTCATCCACCGCATCATCAAACTCGTTCTTGAAGGCAAGGCGGAGGAGGCGGAGCGCTTTTCCTCCTTTGTCCCTTCCGCGGCGATCAACTGCTCGGAGACGGAGCGGCGGGCGGACGAAGCGGAGCGGGCGGTGGACGAACTGTATAAAGTCTGGTATATGCGCGGGCATATCGGCGAGCAGTATGACGCCATCGTCTCGGGCGTGACGGCGTTTGCCGTCTTTGCGGAGCTGAAAAACACGGTGGAAGGGCGCATCCGCATCGAAAATCTGCCCGCGGACAACTATGTGTTCGTCGAACAGAAATATTTGCTGAAAGGGGAACGCCGCTCCTTTAAGATCGGTGATCCGATCCGTATCACGGTCGCCGCCTGCGACATCGGCGCGCGAAAGTGTGAATTTCTTTTGGCGGAAGAATAAAAGCGCCGCAGGGCGGGTCAAGGAGGAGAGTATGCGTTTTTCATTGGAAGAGTGGCGGCCCGAACACGCCGCATCGCTTGCCGAAAGCGCGGCGGACGGTAGGATCGTCCGTTTTTTGCGGGATTCCTTCCCGCACCCGTACACGCTGCGGGATGCGGAACAGTTCATCTGCCTTGTGCAGTTTGAATGCGACGGCTATTACCGCGCGATCGTCGCAGACGGGAAAGCGGTCGGCGGCATTTCCGTCGTGCGCGGCGAGGACGTGTTCCGAAAGAGCGCGGAGCTTGGATATTGGCTCACGCCCGCCTGTCAGGGCAATGGGATCATGACCGCCGCGGCGGCGTTTGCCTGCCGTGAGGTCTTTGCGTCGACGGACATCGTGCGCATCTGGGCGGAGCCGTTTTCCGTCAACGCGGCTTCCTGCCGCGTTTTGGAAAAATGCGGCTTTACCAAAGAGGGCATAAAGAAAAAGAGCGTTTTCAAGGGCGGCGCGTTTTACGACAGCGTGATCTATGCCCTCGTAAAGGAATAAAGGAATGAAGACCGTAGCGACCAATAAATCCGCATCCTTTGAATATTTCATCGAAGACAAATTTGAGGCGGGGATCGTGCTCGAAGGCAGCGAAGTCAAATCCATCCGCAAGAACAATTGCAGCCTCGCGGACAGTTTCTGCTTTGTACGCAAAGGGGAAGTCACGCTGAAAAATATGCACATCGCCGTCTACGACAAGAGCGGCGCCTTCAATACGCGCGATTCCAGACGGGACAGGCGGCTGCTCTTGCATAAGTCGGAGATCGCCAAGATCGTCGGCAAGGTCAACGAAAAGGGGTATACCCTCGTCCCGCTCAAAGTTTATTTCAAAGATTCGCTCGTCAAGGTGGAAGTCGCGCTCTGCCGCGGCAAGCACACCTACGACAAGAAGCAGAGCCTGAAAGAAAAAGATCTCAAACGCGAAGCTGACAGGCGTATCAAAGAATATGTCTGAGCAAGCCGGCAGAGACTGTTTGATGGCAATATAAGCGCATTTTTGCGAAGGAGCATAGTACTATGTCATACAGAAAAGATACGATATGCGTACAGGGCGGCTATCGCCCCGCATCGGGAGAGAGCCGTATCCCGCCCATCGTGCAGAGCACGACTTACGTCTATGAAAAAACGCAGGATATGGCGGACCTCTTCGACCTGAAGGCGGACGGGTATTTTTATTCCCGCCTTGAAAATCCGACCGTCGCCGCCTTTGAAGGAAAGGTCGCGGCGCTTGAGGGGGGCGCGGCGGCGATCGGCTGCGCGTCGGGTATGTCCGCGCTGACGCTCGCCGTCTTTACCGTCTGCGAGGCGGGGGATAACATCGTCTCTTCTTCGGCGATCTACGGCGGCACGTTCAACCTCTTTTCGGTGACGCTGCCCAAGCTCGGCATCAAGACCCGCTTCTTCGATCCCGACGCGCCCGCGGAAGAGATCGAAAAGCTCATTGACGGCAGGACGAAGCTGATCTTCGGCGAGACCATCGCCAACCCGTCCATCAAAATTTTGGATCATGAAAAGCTCGCTTCGATCGCGCGAAAGCACGGCATTCTCTTTGCCGTGGACAATACCCTCGCCACGTCGATCTTGTGCACGCCTTTTTCGTGGGGCGCGAACCTCGTCTTGCATTCTTCCTCCAAATATCTCGACGGGCATGCCGCCGCGCTCGGCGGCGTCATCGTGGACGGCGGCAATTTCCCGTTCAAGGGAAATGCGCGCTACGCCTCTTTCAACGTTCCCGACGAGAGCTATCACGGGCTCGTCTATGCCGACCTCCCGTCGGCGCCCTTTGCGGTCAAATGCCGCGCGCAGATGATCCGCGACATGGGCGCGATCATGAGCCCGCAAAACGCGTTTTTGAGCTGGCTGGGCTGCGATACGCTCGCCCTTCGCATGGAGCGCCATTCCTCCAACGCGAAAAAGGTGGCGGCGTACCTTGCGGGGCATCCCAAGATCGATTGGGTCTGGCACGCGAGCCTTCCCGGCAACAAATATCATAAACTTGCCGAAAAATATCTGCCCGACGGGCAGGGCGGCATGCTCAGCTTCGGCATACGGGGCGACGTTGCGCAGTCGGCGCGCTTTATGGAGGCGCTGCGCCTCGTCACGCAGGAGACGCACGTCGCGGACGCGCGCAGCTGCGTGCTGCATCCCGCGTCGACTACACACAGGCAGCTCACGAAAGAGGAGCTCGCCGAGGCGGGGGTGCCCGAAAACCTCGTGCGCCTCTCCGTCGGCATCGAAGATGCGGACGACATCATCGCCGACCTCGACGGGGCGCTTCGTTCGGTCTGATAAAAGAAGGGCCGCCGCTTTGCAGGATTTGCAAAAGTTTGCATCTTTCGTTGTGATTTGAGGAGAAAACACTATGCCTATCGTCATCCCGCAGGATATTCCCGCTTATTCCGTACTCAAAGAAGAAAACATCTTCGTCATGAACGATGAACGCGCCTTCACGCAGGACATCCGTCCGCTGGAGATCGCCATCCTCAATCTCATGCCGACCAAGGTGGAGACGGAGACGCAGTTCATGCGCCTCTTGTCCAATTCGCCCCTGCAGGTGAACGTGACCCTCATTTATACGGAATCGTACAAGAGCAAAAACACCGCCGCCGCCCATCTCGAGCGCTTTTATAAAAAATTCGACGATATACGCGACAAACATTTCGACGGCATGATCATCACGGGCGCGCCCGTGGAGACGATGCTCTTTGAAGAGGTCGCCTATTGGGACGAGCTGAAAAAGATCTTCGATTTTGCCGACCGCAACGTCACGAGCACCATCTACATATGCTGGGGCGCGCAGGCGGCGCTCTATTATCATTACGGCATCCCCAAATATCCGCTCAAAGAAAAGCTGTTCGGCGTCTTTGCGCATAAGAAGGATATACGTTTACATGACCCGCTGCTGAAGGGGATCGACGACGTTTTCTATATCCCGCATTCGCGCCATACCTTCGTGCGGACGGAGGACGTGAAAAAGACGGAGGGACTCGTCGTTTTGAGCGAAGCGGAGGAAGCGGGGCTTTCGGTGGCGAAGTCTTCCGACAACAAAAAAATATTTCTGATGGGGCACATGGAATACGACCGCTATACCCTCAAAGGAGAGTACGAACGCGACCTTGCCAAGGGGCTGCCCATCCGCCCGCCCCTCAATTATTTTGCGGACGAAAAATGCGACGAGGTGCTCGTCCGCTGGACGAGCGCCGCCAATCTGTTTTATACGAACTGGCTCAACTATTACGTCTATCAGGTCACGCCCTTTCAATTATGAAATACGGCGAAGCGGCTTTTGCCGCTTCGCCGTCATTTTTTATGGATACCGCCGCAAAGCCGCGCGGAACGGAAGGCGACGCGGATGCGGAAAAAAAGCGCGCAGCGTTTTTCGCTGCGCGCAAAAAGTATGTTTTTTCAGATCTGTTCGATGTTGATGACGTTGGAATTGCCCGATTTTCCGTTCGGGTTGCCGCCCGTGATGACGATGCGGTCTCCCTTTTTGACGAGCCCCGAGGCGATCGCCGCGCGTTTGGCGTGGTAGAAGAGGACGTCCATCGAGGTAAATTCTTCCGAAAGGACGGGTATGACGCCCCAGGAGAGGGCGAGCTTGCGGTAAGACATGGGCTCGACCGTCATGCCGATGATGTCGATGTTGGGGCGGAAGCGGGAGACGAGACGCGCCGTGCCGCCCGAGCGGGAGCAGACGACGATCGCCTTCGCGCCGATGTCTTCCGCCAAGACGCAGGCGGAGTGGGAAAGGGCGTCCGCAGGGCTTTGGATGGTGACGTTGCGCTCGTACTTGGTCACGAGGTGCTTTTCCGTTTCCAGGCAGATCTTTGCCATCGCTTCGACCGCCTGCACGGGGTATTTGCCGCCCGCCGTTTCGCCCGAGAGCATGACCGCGCTCGTGCCGTCGTAGACGGCGTTGGCGACGTCAGAGATCTCCGCACGGGTCGGGCGGGGCTGATTGATCATCGATTCGAGCATCTCCGTCGCCGTGATGCAGCGCTTGCTTGCCAGGCGGCATTTGTCGATGAGCATCTTCTGGATCTGCGGGAGTTCTTCATAGGGCACTTCCACGCCGAGGTCTCCGCGGGCGACCATGATGCCGTTGGCGACCTGGAGGATCTCGTCGATGTTGTTGACGCCGCTGCGGCTCTCGATCTTGGCGATGAGGTCGATGTCGGGGTCGCCGTGTTCTTTGAGAAGGTTGCGGATGTCTGTGATGTCCTGCGCTTTGGAAGTAAAGGAGCAGGCGATAAAGTCGATGCCCTGTTCGATGCCGAAGAGAATATCGTTTTTATCCTGATCGCTCAGGTATTTGAGGCTGAGCGTCTTGTCGGGGAAGAACATACTCTTCTTGTCCGAAAGTTCGCCGCCGACGACCACTTTGGTCTTGACTTCCGTCTTGTTGACTTCGACGACTTTGAAGATGAGCAGCCCGTTGTTGAGGAGGATGGTGTCGCCCGCTTCGAGGTCGTCGACGATCCCTTTATAGGAGACGGATACGCGCGTCTGGTCGCCTTCGATCTCGTCCGTCGTGAAGGTGAAATCGTCGCCTTCTTTGAGGGAGATCTTCTTGTGGTCCTTGAAAGTCTTGATGCGAAGTTCGGGCCCCTTGGTGTCCAGCATGATAGGCAGGGGCACGCCCAGCTTTTCGCGCACCGTCTTGATGAGCTCGATATTTTTAGCGTGTTCGGCGTAGTCGCCGTGCGAGAAGTTGAGCCGCGCGACGTTCATGCCCGCGAGCACCATTTTGGTGAGTGTCTCCTCGTTGCGGCAGGCGGGGCCGAGAGTACATACGATCTTTGTTCTTTTCATAAAAAACGCTCCGTTCAAGTTTTTTATTGCCTCTATTTTAAACGATTTGTTCAAAAATTACAAGTGTTTTGTAAGAAAAATACTTCCGCCGCCGCTAAAAAAAGAATTGACAATACGCGCCCCGTGCGTTAAAATAATAAGACCGAGTTGATCGTGCGGCCGCGCGGCTTTTTGCCGTGAGGAAAGTCCGGGCACCACAGAGCAGGACGCCGGATAACGTCCGGTGGAGGCGACTCCAAGGAAAGTGCAACAGAAACAGACCGCAGCTTTTTGCTGCAAGGATGGAAAGGGGAGGTAAGAGCTCACCGGCGCCGCGGTAACGCGGCGCGCCGTGCAAACCCCGTCCGGTGCAAGATTGGGCGCATGCCGCCAGGGTAGCTCGCCCGGCGTGCGCCGTGAACATCGCTTGAGCGCATCGGCGACGATGCGTCGAGATAGATGGCCGCACACGACAGAATGAAGTCAGCGGCATTATGCTGCTCAATACCGAAGAGCTCAGCAAGCTGCAAAGCAGTTGCACTTACGACAGCTTCATTGCATACCAAGAGATCTT
>CALWCR010000162.1 GCA_944376445.1 uncultured Clostridia bacterium | reverse complement strand
ATAAGCCCTCGCGGCGGGAGGTGGATGTGCAGGCCGATTATTCCTGCTTTACGGTGGGCAACGAGTTCATCGTGGGCTACGGCCTCGATTACGACCAGCGCTACCGCAACCTGCCCTTCATCGGCGTTCTGAAGCGGGAGATCTACGAAAAATAAAAGGGGAATGAAAGAGGGTTTGCGGCTCTTGTTCCGAGAGGAGGCGCGCCGCGGCAGAATGCCGCGGCGCGCCCGTTTTTTGTGTGCGGCGGGGGCGCCCGAACGGGCGCCCCCGCCGCTTGTTTCAGCGAGCCGTCCCGGGGCGATCCCGGATCGGATCGGTCGTATACTTCCCGTTCACGCGCATGGCGTTGAGGATGGCGATGACCGCAACGCCCACGTCTCCGAATACGGCGAGCCACATATTGGCGATGCCGACTGCCGAAAGGATCAGGATCGCGACCTTGACGGCAATGGAAAAGACGATGTTCTGTGTGACGATCGCCATCGTTTTTCTGGCGATGCGCTTGGCAAGAGCGATGCCGCGCAGATCATCCTTCATGAGTACGATGTCGCTCGCTTCGATCGCCGCGTCGCTGCCGACGCCGCCCATGGCAATGCCGATATCCGAACGCATCAGGACGGGCGCGTCGTTGATGCCGTCGCCTACAAAGCACAGAACGTCCTTTTGCTTCTTATGTGCGAGCAGTTTTTCGACCTCTTCCACCTTGTTCTGCGGTAAGAGCGATGCCTTGTATCCGGTGAGTCCGATTTCTTGCGCCACGTTCTTTGCAATGGCTTCATTGTCGCCCGTCAGCATGATGGTTTTGCAGCTCATTGCATTCAGCTCGCCGATGACCTTCCTCGTCTCCGGCTTTATCTCGTCGGCAATGAGGAGAGATCCGACAAACGCGCCGTTCCTCGCCACATATACCACGGTGCCGACGCCCGCTTCTTCTGTGTAAGCGATGCCGTGCTCTGCCATCAGTTTTCCGTTGCCGCACAATAGAACGTCTCCTTCCTTTTCGGCAACGATGCCTCTGCCCGCGATGTTCGTCAGCGTATAACCGCTCTCGGTCTGCTTACCGTACCGCGCGACGATGGATTTTGCAATGGGGTGATTGGAGTCGTGTTCCGCAATGGCAGCAAGGTGCAGAATATCATCTGCATTTTCTTCGGGCGAGATCCTGGCGACGGCGAAGTTTCCCTTCGTCAGCGTTCCCGTCTTGTCAAAGACAAAGGTGTTCGCCTGGTTGAATTTCTCCAGATAGTTGGAACCCTTGATGAGAATGCCGTATCTCGATGCCGCGCCGATGCCCGCAAAGAAGGAGAGGGGAATGGAGATGACCAGTGCGCAGGGGCAGGATACGACAAGGAAGGAGAGCGCGCGGTAGACCCACGTCGACCAGTCCATCGTAATGAGTCCCGGGATGACGGCGAGGAGCAGCGCCACGCCGCAGACGATGGGGGTATAATACTTTGCAAACTTTGTGATGAAGTTCTCCGCCTTGGACTTTTGGTCGGCGGCGTTTTCCACAAGCTCCAGGATCTTGGAAACGGTCGAATCATAGAACTCCTTCTCGACGCGCACGGTAAGCTGTGAGGTGAGGTTGACGCAGCCGCTGATGACATCGCCGTCCGGTGCCACGTCGCGCGGAAGCGATTCGCCCGTCAGCGCCTTGGTGTCGAGGGTAGAAGTCCCCTTTGCGACGACGCCGTCGAGCGGCACCTTTTCGCCCGGATTGATGAGAATGGTATCTCCGACCTTGACTTCGGAGGGATCGACCTTTTCGACAGAGCCGTCCTCTTTTACGAGGTTGGCATAGTCGGGGCGGATATCCATAAGCCCGGCAATCGACTTTCTCGACTTGCCCGTCGCATAGGATTGGAACCACTCGCCGATCTGATAGAAGAGGAGCACGGCGCAGGCTTCGTCGAAGCCCTCGATCTCCTGTCCCGTCACGCCGCGGTAGATGGCGAGGGCAAAAGCGCCCAAGGTCGCCACGCACATCAGAAAGTTTTCGTCGAACACCTGCCCGTGCAGGATATTGCGCACGGCGCGCCATAAAACGTCATAACCGATGATAAGATAAACTACAAGATACAGGCAGAAAGGAAACACCCATGCCGCCGGCCCTTCCAACACGCCGCCGAGGACGATCACCTTATCGGTGATAAAGATCGCAAGGAAGAGCGCAAGGGCAATGAGGATGCGCACAAGATTTTTCTTATCCTTTCTGCTCAAGGAGGAACGTTTCATAACAGCCTCGTTTCAAACCGGTGCGTCAGCGGATGATCTTGCAGTCGGGCTCTACTTTGCGGCAGACCCTGACGACTTCGTCCATGATCTCTTCAAAGCGGCTCTCGTCCGCATCGATGGAGAGCCTCTGCCCCATGAAGCTGACGTTCGCTTCGTTTACGCCGCCGATCTTCTGAATGGCGCGTTCCATCTTTGCGGCGCAGTTCGCGCAGTCCAGATCTTCCAGCCTGAATATTTTTTTCATATCGATTCTCCTTTTGCCTGCGAAGGCGCAGGCAGCCGATTTATTTTTGAATAATTGCTTTTTTGAGCAACTGTTCAATCAATGTCTGCAAAAAAACAGGGCGGACCGAGGCCCTGTTATTTCCCTTCGTTGACGTGGGTAAGCCCGCACTCCATGATCTTTACGACATGGTCGTCATCGAGGGAGTATTTCACTTCTTTTCCTTCCTTCATGCCCTTTACGAGCTTTGCTCCGCGCAAAACCCGGAGCTGGTGCGAGACGGCGGAATCTGTCATGTTGAGTGCTTCGGCAAGCTCCCCCACATACATATCCCTGAGCCGGAGGCAGCTTAAAATTTTTGCCCGCGTGGGATCGCCGAACATCTTGAAGAGGCTGGAAAGTTCGTAGAGGGTGTCGTCGTCGGGAAGGCGCTTTCTGATCTCCTCGCCCGAACAGTCTCTTTCGCCCATGCCTGCCTCCTTTGCGCGGTGCTGCGGGGATCCCTCCGAAAAGTCCGCTGCCCTGCGCCTGTTATTTGAACGTTTTTTCAAATGTTCAATCATAGTATAGCGCGGGGAAACGGGTTTGTCAACTGTTTTTCGCAAAAAAATCTGCCGGAAATCAAAAAAACGGCTGCCCGCAGGGGCAGCCGCCGGATGGACCCGGTTTTTATTTGTGATGGCGCACGAGTTCGAGCGACTTTGCGATCTCCATGACGATGATGGGTACGATGGAGAGGGCGATGCCGATGACATAGACCTGCCAGGGCAGGTATGCGCTGCCGAAGCCGAACACCGTCA
>CALWCR010000161.1 GCA_944376445.1 uncultured Clostridia bacterium | reverse complement strand
AGCAGCTTATACAAGCAATTATAATTATAGCGTACTTTGAAAATAATTTCAATCTTTTTGCGCGATTTTTTGAAAAAATTTTCCTTATAAACGCCTTATTCGGCCTTCTTGCCGCGTTCGCCGATGATCTTTTCGGCGATGGACTTAGGCACTTCGCTGTAATGAGAGAACTGCATCGTGAACTGGCCCCTGCCCTGCGTGCGGGAACGAAGGTCGGTCGCGTAGCCGAACATCTCGGAAAGCGGGATCTGCGCGTCGATGACCTTGACGCCGTTCCTGTCCTCCGTGCCCGTGATGGTGCCGCGGCGGGAAGAAACGTTGCCCATGAGGTCGCCGAAGTAATCTTCGGGCGTGACGATCTCCACCTTCATGATCGGCTCGAGCAGGACGGGATTCGCCCTCTTCAAGCCGTCTTTAAAGCCCATGGAGCCCGCGATCTTGAACGCCATTTCCGAAGAGTCGACTTCATGGTACGACCCGTCGTAGACGACGGCGCGGAAGTCCACCACTTCGTACCCTGCGAGGAAGCCGTTTTTCGCCGCTTCCTGGATACCTTTGTCGATGGCGGGGATATATTCCTTGGGGACGGAACCGCCGACCGTTTCGTCGACGAATTCGTAGCCCTGGCCGGGTTCCAACGGTTCGAGGCGCAGTTTGCAGTGACCGTACTGGCCTTTACCGCCCGACTGACGGACGTATTTGCCTTCGGCGTCCACAGCCTTGCGGAAAGTCTCGCGGTATGCGACCTGCGGCTTGCCGACGTTCGCTTCCACCTTGAATTCGCGCAGCAGCCTGTCGACGATGATCTCGAGGTGCAGCTCGCCCATGCCCGCGATGATGGTCTGCCCCGTCTCGTTGTCCGTATAGGTCTTGAAGGTCGGGTCTTCTTCCGCGAGCTTGATGAGCGCCATCGTCATCTTTTCCTGACCGGCTTTGGTCTTGGGTTCGATGGCGACTTTGATGACGGGCTCGGGGAATTCCATCTGTTCGAGCACGATGGGGTGTTTTTCGTCGCAGAGGGTGTCGCCCGTGGTCGTCTCTTTGAGGCCGACGATCGCGCAGATGTCGCCCGAATAGATCATCGGGATCTCTTCGCGGTGGTTGGCGTGCATCTGCAAAAGACGGCCGATGCGCTCCTTTTTCTGCTTGGTGCTGTTGTAGACGTAAGAACCCGCTTCCAGAACGCCCGAATAGGCGCGGAAGAAGGCGAGCTTACCGACGAAGGGGTCGGCAGCGATCTTGAACGCGAGCCCTGCGAACGGCTCGTTGTCGTCCGTCTTCCTCTCCTCCTCTGCACCCGTGTTGGGGTTGACGCCCTTGACGTGGTCGACGTCGAGCGGGGAAGGGAGATAGTCGATGATCGCGTCCAGCAGGAACTGAACGCCCTTGTTTTTATAGCTGGAACCGCAAAGGACGGGAGTGACCGCCATGGAGATGGTCGCCTTCCTAAGCCCCTTTTTGAGGTCTTCGACGCTGAGGTCGCCGTCCTCGAAATACTTCTCCATCAGTTCGTCGTCCTGTTCGGCGACGGCTTCCACGAGCTCGGAGCGGTATTTTTTCGCTTCCTCCATCATTTCGGCGGGGATGTCCGTCTTCTCGAAGTCTTTGCCGAGGTCGTCTTTATAGATCTCCGCGTTCATGTTGACGAGGTCGACGATGCCGCGGAAAGAATCCTCTTTGCCGATGGGGAGCTGGATGCGGATGGCGCGCGTGCCGAGGCGCTCGCGCATCATTTTGACGGCGTTGTCGAAATTCGCGCCGTTGATATCCATTTTGTTGACGTAAGCGATGCGGGGAACTTTATACTTGTCCGCCTGGCGCCAGACCGTCTCCGACTGCGGCTCGACGCCGCCCTTCGCGCAGAAAGTCGCCACCGCGCCGTCGAGGACGCGCAGCGAACGCTCCACTTCGACGGTGAAGTCGACGTGGCCCGGCGTGTCGATGATGTTGATCCTGTGGCCTTTCCAGGTGCAGGTCGTGGCGGCGGACGTGATCGTGATCCCGCGCTCCTGTTCCTGGACCATCCAGTCCATCGTCGCGGCGCCCTCGTGCACTTCGCCGAGTTTGTGCGTCTTGCCGGTATAGAACAGAATGCGCTCGGTCGTCGTGGTCTTGCCGGCGTCGATGTGCGCCATGATCCCGATATTTCTCGTTACGTCAAGTCCGAATTGTCTGGGCATATTCCGTACTCCTTAAATTAAAACCTGAAATGCGCGAATGCCTTGTTCGCTTCCGCCATTCTGTGGGTATCTTCCTTTTTCTTGACCGCGCCGCCCGTATTGTTGAAGGCGTCCATCAGCTCCGCCGCGAGCTTTTTGCTCATTTCGCGCTCGCTGCGCTTTCTCGTGTTGATGACGATCCAGCGGATGGCGAGGGTCTGGCGCCTTTCGGGCCTGATCTCGATCGGGACCTGATAGTTGGCGCCGCCGACACGGCGCGCCTTGACCTCGAGCACGGGCATGACGTTTGCCATCGCCTGGTTGAACACTTCGAGGGGGTCCTGTCCGAGTTTCTCTTTCATCATATCGAACGCATCGTAGACGATCTTCTGTGCGGTCGCTTTATTGCCGTCCAGCATGATCTGGTTGATGAGCTTGGCCACGACCTTGCTGCCGTATACGGGATCGGGCAATACGTCTCTTTTCGGTACACTGCCTCTCCTGGGCATTTTTTTGTCCTCCTTTAAATTGAAATTGCTCTGCGAAAAAACTATCGCTAAGGAAAGCGCGTTTTTCTCGCGATCTTGCGCAAAAAAGCTCACCCGCGCTGCGGGCAAAGTTTTCCTGCGCGGCGCAGCGGAACGTTTCCGAAATCCGCCCCGCCGTGTCCCTGACAAAAGCCGCGCGCCTTGTTTTCGCGCCGCGCCTTTTTTCGGGGACGGGATTTGTAAGGGTCGCCCCTTCAGTACAGCTATCGCTTGCTTCCCTGCCGAAGTAAGGCGGCTCGCTCCCTATATATTATAAGGAATACGGGAAGTAGCGAACCTTCTGCCTTGCGGCATACTGCCTACTTTCTATCGGGCATATTGAAAATATATTCCGACAAGTAGGTTGCTTTTGCGGGAAATACCCGCCGTGTTCTCTGTTTTACTTAGGGCGTTTCGCGCCGTATTTGGAACGGGCCTGCTTTCTCTTGGCGACGCCTGCGGTATCGAGCGCGCCGCGGATGATGTGATAACGAACGCCCGGGAGATCGCGCACCCTGCCGCCGCGGATCAGAACGGAGCTGTGCTCGTTGAGGTTGTGACCTTCGCCGGGGATGTACACGGTACCTTCCTGTTTGTTCGTCAAGCGCACCCTCGCGATCTTACGGAGCGCGGAGTTCGGCTTCTTCGGGGAAGTCGTGGAGACGGAAAGGCATACCCCCCTCTTCTGCGGGCATTGGCCCATGATCGGGGTCTTGCTCTTTTCCACGCGCTTTTCCCTGCCGTGCTTGATGAGCTGGTTGATTGTAGGCATTTTTTACCTCCTTGTAGAATTGGAATATATTTTCAATAAATTGCCCTTACGCAATTTAAAGCAAGCGTTGCTTTGCCGCGCCGCCGCCTTGTTTTTCGGGCGGAAAACACGGTTTTTGGGCGCAAAAAAAGAACGCGCCCTTTTGTCGCATTGGATATTCTACCATTTCGCGCGCGCTTTGTCAAACAAATACAACAAAAATAACGCCGCCTTTCGGATTTTGTGAAAAAAATATGCGCGCGTATCCCGCATTTTGCGGGATACGCGCGCCTTTGGACAGCGTTTTTTGCCTTTGGCCGCAAAAAAACGGCTCACCGCACCGCTTACTTTGCACGTCGCTCAGTCTTTGCCCTTCGTATCGAACGCCCAGTTCCCGTCCCTGAAGAGCGGGATGCGCGCGCCCGTCGCCGTCACGCCCGTGACGGATAAATCCTCGCAGCCGATCATGAAATCGACGTGGATCATGGAATCGTTGACGCCGAGCCGCTTGAGCTCCTCGTCGCTGTATTTTTCAAAATCACGCACGCAGTTGAAAAACCCGCGGCCGAGCGCCAGATGGCAGGCGGCGTTCTCGTCGAAGAGGGTGTTATAGAAAAGCACCTTGGAGTTTCTGATGGGCGAATCATAGGGCACAAGGGCGCATTCGCCGAGGTATGCAGCCCCTTCGTCCATGGCGATCATCTTTTTGAGCGCCGCCTCCCCTTGGGAAGCGTGCACCTCGACCGCCCTGCCCCCTTCAAAGCGGACGGAAAAATTACGGATGAGCTGCCCCTGATAGGAGAGGGGCTTGGTAGAGTAGACGATGCCCTCCGCCTCCCCTCTTTTGGGGGTGGTGAACACCTCTTCGGAAGGGATGTTGGGGTTGAATGGTATGCCCGAAAGGGTGCTCTCCTCCCCCGCCGCAAACAGCCCTTCGCGCATGAGCCCGACGGTAAGTTTGGTGCCGCCCGCGCTCTCGTATTCGAGAGAAGCAAGCCCCAGCCCGTTGAGGAAAGCGCATCTGTCGGCGAGGTCTTTGTCGTGTTCCGTCCAGTTGGCGACGGGGTTGCCGTTGGCGCGGGAAGCGTCGATGATCGCCCGCCAGAGCCGCTCCACCGCCCGCGCCGCGCTCTTTTCGCGCGGGAACACCTTTTTCGCCCAATCGGCGCCCGCCGCCGCGGCGATGCACCACTGTTCCTTGTTTTCGCGCGCGTCGCGGTAGGGTTTGAGCACCGCCGAGCGCGCCCTGCGCGCGGCGGCGTATTTTTCGGGATCTACCCCCTGCATCCCGTCGGGGTCTTCGCTCGTGATATACAGCCGCGCGGGGAGGGTCTGCGTCTGGCGGCGCTGTTCTTCCTCCTCCCACGGCGTCACGCGGGAAAGCTGTTCAAGGGAACGCAGCTCGGCGTTGAGCTTGGCAAGGGGCTGATAGGTCCATTCGGGAAAGACCCGCCGCGCGCCCGCGCGGTAACATTCTTCGGCGACCATGAGCACGAATTCTTCCTGCTCGATCTCCGCGGAAATGACCACGTCCTGCCCCTTTTGCACGTTGAGCCCCTTGCGGGCGAGCAGTTTCGCATAATTTTTCAAGACAGATCTCTGCATACGTTGCCTCCTTTACAGCGCCCAGGTGCCGTTTCTGAACACGGCAACGCGCGCGCCGTCCGCGGTGACGCCCGTGACCTCCAGATCGCGCGCGCCGATCATGAAATCGACATGGATGCCCGAATCGTTGACCCCCATCTCGGCAAAATCCGATCGCTCGTATCCGGCAAAATTTTCGATGGTGTTGCTGTATCCCCTGCCGAGCGCGAGATGGCAGCAGGCGTTTTCGTCGAAAAGGGTGTTATAAAAGAGGACGCCGCATTCGTTAATGGGCGAATCATACGGCACGAGGGCGCATTCTCCGAGATACGCCGCCCCTTCGTCCATCCCGATGATGCGCTGCAGGAGCGCTTCGTTCTTTTTCGCCCCGCAGGCGACCGCCTTGCCCTTTTCAAAGCGGATCCAGAAATCTTCGATGAGTTCTCCGCCGTAGGACAGGGGCTTGACCGCGTAGACGATGCCCTCCGCTTCCCCTTTTTTAGGGGTGGTGAAGCACTCTTCCGTGGGGATATTGGGGTTGAAATATTTGCCGTCCGCCGTGCACTTTTTGCCCGAAATGAACTTCGCCTTGCCGATGAGCCCGACGCGGAGGTCTGTGCCGTTGGCGCTCTTATATTCGAGAGATACGAATTTATAGGCGTTGAGGGCGTCGCAGCGCTCTTTAAGGTCGCGGTTGTGCCACATCCAGTCGGTGAGCGGGTCTTTGCCGTCCGCGCGGGAAGTTTTGAGGATGAGTTCCCACAATTTTTCCACCGCCGCGCCCGCCCGCTCTCCGGGGAAGATCTTTTTCGCCCAGCCGACGGAAGGGACAGCGGCGACGCACCACTGATGGCGGTTGGTCATCTTGTCCGAATAGGGCTTGGTGATCATCGTGCGCGCCATGGAGGCGAGGGTGAGTTTTTCCCTGTCCGCCCCCTGCATCCCGTCGGGGTCTTCCGAAAGGATACGGATGGTGACGGGGAGATGTTCCGCCTGATAGGCAAGGCGCGCCTCTTCCCAGCTTTCCACCACGGAGAGGGAACGCACGGACTCGAAACGGGCGGCGAGCTTGTCAAAGCGCTGGCAGCGCCAGTTGACAAAGACGTTCGCCGCGCCCGCCTTATAACACTCCTCTGCGAGCAGGAGGATAAAATCGGGGCGGTCGACTTCGGCGGTGATGAACACTTCCTGCCCCTTTTGGATGTTTCCGCCCACGCGGGCGATGAGTTTTGCGTAATTTTTGATGGCAGATCTCTTCATAACAAAGCTCCTGCGGCGCATACGGGCGCCGCAGATATTATCATACCCCTTTTATTCAAAATTGTCAACATTTCGCGGCGGGCAGGACGGCGGGAAAACGCCGCATAAAAAAACGCCGCGCGCGCCGCGGATACAAAACGCCGCGCCGCTTGATCGCGGCGCGGCAAAAACTCAGCCGATTTTTTCCAGCACGAAAACGGAATAGGGCGGGATGACGATCTTCCCCTCCGCCGTCTCTCCCGTGACGAGGTTTTTATATCTGCCCGCAAGGACGGCATACCCCTCTTTGTTGTCGATCTCGGCGGCGATGATGCCGCGGCGCGCGCCGCTGCGCTCGATGAGGGCGACGTTCCCGCTCGCTTCGGCGATGGGCGCAACGTCCGCAAGGCGGAGAAGGTCTTTCCCGCCGATCGCGCTGCCCAGAAGGATGACGCGCCCCTTGCCCAGCCTTCGTTCGGCGATGCAGGTATACCCTTCGAGCCCGCCGCCCGTATATTCCGCAAGGCACTCCGCGCCGCGCAGTTCATAGGCGTCATAGCAGCGGGAAAGGGAGAGCGGCTCCCCGTCCTCCGCCCAGCGCGCCGTGACGGCGGCGTCTTCTACAGGCTGCTCGTATTTGGTATACACGCCCGCGATCTCTTCCAAAGACCCGTAAGGCGCATTCGTGTAGCGGCTCGCATAGTCGGTCATGATGTCGCTCATCGGCCCGACGATCCAGGTGCCGCCCGCCTCCACCCAGCGGAGCATACGGTCTTTGAGTCCGTTCTCCTCGATGTCGGCAAGGAAGGGCGAAAGAATGACGGAATACCCCTCCACGGCGTGCCCCGTGTCGATGAGGTCGACGTTATGATGGCGGAAGGGCGGATAGAAAGTATGCAGGAGGGTGTCGCGGTAATCGAAATTCTCCAACAGGGGCGCCGCGAGGAAATCGACGGCGGCCGTCGCCGAGCAATGGATGGCGATGTCCGAGCGCACCTTCGTTTCATTCAAAAAGGAGGCGCACTTTTTCATCTCCGCCGCCGCCCGCTTGATCTCCTCGGCGACGCGGTAGAAGCGCCCCGACGAAGAGCAGACCGCGCCGTGCCCGATCTCGTGCCCGTTGGGATGGGCGCGCCAATGCCAATATAAGTTCATCTCCCCGCCCTTGGCGACGGGAAGCCAGCTGTTGACATAACAGTTGCCCGCAGGCCGCGCGCCGCTGGCGGCAAACGCAGAGCCGTTCCAGCCCGCCTGCGTCTCCGTGTTCCAGAAGGGGCGTTCCTTGATCGGCCGCATCTGGTCGTAAATGAAGAGGGTGCGGTAGAGCTCGTCGGCGCGGTCGTAATGGTTGATCTGCACCACGTCCAGCGCCTCGTTCATCTTTTCGTGCGAAAGTTCGAGCATGGGCATCATGTCCGTACCGATCGGCATATCCGAAAATTTACGCACCGTTTCCGCCTGTTCGCGGATATAGGAGACGATCGTCTCGTCCTGAAAGCGCAGCCACTCCGCGACGAGGGAAGGATGGTTCCACGTATCACGGCGGGGCGGGATGACCGCCTCGAAGCTGTCATAGGTAAGGCTCCAGCGCGCCGTTTTCCAGCTCTCGTTGAGGGCGCCGACGGTGCCGTATTTTTTCTTCAGGTACTCTTTGAAGCGCTTTTGGCAGAGCGGACAGAAGCACCCGGCCCCGTAATGGAAGATCTCGTTGTCCAGCTGCCAGCCGATGACGGAAGGATGCCTGCCGAGAAGCCGCGCCATCCGTTCGATGATCAGCCTGTTCTTTTCCCGCATGACGGGGCTGGATTTGCAGACATGGCACCGCCCGCCGAACTGCGAAGGGATGCCGCCCGACTGCACGTTGAGCGTTTCGGGATATTTATCCGTCAGCCACTTCGGCGGCGTCGCCGAAGGGGTGCAGAGGATGACGGCGATGCCCGCCGCGTACATTTTATCGCACACTTCCTGCAGCCATTCCAGACAAAACGTCCCCTCTTCGGGCTCCATGCGGCTCCAGGCAAATTCCCCCACGCGCACACAGTTTATGCCCACTTCTTTCATCTTGGCGATCTCGCCGTCCACCGCCTCGCGCGGCCAAACTTCGGGATAATACGCCGCGCCGATATAGGGCGGCATCACTTTCTTTGCCATGTTTTACCTCTCGAACGGGTTTTCCGTTTTGTAGCGTACGCCCGCGGGCTGATTGTAGCCGATCTCTTCGACGGGCACGCCGATGTACTTGAACACCTCGTACAGTTCTTTGCCGAAATGCCCGAACGCCACCGCGCCGTGGTGCGGGTAATTGCCTTCGATGAGCACATGGCGGTAGAACCGCTTCATTTCGGGGATGGCAAAGATACCGATGGACCCGAAACTATGGGTACGTACCGGCAATACTTCGCCCTGCGCCACATACGCGCGCAGCTTGTTGTCCGCCGTCGATTGCAGGCGGAAGAAGGTGATGTCGCCCGCGGCGATGTCCCCTTCCAGCGTGCCCTGCGTGACCTCTTCGGGCAGGGAGCGCGCCATGATGAGCTGGTACTTCATCTCGCA
>CALWCR010000160.1 GCA_944376445.1 uncultured Clostridia bacterium | reverse complement strand
GCAGGATGGAACAGAGGATGTTGATGGTCGTGCTCTTGCCCGCGCCGTTGACGCCGAGAAGAGAAAAGAGGCTGCCCTGCTCCACGGAAAAGGAAATGCCCCCGACCGCCCGCAGCGAGCCGTACGATTTTGTGAGGTTTTCCACCTCGATGATGTTTGCCATGCAGCCTTCCCCTTGACGATTTTTTATGCTCTTTTTCTGCGGTTTTTGCCGCGTTTTCTTGCTACGGGTCGCCGACATTGCCGCGCTTTCTTCCCGCGCGTTACCGATGTTTGCCGCGCTTTCTTGCTACGGGTCGTCGACATTGCCGCGCTTTCTTGCTATGGGTCGCCGACATTGCCGCGCCCCGCGCGCTTTACAAGCGTTTCCGCCGCGCTTTCTTCCCGCGCGTTGCCTGCGCTTGCCGAGCCCCGCGCGCTTTACGGGCGTTTCCGCCGCGCTCCGATATTTACCCTGCCGCTTCGCCTTTTGCCGAAGGCAAGGGATTATTCCCTTACAGTATACCCTATCCGCAAAAAATTGGCAAGCATTCGCCGCGGGGCGGCGCAAAGATGCGCCGCCCCGCGGTTTTTTACCATCCCCGCGGCTCTTTGACCGTTCGCGAAAAACGGCGGAAAACGAATCAAGGCGGTGCGCTTAGACCAAGCGCACCGCCCGCAGTGGCGTTTATACATTTGCACAATCCGTATATTCTGAAAAGTTCCCTTCGCGGATCGCAACTTACACTTTTTAACTTTTTTGTGACATCTTGTCAGTTAAATCCTGCGTTCCTGAAGAAAATTTTGCTTTCCTTTTAACGGACCACCATTTTCTCCCCTAATCAACTCGAAAACCTTTCTTAAAATTTCCGTATGCATTTTTTACGAATCGTGTGTTTGGATTTTCTTGCAGACGAATTTTTTAATCCGGTTTGAAAATGTATGCACATTTTCGGAGTTGGTTGAATAAACCCACTTAAAGGAAAGAGCCCACATAAGGTTCAACTGCTTTTCTCCCATTGACCTTCCGCAGAAGAAGCCAACGTCTGCAGATGGAGAGCGGCAATTTACCGAGCCGTTTTCTTTTGGCGGCTTACGGATAAGTTCCTTCTCCCTTGCGCTTGCTTTACTCCTTTTACTCGGCGCCGTTATCTTTTTAAGGATGACGTCCTGCAGAATTTGCCTTGTAAAATTTGTGCGGCGTACGTTCGTTTGAATTCACCGATCTTTCGGCTGCTTCAAGAGCCCTTTTCGGTCAACGCCCTTAGGTCTGCTCCCTTTTTGTACCTTTATTATAGCACACTTTTTTGTTTTGTCAATACCTTTTTAAAAAAATTTTGAAAAAATTTTTAATTTTTTGAGAATTTCTTTCACTATTTAAAAAGGCTTGACGTTGTACGTTTCCAGATAGTGGTTGATCCGCGGGAAGTCGGAGGGGGTGACGATGTTGAGCGCCTTTTCCCCGAGCGCGCCCGTTTCGGTGACGATGACCGCAAGCAGATCCTTTTTTTCTTCAAACGCCTTAAAGACGTCAAAGACGGTCGTCTCCGCCGGCACGAGCTTATAGCGTTTGAGCACCTCGTCGCTGACGATGGCGGCGCAGGGGGTCTGCATGAGAAATTCGGTCAGATCCTTTCCCTCCCGCGCGCGGGCGGCGATCTCGCTGTACAGCCCGTAAGAATTGATCATGCCGATCATCTTGCCGTGGTCGTAGACGACGAGGGATTTTTGCCAGGTCTCGGCGAAGGTGTTGACCGCGGTGATGAGCGGCTTATCCGCAAAGACGGAGGCGATCTTTTTGATCTTGATCGCGTCGATGAGGCGGGGCGGGTGGCAGATCTGCTTTTCGATGAACTCGATGTTCTCCACCACCGCGTCGCAGGGGTTGGCGATGTAGACCTCCTTGTCGCCCGCGGCGCGGTGCACGATGGCGTTGCGCAGCTTGCCGTAGTCGATGAGTTCGTTCTCGTAGCGGCGGACCGTGAGGTTGAGATCGGTGCAGCGCTTGACGAGGTCTGTAAAGTTCTGCGTCGGCTTGCCGCCGTACAAAATTTTGAGCTGGCTCTCTATGCGGTTGTAGCTTTTTAAAAAGCGCTCCGCATTTGCATACTCCATTGGGGTTCCTCCTTATCATCCTTATTGACCGGTATCCCGAAAGCGAAGGGGACCTCCTTCCCTGCGGCATACCGCTCTTTTCACTATCAGTATACTATATTCCGCCCCGCCTTTCAACCGTTCTTTCCAAGATCTTTGCCCGTGCGGAAAAATATATTTACGGGGCGCGCCGCGCGCAGGCGATTGCCTATTTTTGCGCTTTGTGGTACAATACGGGCATGAAAAAATACAAACTCTCCTTTGAACTCGTGCCCGACGGCTGCTGGTATACGAACCTCCGCAGCGCGCTGCCCAAAGAGGCGTGGGACACGCTCCGCCGCGCCGCCTATGCGCGGGCGGGCGGGGCGTGCTCCGTCTGCGGGCGGACGGGGCGGCTGGAGGCGCACGAGGTCTGGGAATACGACGACGAAAAGCATATCCAGAAGCTCAAAGACATCATTGCCGTCTGCCCCGCCTGCCACGGGGTCATCCATATCGGCAGGACGGCCCTTTGCGGCAAAGAAGCGGAGGCAAAAGAGCACTTTATGCGCGTGAACGGGGCGAGCGAGAGCGAATACCACGCCGCCCTCGGGCAAGCCAACCGCATCCATGCCGAAAGAAGCCGCCATGAATGGGTGACGGACATTTCGCGGCTCAAAGACCTTCTCCGCTGAAACGCCTTCACTTTTACAAAAGGCCCGCCTCGGGCGCACGTTCGGCGCCGCCGCCGCATATCCTGTTACGAAGACGCGCCGCCTGCGCCGCAAGCAATGGCGGCGCACAAGACATGAAACGGGAGCAAAAAACGATATGATCTTTCCCTTCCTCATCAAAAAAGGCGAAACCGCCGCCTCCCCCGCCGCGCGGGAGAGGGTCGGAAAATTTTCCGGCATCCTCGGCATCGCGCTCAATACCCTGCTCGCCGCCGGCAAGATCGCCGTCGGCGCGCTCACGGGCATGATCTCCGTGCTCGCAGACGGCATGAACAACCTCACCGACTGCGGCAGCAACGTCGTGTCCGTCATCGGCTTCAAAGTGAGCGGGAAACCCGCCGACAAGGAGCACCCCTTCGGCCACCAGCGCGCCGAGACCATCGCGGCGCTGGTCATCGCCGTCGTCGTGCTCGCCGTCGCGGCGGAGCTGGTCATTCAATCGATAGAGACTATCCTCTCCCCGTCCGAGAGCGAATTTTCCGTATGGGCTGCCGCCGTGCTCGCCGTATCGGTGGCGGTAAAGCTGTTCATGTTCTTCGCCAACCGCTCTTTGTCAAAAGCGATCGGCTCGGACGCCCTCGCCGCCACGGCGACGGACAGCATTTCGGACGCCGTCGCCACGAGCGCGGTGCTCGCCTGCCTCTTCATCTCCCGCTATACGGGCGCGCAGCTGGACGGCTACGTCGGCGCGGCGGTGGCGGTGTTTATCGCCTTTTCCGGCTTTTCCATACTCAAAGAGACCGTCTCGCGCCTTTTGGGGCGGGCGGTGGACGCGGACACGGCGGATACGCTGCGCGCGCGCGTCTGCTCCTTTGCGGGAGTGCACGGGGTGCACGATCTGACCGTGCACGAATACGGCAACAGCAAAAAATATGCGACGGTGCACGTCGAAGTGGACGCGAATATGCCGCTGATGGCGACGCACGACCTTGCCGACACGATCGAAAAGGAGATCGGGCGGGAGACGGGCGTGGAACTCACCGTGCATATCGACCCCCTCGTTCTGGACGACCCCAAAGTCAACGCCCTCAGGGAAACGGCGGAACAGATCGCCGCGGGCATCGACCCCGCCCTGCGCGTGCATGACTTCCGCGTCGTGGGCGGCACGACGCACGCGAACCTCGTCTTTGAAGTGGCGGCGCCCTTCGACTGCCCCGTAAGCGACGGGGAGATCCTCGCCCGCCTCAAACAGGGGGTGCAGAAGATCTCCGCCAACCTCGACGTCAACGCCGCCGTCGAGCGGCAAAACCTCGCTTGATTTAAGAAAAACGCCCCTTTTTTACGGGCAAAATACGGCGGGGGAGCCGCACGGCTCCCCCGCATTTTTCATCTCTTGGTGCGAAAATAATTTTCTTTCATGAAGGCGAACTCCGCCTCGGTGATCGCGCCGTCGTCCAAAAGCGCTTTGAGCCCGCTCAGATAGCGCAGCCCCGCTTCGTCCGACATGGGCGGCAGCGGAAAATACGCCCCGTCCGCGTTTGTGCCCTGCGCGTTTGCATTCTGCGGTGCGGGCTGCGCGCCCTGCCCGTATGTGCTCTGTGCGTATGCGGGCTGCGCGTATGCGGATTGCGCGTTTGCGTTCTGCGGCGCGCTCTGTGCGTATGCGGATTGCGCGTTTGCGCCCTGCCCGTATATGTTCTGCGGCGCGGGCTGTGCGTATGCGGGCTGCTCGGCGGGTTTTTTCACCGCGGCCGCGAACACGGCAAAGAGGATGGTCAGTCCGAAGAGGACGATAGCGGGGATATAGGCTTTTGTCATCATGATGTCGGCAGAGAGCCCTTCCGCGCTCTCCCCGAGCGCTTTAAGCACCCGCTCCCATTCCTTGTTCATGGCGATGCTCAGAACCAGCCCTTCTGCCAGATAAGCGAGCCCGCCGATGAGCGAAAAGACGAGGATAACGCCCGCAAGTTTGGTGCCGCGGCCCGAAACGAGGCAGGCGAGCCCGCCGATGGTACCGAGCGCCGCGAGCGCCAAGACGGCAATGCCGATGATCTGCGCCGCGTCGACGGCGGGCTGCAGTTCGTGCATATGATAGGTCTTTTGCAGGATAGAAGTCGCGTCGGTGACCAACCCCGTGAACATGGCGAGCACCGCGCTCTTTCCGTCCAGAACGTCGTAACCGTTTTCGGAAAAATAACCGCTTTCTTCCAGCATCGAACCCGCCGAGCCGAACATATTTTCCATGTCAAACCCGACCGCCGTAAAAAGGAGCGCCGTAAACAAAAAGGCCGCCGCGATGAGCGCCGTCAGCGACAGACAGATGTGCCGCGCAGTGAATTTTTTCATATTTCTCCTCCTTGATACCGTAAGGAAATGATACGGAAATGAACGTTTGCCCCTTCCTTACGGTACGTTTTATGCCTTCATTATACATGAGCCGCGCCGCCCTGTCAAGGGGCGGCGCGATTTTTATCCTTCCGTTTTTTTACCGTTCTGCCATGATTCGCGCCGCTTTCGGCGCAGATTTTTGCCGCGCGCCGTTTTACGCGCGCCGCGCCTCTAAGCGCCGATTCTTTGCCGCGAGCCGCGCTTTCTCATTCGGCGTCCGCTTTTTCCTGTACCGCCGCCTTTTCCTGCGCCGCTGCGGGCAGGAATTTTTCTTTCAGGGCGGCGAACTCCGCTTCGGTGACGACGCCCGCATCCAACAGCTCCTTGCACTTTTTCAGGCTCTCGAAGTCGACATCGGACGGCTTGGACGGCTCGGATTCTCTCACCTTCGCCAAAAGGACAAACGCCGCCGCGGTGATGACTGCGCCGAGGATGAGGGGAAGGAAGGAGAGGGTATAAAGATTCGTTTCCGCCTCGCCTATGGCGGAGAGGGCGGAGACGCCGTAGATGAGATAGGAAAGCTGCAGGGTGAGAAGGACGACTATGCTCAGATAAAACGTCTTTTCCAGGGCGGCGTCTTCCCCCAAAAACAACATGAAGCAGGCGACGGCAAAGGCGGCGATCCCTGCCGCCAAAATGAGGGCGCAGAGGGGATCCCCCTGCCCGAGCGCGGCAAAACCGCTCATATCCGCACCGGCGCCCGAATCGACGAGGGGGCAAAACAGCCCCAATATGGTCATGAGCGCCAGAAGCGCCCCGCCGCAGGCATAGATCAGACGTTTGAAGGTGATCTGTTTCATGATACATTTTCTCCCTTTTTTTCTTCATTATATATGCTTTTTCCCCCTCTGTCAATACCTATAGCCGATTTTATTGCCGAAAAATTGCCGCGCCCGAATGGTTCGGGCGCGGCCGCGTTTTGTACAGACGTTTTATTCTTCCGTTTCCTTTTCCTGCGCTTTGGCGCACCCCTTGACGGGGCGCATCCTGCCGAATTTTTCTTCTAAAAGTTTACACTTGATGTCGCGGTATTCCGCTTCGGTCAGAGCCTCTTCGTCGAGAAGTTTTTTCAGCTCCCTGAGATATTGCAAAAGCGCGACGTCGTATTCGCCCGTGTACGCCATCATCTGCATATAGCCGCCCGGCAAGATCCACTGCGCGGGTGCGAACGCGCGGGGTTTTTTGCCGCGCTCCGCTTCCTGCCCGTCGGGCGCTTCTGCCTGTACGAAGGCGGGCGCTTCCTGCATGGCGGCCTCCTGCGGCGCACAGTCGCCGCGCATATTTTTGGCGAGGATCCAGTATGCCGCCTCAAAGACGGCGATCAGGATCAAGGGCACATAGCAGAGGGTGACGATGGACAGCAGTTCGCCGCCCTCTTCTACCTCCGCCCAATCCAACGCACGGTTCCATTCCGCGTTCATGGCGATAGTAAAAGTAAGCCCCTCCGCGAGGAACAGGACGCCGAGGACGGCGGCAATGACCGCGATGGCGTGCGCGAAGTTGTCCTTCTTGCCGATAAACAGCCAGGCGACGGCGCCGACGCACATCGCAACGGCGGCAACGAGGATAACGATATTAAAAACCTGCGCCACCGTTACAACGGGAGACAGGTCTACCATTTCAAAATCGCTGACGCGCGCCGTAAGGCTCGCAACGAGCGCCTCAAAATAAGCCAAAACGGCGCTGTCTCCGTTCAAAAGATCGAAACCGTTCTCTCTGAGCGCTTCCGCGACCTCTTCGTCAACTACGTTCCCCGTCCCCAATTCGAGCGAAACGACGGTAAAACAGAGGCTCAGAAGGGACAAGCAGCGCCAGAATGAACGCCGTAGACGCCAAAAGAATACGGCGAAGCGTAAATTTTTGCATTTGCATTTCCTCCCACATTTAGTAAGTAATTACATTATAGTGCTACCCCACACCCATGTCAAGCATTCATAAAAAATACTTTGAAAAATATTGCGGCCGGCGCGGACGGGCAGCAGCCGCCGCGCACCGAAACGGCGCGGGCCCGCGGCAGGCAGTAAAAAAGCGACGTCTCAAAACACGGCATTCTCCGCAACGCGGTCGCTCGCACCCCCGCACAGCGGCGCAGCGCCCGACGGCGCAGCAAAAGAAAAAACTTCCGCGCGGCAAGTGACTTTTTGAGAGAGCACAAAAAAGCCGAAGGTGTGCCGCGCGGCGCCTTCTCGGTTTGACAAATGCGCGTTAAGCTGGTATTATATGAAACAAAAGGAGAAGTTGCCCTATGATGAAAATGTTGATCAAGCTCGATGAAGAACGTGTGCGGCGTGACGGTAAATACGATCTCGCCGATATGTGGCGCAAGATCGATGAGCAATTTGAAAAGTATAATTGCATTAAAGAAGTTCAGCCCGATGGTGGGGTGTTATACTCCGGAAATCCCGATTACGATTATTATACCTGTATGGGGCTTTCTTATTTGTCTTTGAGAAAGCAGCAATGGTTCGCTCGATACTGTTCGGAATGGATTATGTACGATAACGATGATGATGAGGAGCTGCCGCTCCAAGATATTGACTTGTTAACGAAAGAAAGAAGCAAAAACCCTTTATTTGCAGCAGTTTAAGCTATGGAACGCCCTAAAAGAAAGGCTATCAATTTTGATTTAGACACCGTGCAAATGCGCGCGTAAAATTTTTATCCGGTTTTTAGACGCGTAAACATAAGAAAAAAGGCACCCGCAAAAACGGATGCCTTATTTTTGGATGCGGCAACTACCTATCCTCCCGGAGGGTGATCCTCAAGTACTTTCGGCGTAAGAGAGCTTAACTTCTGTGTTCGGTATGAGAACAGGTGGGACCTCTCTGCTATCGTCACCGCAATGG
>CALWCR010000159.1 GCA_944376445.1 uncultured Clostridia bacterium | reverse complement strand
TCGACGGCGCCGCGCATTTTCACGGCGTCGAGGTTGATCTGATAAAAGACGGGGTCGTCGATGACGCTGTCCAGCGCGATGACGGGGATGAAGTTTTCGTCGCAGAGGGCGTGAAATTCCTCTTTGGACAGCCCGATGCAGACGCAGGCGTTGGCAGCCAGGCGCGCGGGGCGCTTTTCCGCCAGATAGGCGAGGGTGAATTTTTCTTCGGCGCAGACGGCGGAAAAACCGCGGAGAAAGAGCATGGCGCTCAGCTCTGCGAGGGGGAACGCCTTTTCGGGGAGGCGGACGGCGATGCTCGGCGCGGAAGACACGGAGCGCAGCCCCGCGGCGAAGGTGTTGGGGACGTAGTTGAGAAAGTTTGCCGCCTGCAAAACTTTTTTGCGGGTGGATTCGGGGATGCGTTTATCCGTCCTTCCGTTCATGACGTAAGAGACGGTGGCGACGGAGACCCCCGCGAATTTTGCGACGTCTTTGTTGGTCACCTTTTTCTTTTCGGAAAATCCGTTCTCATTCGTTGTGCTCATAATAATTTATACTTACCACATTTTATTTAAAAAGTCAATCGTTTTGTCGGTCATGACGACAATTGGGGCATTATGAACAAACAAGCACTCTTACATATACCGGACAGCCAATACTGTTATCCCGTCGGCACGCACACCGTAAAACTGCGGCTGCGCGTCTCGGCGGAGGACGCCTTTGACGGCGTGCGCGCCGTGTACGGCAATAAATACGTCTACCACCTCAAACGCAGCGAAGCGGCGCTCGAGCGCAGCTTTTCGGACGGCACGTTCGCCTATTATACCCTGACGCTGGAACTTACGGACGTCCGCCTCGTCTATATCTTCGTTCTCGAAAGCGAGGGCAAGACCTACTACTTTTCCGAGGACGGCGTCACGGATTCTTACGACTTTTCCAAGGCGTACTACAACGCCTTTCAGCTGCCGTTCATCAACGCGGCGGACATCATGCCCGCAGTCGATTGGATGCGCGGCGCGGTGTTTTACAATATCTTCGTCGACCGCTTTTATTGCGGGGACAAGAAAAAGGACCGCTCGTATATCAATTTGCGCTGGGGGGATATTCCCGACCCCAAGAGCTTTGCGGGCGGGGATCTTTGCGGTATCATCGAAAAACTTGATTATCTGCAGAGGACGGGCGTCACCGCGCTCTACCTTACCCCCGTCTTTTGCTCCGTTTCCAATCATAAATACGATATTTACGATTATTACAGGATAGATCCCCAGTTCGGCAGCAAGGCGGACTTGAAACGGCTGGTGCGCGAGGCGCACGCGCGCGGGATGCGCGTCATCCTCGACGCCGTCTTCAATCATTGCAGCGAAAAGCTGCCGCAGTTTGCCGACGTGCTCGCCAAAGGCCGCCGCTCCAAATACCACGGCTGGTTTCTGATCGACGGCGACCGCCCGGACGCAGCGGCGCGCAACTACCAGTGTTTCAGCTTCTGCACCTATATGCCGAAGTTCAACACCTCGAATAAAGAGGTGCAGAAATTTTTATGCGACGTCGCCGTCTATTGGGTCAGAGAATGCGGCATCGAAGGCTGGCGGCTGGACGTTTCGGACGAGGTCAGCCACGATTTCTGGCGGAAGATGAGAAAGGAAGTCAAGGCGGTCAAGCCCGACTGCGTCATCATCGGCGAAAACTGGCACGACGCGCACCCCTTCCTCGGCGGGGATCAGTACGACGGCATCATGAACTACGCCCTCACCAAGGCGTGCCTGGACTATTTTGCCTGGGGCGAGACGGACGAGGCGGGGTTTGCGGACAAGCTGAGCGCCCTGTATATGCGCAACAGCGGCACCGTGAACGGCATGATGATGAATCTTTTGGACAGCCACGACACCCACCGCTTTTATTCGCTGGCGGGAAAGCGTGAAGACGCGCTCATCGCCGCGCTTGCCGTCATATTCATGCATCCGGGGGCGGCGGGCGTGTATTACGGGACTGAGATCCCGCTGGAAGGGGGGTACGACCCCGACTGCCGCCGCACGATGGACTGGGAAAAGGCGGAAAAGGGCACAGAGGTCTCCCGCTGTATCGCGGCGCTGGCGGCGCTGCGAAGGCGCGGCGAGCTGCGCTTCGGCAGCGTCCGTTTCTCGGCGCAGGGCGGCGAATTTATCTTGCGGCGGGAATATGAAGGCAGCGCCCTGCGGCTGCGCGTCGGCAAAGGCAGAGCGCCCGCGGCGGCGGGAACGGTACTTTTGCAATACGATTGCGAAAAAGAAAACGGATTTTCGTTTATCATAGAGGAGGAATCAAAATGAAAAAATCGGCGATGTTCGTCAGTTTGACGCTTGCTGCCGCCATGACCTTTGCCCTGGCGGCGGGCTGCGGGGAGCAAAAGGGCGGTGGAGGCGGCGGCACGCGCTTTACGGGAGATCTGGAAAGCGAGCGCGGCGCCGTCATCAAAGTCATGGATAACGGCACTGCGATCGAAAAGGGGGTCGCCAAAGCGATCATCGACGCCTTCAACGAGGAGTATGCCGAATACGGCATCCGCGCGGAGGACGCGAACATGGACCAGACAGACCTCGCGCAGGACGGCCCTTACGGCTATGGTCCTGACGTTCTTTTCGGCCCCAACGATACCCTCATGCCGTATGCGGCGAACAAACATATCCTGCCCCTGCCCGTCGAGACGCTCGAATGCTACGACAAGATCAGCGAGAACGCCTGGTCGGCTTATGTGCAGGAAGTGGACGGCACGGAGTATACCTTCGGCGTGCCCGTCATCGTGCAGTCGCCCGTCTTATATTACCGCAAAGACCTTCTCCCCGAAAACTGGCAGGAGACCTGGGACGACGATAAAGACGGCGTGCCCGACGTCGTACAGTATATGGACGACCTATATGAGTACGCCGTGCAGATCAAGGAGGAATCGAAGGGCGGCAGGCTGGGGATATCCTATTCGGCTATGAGCGCTTACTCTCTCGTCGGTTTCCTCTACACCTTCGGCGGCTATACGTTCGGTGACAACAATACCGACCCTGCCGACATCGGCCACGCCAACGGCGACGCGGAAAAGGGCGCGTACATCTTGCGCCAGCTCGCCGCCGCGATGGACGAGCGCTGCATCGACGACTCGATGGGCCTCATCGCTTATGACAACGTCGGCGACGGCACCTTCTTCTCTTCCATCAACACGCCCGACACCTATTCGCTCTTTACCGACGCGATGGTCGATCACGGCATGACGCCCGAAGAGGCGGAGGAAAACCTCGGCGTGGCGGCGATCCCCAAACTGCCCGTAAGCGGCGATCTGACCAAGGGCGGCGGGGAATATCTGGATACGAAGACGATGGGCGGCGTGAACGGCTGGGCGATC
>CALWCR010000158.1 GCA_944376445.1 uncultured Clostridia bacterium | reverse complement strand
ATGTCCGTTCCCTTCTCTTTTGGTTCTATTATCGCAGAGCCCATAGGCTCCCGTGTAAAAAGAATACGTTGGAAAGTAAAAGCGCGCCTCAGTCTTCGTTCACGCCGTCGGGGGTGAACAGATAGATGTCCCGCTCGATCTTGGCGATGCCGCCGCCGAGGGCATAGATGGCGCCGCTTAAAATGTCGAGAACGCGCGCGGAAGTGTCGGCGCTCAGTTCGTTGAGATAGACGATGACGGAGAGTTTGTCCTTAAAACGGTCGATGATCTCCTCGACGTCGGCAAACGAGCGGGGGTGCCGCATTTGCGTGGGGTGCCCCGCGGGCTTGGCAAAGACCTTTTTTTCTTCGCCGGGCAGGGGCCGCCGCGGCAGTTTTCCGTCTTTTTCTTTGAAAAAACCGAACATTCCCATGGCGCACCTCCTTTTTCCCGATCGCTGTATTTATTTTAGCACAAAACCCGCGTTCAGACAAGCGGATGAAGGGCAAATTTCAGTTCCCGCCTTCGCTATTTTCCGAAAGCAGCCGCCGCGGCCCGAAAAGCGAGGTGCCGAGGCGGATCATGTTGCTGCCGTTTTCCACGCACAGCCGCCAATCCCCGCTCATGCCCATGGAGAGGACGGCAAAACGTCCGTCTTTGTCCCGCAGTTTTTCAAAGAGGGCGCGCATCTTGCGGCAAAGTGTGTTAAGCAGCGCCGTATCGTCCGAAAGGGGCAGCATCGCCATCAGCCCTTTCAGGCGGATGTTGGGGTACGCGGCGAGCTTTTTGCAGGCGGCTTCCGCTTCTTCGGGAGAAAAGCCGCTCTTGGAAAGTTCGCTGCCGATATTCACTTCCAGAAGGCAGTCTGCCGTCCAGTCCGCCTTTTCCGCCCGCTTTTGGAGCTCGTCCGCCAGTTCAAAGCGGTCGAGCGACTGGATGAGATAGGTCTTTTTGATCAGGTATTTGACCTTATTGGTCTGCAAATGTCCGATAAAGTGCCTGTTCGCTCCCTCGAATTTGTCGAACTTGGCGGTAAATTCCTGTACTTTGTTCTCCCCGACGTCCGTAATGCCCGCCGCGACCGCCTCGCCGATCTCCTCGGGCGTGCGCGTCTTGGTCGCCGCCACCAGCGTGATCTTTTCCCCGAACGGGTTGCCGCCCGCGATCTCTTGCAGCGCCTTTTTTACGTTTTCTGCGATCATGTCCGCTCCTTCGCGCCCCGTATGCGCTTTCTCTTATTATACCCGTTTTCCCGCCCGATGTCAAACGCCGCGCCCGCCCGCAAAGGGAAGCGCCGCCCGCAAAGGGAAGCGCCGTCCGCAAAGGGAAGCGCCGTCCGCAAGAAGATCCCTTCGGGCGGGGCGCGCTGCGGCGTGCCGCCCGCAAGGCAGCCGCGCGGCAGTATGCTCGCAGCAAAGAACGCCCGCAGCAAAGAGCGCCCGCGCGGTCTCCGCGCGGGCGCATATTCTTTACGGCAGGGGGCTCAGATGCGCTCGGCGATGAGGCGGGTCATCTCGCTGCCCTTGACTTGTTTCATGCCTTCGCTCATGATGTCCGCGGTGCGGTAGCCCTCGTCGAGCACTTTGTTGACCGCCTCTTCCACCGCCTTGGCTTCCTGCACCATATCAAAGGAGTCGCGCAGCATCATCGCCGCCGAGAGGATGGTCGCGATGGGGTTGGCGATGTCTTTGCCCGCGATGTCGGGCGCGGAGCCGTGGATGGGCTCGTACAGCCCGCGCTTGGTCGCGCCGAGGGAAGAGGAGGCGAGCATGCCGATGGAGCCCGTGATCTGCGCCGCTTCGTCCGAGAGGATGTCGCCGAAGATGTTGGAGGTGAGCACCACGTCGAACTGGGCGGGGTTTTTGACCAGCTGCATCGCCGTGTTGTCGACGAGCATATCCGTAAGCTCCACGTCGGGGTAATCTTTCGCCACTTCGTGCACGACTTCCCGCCACAGGCGCGAAGATTCCAAAACGTTCGCCTTGTCGATGGACGTGACGTGTTTTCTGCGCTTTCTCGCCAGTTCAAAGGCGATCTTGGCGATGCGCGTCACTTCCGAAACGTTGTATTTTTCGGTGTCGAAGGCGTATTCTCCGCCCTCTTCCCGTCCTCTGCCGCGCTCGCCGAAATAGATGCCGCCGATGAGCTCGCGCACGACCACGAGGTCGATGCCCTTTTCGGCGATGTCTTTCCTTAACGGGCAGGCACCCGCCAGCGCGGGGAAGAGTTTTGCGGGGCGCAGGTTGGAGTATAAGCCCAGCGCCGCGCGGATCTTCAAAAGTCCCGCTTCGGGGCGAATGTGCCCGGGGAGTTTTTCGATGCGCTTGTCGCCGACGGCGCCGCCGACCGCGCCCAAAAGCACGCTGTCGGATGCGAGGCAGCGGTCGATGGTGTACTGCGGCAGCGGTTCGCCCGTCTCTTCGATGGCGCATACGCCCATCAAAAGGTGTTCAAATTCAAAAGTATGGCCGAATTTTTCGCCTACTTTGTTGAGTACGGCGATGGCGCCGTTTGTGATCTCGGGGCCGATGCCGTCGCCCGCGAGCACCGCGATATGCTTTTTCATGGCGTGTCCTCCCTTATTTTCCCGCTTTGGCTTTGAGGGAGGCGATGAGGCCGCCCTTGTCGATGATGTTTTGGATAAACGGGGGGAAGGGTTCGGCTTGAAACTTTTTCCCCGTCGTTTCGTTGACGATCTCGCCTTTGGTAAGGTCGCAGGAGACGACGTCGCCCGCCTTGATGTTTTGCACCGCTTCGGGGCATTCCAGGATGGGGAGCCCGATGTTGATGGAGTTGCGGTAGAAGATGCGCGCGAAGGAGTTGGCGATGACGAGGGAGACGCCGCTCGCCTTGATGGCGATGGGCGCGTGTTCGCGCGAGGAGCCGCAGCCGAAGTTGTCTTCCGCCACGATGATGTCGCCCTTTTGCACCTTTTTCACGAAGTCTTTGTCGATGTCCTCCATGCAGTGGGAGGCGAGTTCCGCTTCCGAAGTCGTGTTGAGGTACCTTGCGGGGATGATGACGTCGGTGTCGACGTCGCTTTTATATCTGAAAACGTTTCCGCGTACTTTCATGGTCGTTCACCTCTCAAATTATTGCAGATCTTTGGGACAGGAAAGTTTGCCCGTCACGGCGCTCGCCGCCGCGACGTAAGGGGAAGCGAGGTACACTTCGCTGTCGACGTGCCCCATGCGCCCGACGAAGTTGCGGTTGGTCGTGGCGACCGCCCGCTCGCCCGCCGCCAGGATGCCCATATGCCCGCCCAGGCAGGGTCCGCAGGTGGGCGTGGAGACGACGGCGCCCGCGTCGAGGAAGACGTCGAACAGCCCCTCGTGCATCGCCTGTTTCCAGATGGTGTTGGTCGCGGGGATGATGATGCAGCGCACCCCTTTGGCGACTTTTTTGCCGCGCAGGATGTCCGCCGCGATGCGAAGGTCGGAAATGTGCCCGTTGGTGCACGAACCGATGAC
>CALWCR010000157.1 GCA_944376445.1 uncultured Clostridia bacterium | reverse complement strand
ATTTCTCCCCTTTTACGGTATTTCGGGATGCCGCCGCCAATTATACATAATAAATTTCTTCCTTACACCATACCCCCATCCTCTTTAACAAATAAACACCCGCGCCCTATTGCTGTGGCGACGGATGCTTATGATAATTTTCCGCCCGCGAGCGATGTGCGGGCGCTTTTTATTTTCCGAAAATCCTCCCCATCCCCTTTTTGCAGGCGGAAGCAAACCCTTCGCGGCGGATACAGCGAACGGCGCGGGCGGGCAGCGCGAAAAGCCTCCCGAAACGGCCGCGCAGCGCGACGAGCCGCTTGTTCTTTTTGGTATACCGTTCCGCCAGCGCCAAGACGGCGGCGGCGTGCTCTTCCATGCCCGCATACTTTTCATATGCCTTGCGCGAATATCTGCCCATGTCGGCGAGCGCTTCGGGGCGGCGGATACAGCGCTCCATCGCTTCGGAGAGGGAAACACAGTCCCCCGTTTTGACGATGAAGCCGTTCTCTTCCCCGACCAGATACTTTGCCCCCACGTTCTCGGTGACGATGAGAGGTTTGGAGAGCATCGCCCCTTCCAGCGCGACGAGGGAACAGGACTCGTCGTGCGAGGCGACGACGACCACGTCCGCCATGTCGTAAGCGGCGAGCTTTTGCTCCGTGCCCTTCCGTTCGCCCAGCCAGACGACGCGCGCCTCCCCTTCCGTCATTTTAAGAAGGGGCTCCCAATAGCCGCGCTCTTCGGGCGGGAGCTTCCCCGCGATGTACAGCCGCGCGCGCTCCCTGCACCCTTCGGGAAGGCGCAAAAACGCTTCGATATATTCGGAAAACCCCTTGCGCTCCGTGACTGCACCCATCTGCAAAAAGTGCACTTCGCCGTCCGCCTTTCTGCCCTTCGCCCCGCCCGAAATGTCTTCGGCGCCGTTATGCAGCACCCGCACGCGGCGGTTGTAGTGCGCGGCGATAAAGTCGCGCGCATATTCGCTCACGCAGAGGATGTCCCGTGCGCCGCGCAGCGCGCGCACCTGGTCGGGCGACGCCGCGCACATCTGAAGAAGATTCTGCGCTTCCCTGATATACCAGACGGTAGGGATGATGCGGCGCGCGAAGGTATAAAAGATATGCGCGACCACCGTATTGACGATGCAAAAATCAAACGCCGCGACCGCTTTTCGCGTCTCCTTCTCAGCGCAGGCGGCATAGGGCACGATGCGCACGGGAATGCCCGCCCGGGTAAATTCGCACAAAAAATCCCCTTCCGCGGGGCCCCAGACTTCCACATCGTATTTCGTTTTCAGGATCTTGCCGATGCGAAGAAGGCTCGCCGGCGCGCCCGTATAGGTAAATTCGTGCGAATACAGCAAGACGCGCTTTTTCGCGTCCCGTTTTTCTCTGCCCATGCCTTTGCTCCCGCGCCGCAGGCGGCGCTCCTTTTTTAACACATTATAATACATCGCGCGGCAAAAGGCAACCCGTTTGCGCATGAGAAAAGGCGGCGCGGCTCCCCCGAAGGAGCCGCGCCGCCCGCCGCATTTAAGGGATGAAAGCGAGGAACGCCTTATAATTGCTGTACAGATCCGCCTTGGAGATGAGTTCCCACGGCGAATGCATGGAAATGACGGGCACGCCCAGATCGACCGTGTCGATATTGAGGTTCGCGAGGAATTTGGCGACCGTGCCGCCGCCGCCCGCGTCCACTTTGCCGAGCTCCGCCGTCTGCCAGACGACGCCCGCCCTGTCGAACATGGCGCGCACTTCGCCGACAAATTCGGCATTTGCGTCGTTCGAGCCGCTCTTGCCGCGCGCGCCCGTGAATTTGCTCATGCAGGTGCCGCAGGAGAGCATCGCCGCGTTCATGCGTTCATAGACGTTCGCAAAATTGGGGTCGAACGCCGCCGTCACGTCGGAAGAAAGGCACTTGGACGCGAAGCGCACCCTGCGGAAAGAGGCGCCCGCCGCCGCGCAGATCTCTTCCATCAGATCTTCGTATATCTTGCTCTGCATTCCCGTGACGCCCTCGCTGCCGATCTCTTCTTTATCGACGAGCATGGCGAGCACGGTGTGTTCGCTCTCCCCGTCGAGCACCGCCGTCAGCGCGGAATAGGCGCACACCCTGTCGTCATGGCCGTAGGCGCCGATGAGCGCGCGGTCAAAGCCGACGTCGCGCGCGGGGAAGGCGGGCACGGCGGAGAGCTCCGCCGAGAGGAAATCCTCTTCCTTCATGCCGTATTTAAGGTTGAGGATGTCGAGCACGGTGAGTTTGAGTTTCTCTTTGACCTCTTCGTCGGGATACGGAAGCCCACCGACGACGACGTTGAGCTGTTCGCCCTCGACGATCTTGCCCGCCTTCCCCGCCATCTGCTCCGCGCCGAGATGGGGCAGAAGGTCGTTGATGTAGAAGACGGGGTCGTCCGCCTTTTCGCCCACCGAGATCTCCGCCTTGCTGCCGTCTTTCAAGACGACGACGCCGTGCAATGCCAGCGGGATCGCCGTCCATTGATATTTTTTGATGCCGCCGTAATAGTGGGTCTTCAGAAAGCACATACCCCCCTCTTCATAGAGCGGGACCTGCTTGATATCGATGCGCGGCGCGTCGATATGCGCGGCGATGAGGCGCATCCCGTCCTTTTCGAGGTCTTTCGTGCCGACGCGGAAGATAACCACACTCTTGCCGCGGTTGATAAAATACCGCTTGTCGCCCGCGCAAAGGGGATCTCCGAAGTGAAATTCGCTGAATCCCTTTGCCTTTGCCAGCGCCACGGCGGCGGCGCAAGCCTCGCGCTCCGTCTTGCCCGCGTCCAAAAACGTCTTATATCCTTCCGCATAGGAAAAGATCTCCTTCTTCTCCTCTTCTGAAGCCGTCTCGTAATAGTTCTTCTTTTCGTAGGCGAGCTCGCCCAAGCGCTGCTGCCCCTTGCTCTTTTTTTCTGCCATGATATACCTTCGGATGTTAAAAATTTACAAAGCGGCGCTTTGCCGCATTGCCGCTACAGTGTAGCACAAATCGGGAAAAAAGGCAACCGC
>CALWCR010000156.1 GCA_944376445.1 uncultured Clostridia bacterium | reverse complement strand
ACACCGTCTACGGCGTGTCCTACGTCGTGCTCGCGCCCGAACACCCGCTCGTGAAAAAGCTCGTTTCCGACGAGCAGCGCGCCGCCGTCGAAGAGTATATCGAAAAGACGGCGCACACCGACGAGATCGAGCGGCTCTCCTCCGCGCGCGAAAAGACGGGCGTCTTTATCGGACATTATGCCGTCAACCCCGTCAACGGCAAAAAAGTGCCCATCTACGCAGCCGACTACGTCCTCTATTCTTACGGAACGGGCGCGGTCATGGGCGTGCCCGCGCACGACGAGCGCGACTTCGCCTTTGCGAAAAAATACGGCCTGCCCATCACCAAGGTCATCGAAAACAAGAACGGCGAGACGGTACTCCCTTTTACGGAAGACGGCATCTGCGTCAACAGCCTGCAATTTGACGGCCGCTTCGGCGAAGAAGCGCGCACGGAGATCACCAACTATCTCACCAAGATTGGCAAGGGGCAGCGCAAAGTCAATTACCGCCTGCGCGACTGGCTCGTTTCCCGCCAGCGCTACTGGGGCGCACCCATCCCCGTCGTTCATTGCCCCCAATGCGGCGTCGTTCCCGTACCCGTCAAAGATCTGCCCGTCAGGCTCCCCTACGACGTGGAATTCAAACCGGACGGCAAATCCCCTCTCGCCAAGTGCGAGGAGTTCATGCACACCAAGTGCCCGCACTGCGGCGGCGACGCGCTGCGCGATCCGGACACGCTGGACACCTTCGTCTGCTCGAGCTGGTATTATCTGCGCTATGCGGACGCGCACAACGCGAAAGAGCCGTTCGATCCCGAGATCGTCAACAAGCTGCTGCCCGTCGACAAATATATCGGCGGCGCCGAGCACGCCTGTATGCACCTTTTATACGCGCGTTTCTTCACCAAAGCGCTGCGCGATATGGGGTATCTGAACTTTGACGAACCCTTCCGCTCCCTCGTGCACCAAGGCGTCATCCTCGGCCCCGACGGCAACAGGATGTCCAAATCCAAAGGCAACGTCATCTCCCCCGACGAATATGTCTCCGTATACGGCTCGGACGTCTTCCGTATGTACCTGATGTTCGGATTTTCCTATACCGAAGGCGGCCCGTGGAGCGACGACGGCATCAAATCGGTCGCCAAGTTCCTGGACAGAACGGAACGCATCGTCCTCAAAGGGCTGGCGGAAAAGGGAAAAGAAGGCGGCATGGGCGCTGCGGAAAAGGAACTGAATTTCGTGCGCAACAATTCCGTCAAACAGATCTCCCGCGACGTGGAGGCGTTCTCCTTCAATACCGCCGTGGCGAGGCTGATGGAATACGTCAACGCCCTCTATAAATACGACGGCGCGGAAAACAAAAACGTGCCCTTCTTCAAAGAATGCCTCAAAGACCTCATCCTCCTCATCGCCCCCTTCGCCCCGCACTTTGCGGAAGAGCTTTGGGAGCAGTGGGGCGGAAAATATTCCGTCTTTGACCAGCGCTATCCCGTCTGCGACGAGAGCGCCCTCGTTTTGGAAGAGACGGAATACGCCGTCCAGATCAACAGCAAGATCAAGGGCAAGCTCATGATCGCCAAGGATATGAGCCGCGAAGATATTCAGACCTTTGTTCTGGGAAGCGACCTCGTCCGTCCCCTCGTCGAGGGTAAAGCGGTGAAAAAATTCATTGTCGTGCCGGGCAGGCTCGTCAATATCATCCTCTGATCTTTGCAAAGTAAACTAAAACCCGCGGATCATCCGCGGGTTTTAGTTTACAAGAAAATAATTCGCGTTATCTATATAATACAGTTGCGAAAGCCCCGCGAGGCTTTTTTCCATATCATAAAAAAATGCAAGAAATACCCTCTCCCTATCCTCAGCTGTGTATTTAACGGCTAACAATGTAATTTTTAGACCGAACAAAATAAGTGTGCACTGCACGCGCCCGAATTTTTATTAAAAAATATAAATCGGAAAATCCGCAAAAAAATAACGACCATCTATGTGCAATGAACAGGAGATCGTCGAAATTTGGATGGGAGACAGCCCGGAACGGCTCATCGGCAAGGCGTACACGCACTTTCCCGATTCGTTCATGCTGGAGGAGATGTCGAAGGTAGACTATCGGGAACAATTCCCAAACGTTCCCCAAACGTTCCCCAATATGAATGACGACTGATAAAAAAGCGGGTATAAAAATTACAAAACCGCAATAAAACTCTATCTGCAAAAAAATAACGGCCATATATTGTGCAATGAACAACGGTTAAGCACAATATACAGCCGTTTGGTAGAGACAGTAGGACTCGAACCTACGACCTCTCGCATGTGAAGCGAGCGCTCTAACCAACTGAGCTATGCCTCCGTATGGCTCTTCTGAAAGAAGAGCGTTTTTTGGTGCGAGTGACAGGACTTGAACCTGCATGGGATCGCTCCCACTAGAACCTGAATCTAGCGCGTCTGCCAATTTCACCACACTCGCAAAGCCGCTGACCGCAACGAACGATGACCGCTTTACAGCCTGACGGACGGCAGGATCTCTTCCTTGACGGGAGCTCCGTCGCCGTGCTTGAGGCGGTATGCTTTGCCGCCGCAGCCGAGAGAACGGACGATTTTGCCGTTTACGATCTCGATGGCAGCGCGGTCTTCCAACCCGATCGCAGCTATATTATTATATTGTATTTTTTGATCAAAGTCAAGCGTTCGGAGGTTATAATGCGGAGAAATTGTGCCTTTTATCCAGCCGAGGCCGCGAAAAAAGGAGTAATCGTCTCCGCTTGACGCAAGTTTGGAATCGGTATACATATTTTCAAACCAGCAAATGGCGCCGGCGGACAGCCCACAAATGAGAACGCCGCGCTCGTAAGCGTCTTCGATCATATCGATAAGCCCCGTCTGCTTCCAATGGGTCAGCATAAAGACGGTGTCACCCCCGCCGACATAGATAAAGTCCGCCTTACAGAATTTTTCGCGCAGCTTATCTTTGCTCATTTCACCGTATACGGTCAGCGCGACGTCCGCCTTGACGTCATAGACGGACGTATACGTCTTTCTGAAGCTGTTGAAATAGGGCATACTGTAGTGGCTGGCGGTGGGGATGAACAGCCCGGATGCACGGCGCTCCCACGCCCGCTCTTTCGCCTTGGCGGCAATGTAGCCGTCGATCGGCAGCGTATCTTTGCTTTTCAGCTCCCCGCCGCCGATCGCGATGATCGTCCTATCCATATTCGTCAGCCCGCGCGGCGCGCTTTGAGTTCTTTATCCCGCGCGATGATATTTTGAGCAACGCCGATGCCGCCCTCCACGGCGGAAAGGCAAGCCGTAAACCCGCTCGCATCCGAGCGTTCTTTTTTGCCGTATTTATAATCGCACAAGCTGTCCCGCACGCTTTGCAGTGATGCGGAGATGCTCTCGATCTGCATATCCCGCTCCTTTTCGGCAAGAAGCGACGTTTCATAGACCATGCGGTCGACATAGCCGATCAGTTTGGCAAGTTTTTTGAAAAATTCAAAATTGGAACATTCTTTTATGTCTTCGCCGAGAAAATAGTGCAGTTTTTGCGCGAGCGCTTCCAGCTTTGCCTTGACTTCCGCATGGTTCGGAAGTTTATGGCGGCGGCGGAACAGCCCGAGGACGACGATGCCGACGACGATGATGCCGCCGTAAACGCAGTACTGTATGATAAGGTCTGTCGTCATTGCCTGTCCCCTCCTTTTTTGTCCGCGGGCGCAGACAATTCTTTGAGCAGCGAAACGTCGATGCGGTTGAACGGGATCTCGATGCCGTTTTCGCGCATCATATTGACGAACCCTTCCCGCAGGCTGTTCTGGGTATCGGCATATTTTTCGTTGAGTACCCAGACGCGCACCGAATAGGTCAGCGCGCTGGCGCCGTATTCGCTCAATATGACGGACGGCGCGGGAGAATTGACGACGTTCGGATGTGCGGAAGCGTAATCGAGGAGCAGTTTTTTGACGGTCGCGGTATCCGCGTCATAGGGCGCGGGGAAATCCACGACCACGCGCCGCAGCGGCATGGAACTGTAATTGATCATATCCGTGGAGAGCACTTCGCTGTTGGGGATGATCACCTCGACGTTGTCATAGGTCAAAACTTTGGTATTGAAGAGGCGGATGTCCTGCACGAGGCCGTCCACCCCGTTGATGTCGACGTGATCCCCTTTTTTAAACGGTTTGGTGAAGATGATGATCACCCCGTTGGCAAGGCTCGCCAAGCTGTCCTTCAGAGCGAGGGCGACAGCGAGGGCGACGGCGGAAAAGGCCGCGATGATGCCTGCCGTGGAAAAGCCGAGGGAACTGACCACGACGATCGCCAGCGCGATGTACAGGACGACCGTAATGATGGAAATGATGAAGGAAGAAGCGGCTTTGTCAAGTTTGCGGCTCTTGAGGGTGGCGCCGCGGGCGATGCTCTGCACGATCTTGATAATGACCAGACCGAGCACGAAAAACGCCACGGTGCGCACGATGGCGAGCCCCGTATTCTGCACAAAATCGGCGCCGATATTTTTCAGCGTCTCTAAAAAATCATCCATGGTTTCTCCTTATGCCCGCTGCACACAAAGCGCGCGGGCGGCATCAAAAGGCTGCTTCGTTCTCAAAATCCTGCCTCGGCGATCAGGCGCTTTATCCTCTTTTCGCACTCCGCATAGATCTTGCCGAGCGGCTCGCCGATATGGTAGCTGCCGCGCTCATAGACGATTTTGCCGTTTGCGATCGTCATGAGCACGAGCGACGTATCCGCGCTGTATACGACATTCTTTTTTATGTCAGAAAGCGGGTGCATATTGGGTGCGGAAAGGTCTAAAAGCACCATGTCCGCAAATTTGCCCGCTTCGAGCACGCCGCCGTCAAAGCCGAGCGCGCTGTAGCCGTTGACGGTCGCGGCCGAAAGCGCCTCTTCCGCACTCACCGCGGAAGCGTCCTTCATCGTCTTTTTCTGCAGACAGGAATAAAGGTACATTTCGCGGAACAGAGAAGTTGCGTTGTTGCTCGCCGAACCGTCCGTTCCGAGCGCGGGCCGCAGCCCTGCCGCGAGCATGGACGTCACGGGCGCGACGCCCGATGCGAGCTTCAAGTTGCTGCCGCCGTTGATGACGGGCACGACCCCACTCTGCTTCAACAGGGCGACGTCGTCCTTGTTCGCATAGGTACAGTGCGCCGCCAGCCCGCCGTTATCGAAAAAGCCGAGCTTGTGCAGATACTGCGGCGGCGTGAGCCCGCCGTGGCGGACTGTGCAATCGCCCACCTCTTTGAGCGTTTCCGAAAGATGGATATACGTCGGCGCGCCGCTCTCCGCCGCAATGTCCGCGACCGCCTCGATGAGTTTTTCTTCGCAGGTATATTCTGCGTGAAGCCCCGGGAAATAGCGCACTCTGTCAGACATAGTACTGTATTTAGCGAGCATTTTCCCGATAAAAGCGGGTACATCGTAAGAAGAATACGAATTTGCGCCGCAGCAGAGCGCGACGCAGAGCCTCGCGTTTTTGGCGGCGGCATAGACCTCGTCTGGATAAAAATACATATCCGCGATACAGGTGATGCCGCTTTTGACGAACTCCGCCGCTTGCAGCATGGTCCCCCAATAGACGTCTTCGGGGGTCAGATGATCTTCCATGGGGAAGATGCGTTCGTACAGCCATTTGTCGAGGGGCAGATCGTCCGCCACGCCGCGGAATAAACTCATGGCTGCGTGCGTATGCGCGTTGCAGAACCCGCTCATGAGAAGGTTGTTCCCGCAGTCGATCTCCCGCTCGGCAATAAAGCCTTCGGGGCGGGCGCCGACGGATACGATCCTGCCGCCTTCGGTACAGACTTCCCCCTCTTCCAAAGGAAGGTCGGGGCGGCGCATGATCTTGGCGTTATAAAAGCGCAGCTTCATGGCATTCAAAGTTTGCGCGTGAGCGCAAAAAGATATTCACGCATCCCCTCGGCAAGTGCAGGGTCGCGCAGCGCAAATTCAATGTTGGCTTTCAGATAATCGAGCTTATTGCCCGCGTCATAGCGCAGTCCCTCGAAGCGATAGCCGTTGAGCGCGCCCTCTTTTGCCAGCAAACCGAGCGCGTCGGTGAAATACACTTCCCCTTTGGGCGAAGGCGGCGTGCGTTCGATGGCGTCGTAAATGTCGGGCCCCACCACATAGCGGCCGATGACGGCGTCATTGGAAAACTTATCTTCCGCGCGCGGTTTTTCGACGATCTTGTCGATCTCGACCAATCTGTCCGAAAGGGCGCGCCCGCGCACGTTTGCGTATTTGGGAATGTCCTTATCCTCCACCCCCATGAGGGCGACGGTCGCCTTGCCCGTCTTTTCATACGATTCGGCGAGCTGGCGGATGCCGGGCTTTTGCGCGCCTTCCGTATAGATGATGTCGTCGCCGAGCAGGATGCCGAAGGGCTCGTCGCCCGTGAACGGCTTCGCGTACATGACGGCGTCGGCAAAGCCCACGGGATGTTTCTGGCGCACGAAATAGATATTGGCGATGTTTTCCATCTTCTTGGAAATATCCAAAAACTCCCTGTTGCCGCTCTCTTCGAGCACGCTGTCCAATTCCGGCGTAAAATCAAAGAAATCTTCTATATTCTTCTTGTTGCGCCCCGTGATGATGAGGATCTCCCGCATCCCCGCCGCGACCGCCTCTTCCACGATATATAAAAGGGTCGGCTTGTCGACGATGGGAAGCATCTCTTTGCATACCGACTTTGTGATGGGCAAAAAGCGCGTGCCGTACCCCGCTGCGGGGATGACCGCTTTCGTCACTCGTTTCATACTTGTCTCCTTTGCTCGGCATATTCGGTGCCGTTATTTAAAATATTTTTCCTCGATCGCCGTGATCTTGTCCACGCGGCGCTGATGCCTTCCCCCTTCAAACGGCGTAGTCAGAAAAGCCTGCACGATCTCGAGCATGAGCCCTTCGCCGATGATCTTCTGGCCGAAGGCGAGCATATTCGCGTCGTTATGAAGGCGCGTATATTTGGCGGAATAGGTATCATGGCAATGGGCGCAGCGGATCCCCTTTACCTTGTTGGCGGCGATGGAGATGCCGATGCCCGTGCTGCAAATGAGGATGCCGCGTTCGCACTCGCCGCGCGCAACGGCCTCCGCCGCGGGCAGGGCGAAATCGGGATAGTCGCAGGAATCGGCGGTATAGGTGCCGAAATCCGCGGCTTCATACCCGTTTTCTTTGAGATAGCGCAAAAGCGCGGCTTTGAGTTCCAGCCCGCCGTGATCGCAGGCGACTGCAATTTTCATGACATTTTCCTTCCTTATATGTTTTATTTTTTTGTACGTACTTTGTGCGCGGGCAAGACCGCGTTTTCCGCAGAGCCGTCCGGGAAAAGAAGGGCGGCGATCCGCTCTGCCGCAATCGACAGCCGCTCCGCCGTCTTGCGGTATGCGTCCATCCCGAGCCCGAACGGATCGGGAATATCAAAGCCGGTAAGCTCCTCCATCGCATAGACGTTGGGAAAAGTGTTGAGCAATTCTTTGAGCTGCCACGTCATACACACGACGATAAAGCTCGCCTCGATCATCTTGTGCGTGAGCTGGCGCGGATGAAATTTGGAATAGTCCAACCGCCTCTCGTCAAGGCAGGCGGCGCTGTTTTCGCTGATCGCAGTATTCCCCTTCGCGAAGGCGCCCGCGGAAGCGGCGTCGACGAATTTGATCTTCCTCTTTTTGAGCTCCGCGCGCAGCATTGCTTCCGCCATCGGGCTGCGGCAGGTGTTCCCGCTGCATACGAACAGGACTTTTTTCCGCTTCATGGCTCGTTCGCGCAGGCTTTTGCCAGGCGGTTGATGACGCCCGCCATGACGCCGTCCTTCTTTTGCGGCATCACCGCGACGATCACGTCCGCTGCCTGCTCCCCCTCATGCAATAATTCGTACAGATTGGCCGCCATCTCCCGCTCGCTGCGCCCCAGATCGAGGACGCACCCGCGGGGAAAGAGCCCGCACAGCGCGTCTTCACACAGCACGAAGACTTTTTTGCCTTCCGCCTGCAAGCGCGCAAATTCCGCCTGCGCCGCGCGCACTTCGCCGCTTTTGAAGAGGCGGGTCTCGCACCTCGGCGCATAGTGTTTGTATTTCATCCCGGGAGAACGCACCTGCTCTCCTTCTTTCGGCACATACGTTCCGCAGCTGCCCGCAACTTCCGCGATCATCTCCGCGGAAACGAGCCCCGACCGCAAAACGACGGGTTTTTCGCCCGTTACGTCACACACAGTACTCTCGATACCGCCCGAACATCTGCCGCCGTCGAGGATCAGCGGGATCTTGCCGCGAAGATCTTCATAGACGTGCATCGCCGAGACGGGACTGATATGTTTGGAAGTATTGGCGGAGGGCGCCGCCACGGGCATATCCACATATTTGAGAAAGCGCTGCGCCCCTTCATGCGAGGGTACCCGCACGGCGAGCGTATCCAGCCCGCAGGAAACGCGCGCGCAGACGCTGTCTTCCCTTTTCGGATAGACGAGGGTCAAAGGCCCCGGCAAAAACGCTTCCCTGAGCTTTTTTACATACGCCCTGTCGTCGAGCACGAGCTTTTCTATATCGTAATCCTTATGGATGTGCACGATGAGCGGGTTATCGGAAGGCCGCCCTTTGACCCGATAGATCTTAGCGACCGCGTCGTCGCGGCGGGCGTCCGCGCCCAGCCCGTACACCGTCTCCGTCGGGAAGGCGACGACGCCCCCTTCATTAAGGATGCGTTTCGCCTCCGCGAGCGACTCATTTGTGACGGGCGCGATGATGGTTTCCAATCTCAAGCCTCCTCGTCGGGGTCTTCGCCGAAGCCGTCCGAAAGGCCGCCCATATCTTCGTCGGAAATTTCTTCGGGCTCGCTTTCGCCCCTACCTTCCATGGGATCGTCGGGTAAAAATCCGGGCGGCGGGTTGACGTAGCGCACCTGATCGCCGCGGAAACGCAGCTTCACCCTGCCGAGCTCGCCGTTCCTGTGCTTGGCGATGATGAGATCCGCCGCGTCTTTGACGATCTTGCCGCTCTTGATCTCTTCTTCCGTCGCCGCGACGTCCGGGCGGTGAATGAACATGACCATGTCTGCGTCCTGTTCGATCGCGCCCGATTCTCGAAGGTCGGAAAGCTGCGGCTCTTCTTTGGAAGAGATACGCCGAAGCTGTGAAAGCGCCAAAACGGGCACATCCAGCTCTTTTGCCATGATCTTCAGATTGCGGGTGATGGTGGAAATTTCCTGCTGGCGGTTCTCTTCCTGGCGGCGGGCGCCGCTGCTCATGAGCTGGATATAGTCGATCATGATAATATCCAGCCCTTCTTTCCGCGC
>CALWCR010000155.1 GCA_944376445.1 uncultured Clostridia bacterium | reverse complement strand
TTTTTTGGTAGCCCCACGGGGACTCGAACCCCGGTTTTCGCCGTGAGAGGGCGACGTCTTAACCGCTTGACCATGAGGCCGTATCTGAACTTGCCAAATGATTATATCATAAAAAGCGCCGTCAGGCAACTTATTTTAGCGGAAAAAATAAAAAAATTTTCGTTTTTGCAAAAAAAACAGGGGCGGAAAATACATCCGCCCGCTTCTTATCAAAAGGGGATCCGCCTGTGCCGCAGAACGAAAAAGTGTTAACCCGCTTCTCGCAGGTGGGTGCGCCGCTTGCCGCCTCAGCCTTTCCGTTCAAAAACAGACCTCGCCTATCGGCATAGACTACTTAGTGAGCGCTCCCTTTTTTACATTGTGGATTAAGATAATTCGGACTCCGAACACCGCAGATCGTATTTATAAAGGCTGTAAAAGAAGGTAAGTCCCTTCTTTCTAAATCTATTATACACTATCCGCGGAAAAATTTCAAGGAATTCGGCAAAATAAATTTTATAAAGCAGGATCCGCCTTTTTTCCGCCCGCCGCTTTGTCGAGCGCCTCAAGATAGGGCAGCATTTGGCTTTCGGAATTGAGCCCGTAGCGCGCCTGGGTCTTGTCGGCGGCCGTCTGGCGGATGGATTCCGTCGTGAATGTGGCGGCGATCTCGACTGCCTTATCGGTGCTTATGCCGCGCGCGAGGCAGCCGACGAGCGCGCTCGCGTACACGTCGCCCGCGCCGTGGAAAGCGCCTTCGATCTTATCGGTGGCAAAACTTTGGAATTTGCCCGCGTCGTTTGTATAGAAAACGCTGCTGTAAACTTTGCCGTCCTTTTTGACGTCGCAGCCCGTGACGGAAGGAGCGGGGCAGAGCGCTTGCAGCTTTTTGAGGATGGCGGGATAATCCCTCTCGCCGACGGCGGCGTAATCGGTGTCCGTCAGATAGCACGCCTCCGTCAGGTTGGGGACGATGATGTCCGCCTCCGCGCAGAGCCCCTTCATTTCTTGGACAAAATCATGGTCGAAATGGGAATAGAGGACGCCGTTGTCGCCCATCACGGGATCGACGATCATGAGCCCGCCCTCGCGCAGAAGCTCGCGCTTGATGGTCTTGACCATCTCGATCTGGCGGATGCTGCCGAGGTACCCGCTGATGATGATGTCGTATTGCAGGGAAAGGCTCTTCCAATGCGCTATGATGGCGGGGATGTCCTCGCTCAGATCGCGGAACGTATAGCCCGAAAAACCGCCCGTGTGGGTGGAAAGGATGGCAGTGGGCAGAATGTCGCACGTCACGCCCGACGCCGCGATGATGGGCAATGCTACGGTGAGAGAGCATTTTCCGACGCAGGAAATATCATTGATGGCAAGAACTCTCATGGATAAAGCCTCCGAAAAATTTGTTCAAAATTATTCTCAAATTATAGCTTCGGGGCGCCGTTTTGTCAAGTAAATCGAAGGGTTTTCACTGCGGCATAAAGCCGTTTTTTTGCGTCATTTTTGAAGCCGTCTCGGTATGGGGGAAAGGGGAATGCGGCTCGGCAAAACGGGCGGCGCGGCTCGTCAAATGAGATTGTGCGGAATGGGAAATGCGAGCTGTTAGGAACGGGAAACAGCGTCGCGCAGAACAGGAAAAGCGAGCCGTGAGGAACGGGAAACAGTGTCGCGCCGCGCGATTTTTGAGGCGCGCCAAAGCGTGTCTATCCGCTTATTTTTTCGGCGCCGACAGTAGGCGTATAGAAGGCTTTTTGCCGCGCGCAAGGGGATGCACGGGGCGGAAAATACGCCTCGCGTTTTTCGGGCAAAGCCATAATATAGAGGATCCTTTGTGCGTGCTTTCGGATATTTTTCGGCGCATTCCGACGGCCCCTTGACACGTCCGCGGGCTGCGTGTTACAATAGAAAAAACGCGTGAAAGGAGGGGATCGGTCTGGTCATCCATCATGATAAACTTGCATACGGAAGAATTTCCCTGCGGGAAGATTTTTCCGAGGAGAGGCTTCTTGCAATGACAAACGCTTTGTCGGCGGAACCGTTTGCGGACTATGCCGACAGCATTGCGGGGCTTGCCTGTTCGCTGCTTAAATATTTCGGCGCGCCGATCCCGCGCGGCGAAAGAACGCTGCCGCTCGCGGACAGATTGCTGGCGGAAAAGGAGTATCAAAATGTCATCCTGCTGGTCCTCGACGGCATGGGCTGCAACGTCATACGGCGAGATCTCGATAGGGGCGGGCTGTTTGCTTCCTGTCTTGCGGGGGAATATTCTTCCGTCTTTCCGCCGACGACCGTCGCTGCCCTGACGTCGCTGCAAAGCGGGCTTTCGCCCTGCCGTCACGGCCGCCTCGGTTGGACGGGGTATTTCCCCAAAGAGGACAAAAGCGTCGTTCTCTTTACCAACAAAGACGCGCAAACGGGCGAAAAGATCGAGGGGAGAAGCCTTGCGGATACCTATTTTCCGTACCGCTCCGTCTGCGCGGCGATCGCCGCGGCCGGCGGCAATGCCTGCGAAATTTCACCTTATATTCCGCCGTATCCCGCTGATTTTGCGTCGTTATGCAGTACTATGCGTGACATAAGGCGCCAAAAAGGCCGAAAATTTGTCGTTGCATACTGGCCCGAGCCGGATAAGAGTATGCACGAGGGCGGAGT
>CALWCR010000154.1 GCA_944376445.1 uncultured Clostridia bacterium | reverse complement strand
CTTGCGGATACCTATTTCCCGTATCGATCCGTCTGCGCGGCGATCACCGCGGCCGGCGGCAATGCCTGTGAAATTTCGCCCTATATTTCGCCGTATCCCGCCGATTTTGCGTCGTTATGCAGTACTATGCGTGACATAATGCGCCAAAAAGGCCGAAAATTTGTCTTTGCATACTGGCCCGAGCCGGATAAGAGTATGCACGAGGGCGGAGTGGAATGCGCGAAGGTAAAAAAGGTTTTGCAAGATCTGCAAGGCGGTGCGGCGGCGCTCTTTGATTCGCTGAAAGAGGATACCCTTCTTTTGATCACGGCCGATCACGGCATGACCGACGCGGAAAAGAACGTCTGTATTTACGACGAAGCGCGCCTGGCTTCGCTTTTGAAAAGGCCGCCTGTCTGCGAGCCGCGCGCCCTCTCCCTCTTTGTCAAAGAAGGGAAAGGAGAGCAATTCCGCGCCGCCTTTGCCGACGCGTTCAAAGAGTCCTTCCGCCTCTATACGAGGGAAGAGTTTTTGGCTTCCTCTCTGCTCGGCGAGGGGGAACCGCGGGGAGATCTTGCAAATTTTCTCGGCGATTTTTTTGCCGTGGCGACGGGCGGCGTTTCCATATTTTTAACCAAAGAGGACGCCGCGCGCCAACATGGCGTGCACGCAGGGCTTACCGAAGAGGAGCTCCGTGTCCCGCTCATTGCCCTCAAAAAATAGTAAAAAACCACATATATTTTTGACGCGCGCTGAGCGTAAAGCCGCCCGTTGCGGGCGGCTTTACAAAGATGAAAAGTAGTCTTTATAAACAAAAATTTTGCGACTGTTTTTCAGTGGAGCAAAGGTCGGAAAGTGTGATCGCGGCGCGCGCGGCTTCAAAACAGAATAAGGAGAAGTTCCTGCCGCAAGTGTAAAACGAGATAAGGAGAAGCGCCTCTGCCGCAAGTGTGAAACGGGATAAGCGAAAAATCTTCGGAAAGCAGAGTCAAACAAAATCGCCGCCCGCTTTACAAGGACGGCGATTTATGATACAATGTGAGATAAGAAAATTCGGAGCGTCGGCATGGATGCGGAAAGGCAAAAACAATTTACTCTGATCAGCGGGGCGACGGGCGGCGTCGGCAGGGCGTTTGCCTTTGCTTGCGCCGAAGACGGCGATCTCTTTCTCACGGGCAGGAGCGCGCAAAAACTTGCGGCGCTGCGGGCGGAACTGGCGGAAAAATTCCCTTCCCGCCGCATCGAGATCTTTGCCTGTGATCTGACGGACGCCGCCGCGCGCAGGGAAATGTACGCCGCCGCGGAGAGCATGGGGCTGGCGTTTTCCCGCCTCGTCAACGTGGCGGGGGCGGATATTCAGAAGGCTTTTTTGAAGTATACGGACGAAAAGGTCGTCTTTCAGTGCCGCGTCAATCTCGAGGCGGCGCTGTCGCTGACACGCTTCGTCCTCTCCCGCCGCGCGCCTTCTTTGCAGATCCTCACGATCGGCAGTATTTCGGGCGTCTATCCGATGCCCTATTTTGCCGAGTACAGCGCGACCAAGAGCGCGCTTTCGAGCTTCTTTTCTTCTTTGCGGATAGAATTGAAGGGCGAGGGCGTCAAGGTGACGACGGTGGAACCCGGCGGCATTTATACCCGCCCCGACATCTGCAAGGATATAGAAGGGCAGGGACTGTGGGGCAAACTTTCCGCCAAGACGCCCGAATACATCGCCCGCAAGAGCTTACGGGCGGTGGCGAAGAACAAGCGTATCTGCCGACCGGGGTTCTGGAATAAATTTATCGCCGTTGTGCCGCGCATTTTGCCGCTCGGCGTGCGTATGCGTTTCATTGCGCGGCGGTGGAAGAAATTGGAAAAGGACGCGTTCTGAAAATTTTCGGGATGCGGAGGGGGAAAAGATGAAAAAATATATCGCCGCGCTCGATCAGGGCACGACCAGTTCGCGCGCGATCCTGTTCGACGGGCGCGCGCAGATCGCGGCGGTCGGGCAGACGGAATTCAAGCAATACTATCCCCGTCCCGGCTGGGTGGAACACGACCCGCGCGAGATCGTGGCGTCTGTTTTGGAAAGCTGGAAGGCGGCGCTCGCCGCGGGGCATATTTCGCCCGACGAGATCGAAGCGGTCGGCATCGCCAACCAGCGCGAGACGGTCGTCGTCTGGGATAAATTTACGGGCAAACCCGTCTATAACGCCATCGTCTGGCAGTGCCGCCGCACGGCGGAATACTGCGAGCGGCTCGGGCGAGAGAAGGCGGAATTTATCTATGAGCGCACGGGGCTGCCCGTCGACGCCTATTTTTCCGCTTCCAAGATCGGGTGGATCCTGGATAACGTGCCCTTTGCACGCAAGCGCGCGGAAAAGGGGGAACTGCTCTTCGGCACGGTGGATACTTTTCTCATCTGGACCCTCACCGAGGGGAAGGTGCACGCGACCGACTATACCAATGCTTCGCGCACCATGCTGTACAATATCCATACACTGTCTTGGGATGAAGGGCTGTGCGCCCTCTTCGGCATTCCGCTCTCCATGCTGCCCGAAGTTAAGCCGTCGGGCGCGGATTACGGCGTCGCTTCCGAAAAATTTCTCGGCGCGCCCGTTCCCGTTTGCGCCGCCGTCGGCGATCAGCAGGGGGCGCTCTTCGGGCAGCTGTGCCTGCGCGAGGGTGAGGTCAAAAACACCTATGGCACTGGTTGTTTCCTTTTAATGAATACGGGCAGGCGCGCGGTGCGCTCGCAAAACGGGCTGGTCACGACCTTGTCCGCCTCCCTTTCCCGCCCCGATTATGTGCTGGAAGGGAGCGTGTTTGCAGGGGGCGCCGCCGTGCAATGGCTGCGCGACGGGCTGGGGTTCATCTCCTCTTCCGCCGAATCGGAAAAACTTGCCCTCTCCGTGCCCGATACGGGCGGCGTCAGTTTTGTGCCCGCTTTTGTGGGGCTGGGCGCGCCCTATTGGGATCCCGATTGCCGCGGAATGCTCTGCGGTATCACGCGCGGGACGACTCGCGCGCATATCGTGCGCGCGGCGCTCGAATCGATCGCGTTGCAGACTTTCGACGTGGTGCACGCGATGGAGCAGGACCTCCGCGTCAATATCGAGCGGCTGTGCGTGGACGGCGGGGCGAGCGCCAACGGCTTTTTGATGCAGTTTCAGGCGGACGTGCTCGGCGTGCCCGTCGTGCGTCCGCAGACCATCGAGACGACCGCGCTCGGCGCCGCGTATCTTGCGGGGCTTTGCTGCGGGTTTTTCAAAGACCTAGCTTCCCTGGCTTCGATGCGCGGGGAAGG
>CALWCR010000153.1 GCA_944376445.1 uncultured Clostridia bacterium | reverse complement strand
GTATCGGCCGCGCACTTGTGCATTACGCATTGTGCCGCTTTCCCGATATCAACCATATCGAGGTCTTAAAAGGGAACGAGCCTGCAAAGGCTTTATACGAAAGTTTTGGCTTTAAAGTATTAAAATGTGCCCGCGGTAAAATGCCTGGGAATGAAAAATATAATATTGAAGTATATATCATGCATAAACCGACAGATGTTTTCTAAGTGTTCATGCTCCTGAAAAAATATACGAAAACGCCGCCCCGCAAAAGCACGCTTTTGCGGGGCGGCGGCTGCATGAACATAAAATTTTCCGCCCGTACTTCGCTCTTCTTATAAAAAAGAGATCAAACGAGACGGAGGACCGCCTTAAAGGGTATCGCCGAAATTGCAGGCGCGGACGTTGCTTTTGAGATAGCCCGCGGGCACATCGTCATCCGCTTCGACCGACTGCGTGTAGGTGAATGCCGCCGTACCCGTGACGGGTTCGCCGATATAGCGGATGAGCGCCAGCGTAAACGAACCGCGAAGGTTGCATACGTCGACGGCATAGTCTCCATACGCCATTGCGGAAGAGCCCGCCGCGTCCTTGAACCATTTCCTGCAATAGCCGTTGCTGTCCAAAGACAAGCCGACGCGCGCGCCGTTCAAGGTGAAGCGCAGTTCGAGGTCGTCCGACGTCTCCCATTGCTGCTGAAAGCGGAAGGTAACATTGTCCGTCTGCGGTATTTTTATCTGTACTTTGTCCTCATCGCCTTTGCCGATCAGCTTCCCCTCGCCGTGCAATTCCAAGGCGCATTGACGAAGCAATACGGCGTGATCGCCGCCAAAGTCGAGCTCCAACGCGTCATCGCCCAGAGGGCGGCCGCCGTTCCAATGCCAGTTACAAGTAATATATTTCACCGAAACATCCTTGTCGGGAAGGGAAGCGTCGCTCACCGTCACCGAAGAGGAAAATCCTTCCCAATAGGTGCGTTCCCGTTCGCCGTATTGCATATCGCCGCGGCTGTCGCTTTCATAGACGGCGCCCGCTTTCTGCAAGAGGAGTTTCGTCTGATTTCCCGTTTCCGAAACGAACGCCTCGGGATACCCGTTTTCCAGAAGATAAGCGTCGGCGGCGGCATAATCGTCGTCAAAGGTCAGAAGCTCTGTATACGTCTCCTTCGGAGCGGGGGGCTTTTCCTCTTCTTTACAGGCGCAAAGAGAAAACAGCAGCGCGGCGGCGGCCGTCAAAAGCGCCGCCATGCGGAATGTCTTTTTCATCTGTCTCATTCTCCCGTATTTGTTTTATTTTTTGTTGCAGAGTCTTTTCACGGGGCCGTTTTATCTTTTTCCCCGAAATATTTATGCCCTTCACCTGAGCGCAAGATCCGCCCACGGGGCTGCAAACGACCTTTACGCCCCGCCGTATATTTTGCCTTTACAAGCCGAACTCCATATATTTTTGTAATATCACCCCCCTTGTTTGTCATAAGTATACCATACATATTTAGTGTTGTCAATAGCAAATTTAAAAATAATCGACCGCAAAAAATCAGATACTGTCGGATAGGCGCCTTAAAGCGAACTTTGCAGGATAGGGGAGCAAAGGTCAAGCGCGCTAAATTTTCCGCCCGCGGATTGCATACAATACAGATATGATCTATGTGACCGACATCATATGCAAGGTGCGTTCGGCATACGGTTATCTCGCATCCAAAAAATACACGACGCTCGCGGGGACGATGGCGTTTTTCCTCGTCCTCTCGATCGTGCCTTTTCTCTTTTGGCTGACGCTCATTTTCGGAAAGCTCAATATCAACTACGACGAGATCTTCGATCTCGAAATTTTTTCGGGGATACGCGACTTTCTCTTTTATCTGCGCGATTCCGCCAAGAGCGCCACGGTGGGGGCGAGCATCATACTTTTGGCGACGACGCTCTATTCTTCGACCAACCTTTTTTATCATATGCGGCGCAGCGGAGAGATCATCTATGACTACAAACGCAAAAAGGGCGGGGTCATCCTGCGGCTTTCCGCGCTCGCGCTCATCTTTATCGTCATGCTCCTCTTGCTTGCCGACGCCATCTTCTTTCTCCTGTGCAACGCGCTGCTAAGACGCGCGTTCCCTTCCTTTTTCGCTCAGCTCGGCATCTATGCGATCCTGGCGGTGCTGGCGTTCGTCTTTATCGTCCTTTTAAACCTCTATGTCTGCCCGTACCGCGTGCACTTTGCCAACGTCATCTGGGGGAGCCTCATCACGCTCTTTATCGGCGGGCTCGCCTCCTTCGGCTTCACCATCTATCTCACTTTCGGCAGCGTGGAGCGGCTGTACGGGGCGGTCGCCCTCTTTATCGTCTTTTTGCTGTGGCTGTATGTGCTGATGATCTGCTTCGTGACGGGGGTCATCTTCAACTGTTATCTCATCGAACGGGACAAAAAACTCAGGATACGGCATAAAAAATTCTGAACCGCGGGAAAACGTTTGCAACATCCGCGCAATTTTTGTATAATGAAAGAAAAACTCAGAGGCTCACATATGTACAAACTGTTTTGCGATTCCAACTGCGAACTTTGGCATACCGAAGCGGAAAAATTCGGCCTCGGCGTCATCCGTATGCCTTACGTGCTCGACGGGGAGGAGTATTACTACGATCTCGGCAAAGAGACGGATTTTTCTCACTTCTATACCCGTATGCGCGAAGGCGCCGTGCCGACGACTTCCGCCATCAACGAACAAAACTACATCGATTATTTTGAACCCGTCTTAAAAGAGGGGCAGGATATTTACTACATCACCTTTTCCCATAAACTTTCGGCGACGTTTGAAAGTATGGACAGGGCGATCTCCGCGCTCAAAGAAAAATATCCCGAACGCGAGATACGCACCTTCGACACCAAGTCCATCAGCCTCGGCGCGGGCTTTCAGGTGCGCATGGCGGCGGAAAAATATCTTGCGGGCGCGTCGATGGACGAGCTGGACGCTTACCTTACGACCGTGCGCGAGCATACCGTCGTCTATTTTGTCGTAGACGACCTCATCTACCTCAAGCGCGGCGGCGGGCTCTCCGCGCCCACGGCGGCGTTCGGCAAGCTGCTCGGCATCAAACCGCTCATCACGGTCACAAAGGAGGGGAGTTTGCAGAGCGTCGGCAAGATCAAGGGTTCCAAAAAGGTCTTCGCGGAATTTATCTCCCTCATGCGCAAACACGGCTTCGATAAAAATTACCGCGTGGAAGTTTTACAGGCAGACTGCCCCGAGATCGGCGACGCGTTTGTCGCCGCGCTCAAAGAAGCGTTCGGCGACGACCTCACGATCGACTATCAGGTCGTGGGCCCCGTCATCGCCTCGCACTGCGGCCCCGGCACCCTCGGGCTCATCTTTTACGGGAACAAATAGATCGTGTCTTTGAAAAAATTTTTATCGTCCGCCGCTGCCTTTCTCCTCGCCGCGCTCTGCCTCTTTTCGGGCTGCGCGACTAAAAAGGACGGCGGGCATTCTTATTTCGTACAGCTCTCCGTCGCGCGTTCCGACCTCTATGTCGACGGAGAAAACCTCTCCGCTTCGGAATACGATGCCCTCATGCGTGAATTGGAGGCGCTCGTCAACGGTCTTGAAGACGCCTTCAGCGTCCAAATCGAAGAGAGCGACATCGCCCGCATCAACCGCGCGGCGGCGGGCGAGACGGTCGCTATACGAGATGACACAGCGGCGCTTATGCGCCTTGCCGTGCAATACACGGCGTTCACTGGCGGAAAATTTTCGCCCGCGCTCTTTCCGCTCACCGAACTTTGGGGCTTCGCGCCCGCCGACGCGGAGCACTTTTTCACGCCGAGGCCGGAGCCTTCCGCTTCCGAAATTGCCCGCGCGCGGGCGCTTTCAGACATTTCTCTTCTGAACA
>CALWCR010000152.1 GCA_944376445.1 uncultured Clostridia bacterium | reverse complement strand
CTTGTTTTCCTCGAACGCCGCCAAAACGTCCTGCAACGTGTCCTTCTTGCCGAGATATTTATAATAGGCGAACAGATCGCTCTCGCGCACGATCTCGCCCACGGGCGTGTGCGAAGCAAAGTCGTCTATGCTCTCCCCCCGCTCGAGCACGGCGCCGAACGCCTTGATGATGCGGCGGTTGTTGATCATGCCCACCATGCGCTTGCCGCGGTAGACGGGCAGATTGGAATAGTTGGTCCGCGCGATGAGCATGAGCGCCTGCTTTACGCTGATCGCGTCGTCCACGCTGACGATCTTTTTCGCCTTGACCGATTCGCCGATGCGCGGCGGCGTGCACAGCAGCCGTTCGATGAGCAGGATCTCGTCCACCACCTCGTCGCAGGGCACGGCAATGATGCGCCCGTCCGTGCTCTGATGGACGATCGCGTTGCGCAGCCGCGCAAAGTCGATGAGATCGCTCTCATACTTGCGGATGACCGCGTTCTGCTCGGCGCTGCGGCGGATCATGTCCGAAAAGGACTGCGCGGGTTTGAAGTTGTACAGCTGCCGAAGCTGCTGGTCGATCTTGTTGTACGCGTTGATAAACGCCGCCGCGTTCTCTTTGTTCATGGCTTTTCTCCTTCCCCTGTCCGTATTGTGTTTTTATTATACCATAACGGGGGCGGAATGCAAGCCCGCCCGCAAATTTTCGCCGAAAAAATCAGAAATCTCCCCTTTCCTTGCGGAAAAAGCCCCGCCGCCGCGCGGACACGAGGTGGTATTCCCTTGCGGGGGAAAAGAGGTAGTCGCATTCTTTTTTGGGCGAAACGAGCGCCATCTCTCCCGTGCGTTCGGAAAACAGCGCCGTGCCCGCCGCGCACATGGCGACGGGCACCCCCGAAACGAAGGCGCAGGCGCGCATCATGAGCTGAGGCACGAAATCTTCTATGCCGCCGAACACGGCGAGCAGGATGTCGGCGTCGCACAGAGAGAGCATCTGGGCGATCTCGGGAAAATACACGTCTTCCGCCACGAGGATGCCGAGTTTTCCCGCGCCCGTCTCATAGACTTTGAGCGCCCCGCCCGCCGCGCTCTCCCCGTCTATCGAGGAAAGCATATCCGAAACGCCGAGGATGCGCCCCCGTTCGGCGACGGCGGCGCTCTTCCTCTTTATGCCGCAGGAGACGGTCGCGCAGCCCGAGACGACGGTGCAGCCGAGCTCACGGCTCAAAACGGCGGCGTCTTCCAGCTTGGAAGTGACGCCGCCCAGCTCCTGCGCATAATCGACGGTGCCGAGCCCGTTAAAGCCGAAAAAGAGCAGATCGCACGCCGCGGCGGGCGCGTTCCAATATTCGTCGAGCGTTCCTTCCGTCACAAAATGAATTTTCATCGCCACCTCTTCCCTCCCTCATAATACGCAAAAGCGAGCAAAAAAGTGCGGAAAAAGAATTTTTGCAAAGTGCGATAAACCGTTTGCCTTTTATTTTCCGCAATGATATAATATCTGCGCTTACATTTCATCCGTAAACGGGAGTTATTATGCAACGGAAAGTCCGCCTTACCCCGGTAAGGCTGCTGGTGCTCGGATACCTCGCGGTCATCCTCATCGGCACGATACTTCTCATCCTGCCCTTCTCTTCCAAAGAGATGGGCAGCGCCTCGTTCATGGACGCGCTGTTCACCACCGTCTCCGCGTCCTGCGTGACGGGGCTCATCATCCGCGACACCGCCAGTTATTGGTCGGGATTCGGGCAGGTAGTCATCCTCTGTCTCATCCAGATCGGCGGCATCGGCTTCATGACCGTCGTCTTCACCATCTGGAAGCTGGGCGGCAAGAAGATCGGCCTCAAAGAACGCACCTTCATGCAGGAAGCGGTGAGCGCCCCTACCTTGAGCGGCATGGGCAGGCTCACCTCTACCATCCTCATCGGCACGCTCGCCTTTGAACTTCTCGGGGCGATCGTGCTCAGTTTTCGCTTTGTGCCCGACCACGGCTGGGGCCCCGGGCTTTGGATGGCGGTATTCACCTCCGTCTCCGCCTTCTGCAACGCGGGTTTCGACCTGATGGGCGACAAGACGGGCGAATTTTCCTCGCTGACGGCATATTCGGGCGACCCCGTCGTCTGCCTGACGGTGCCCCTCCTCATCATCATCGGCGGGCTCGGCTTTTTCGTCTGGCAAGACATCAAGCACAACCGCCTGCACGTGCGCAAATACGAAGTGCACACCAAGCTCGTGCTCATAATGACGGCGATCCTCGTCCTTCTGCCCACGGGCATCATCATCCTCGCGGAGGACGACCTTCCCTGGCAGGAGCGCATCTTCTCTTCCTTTTTCACGGCGGTCACGCCGAGGACGGCGGGCTTTAACGTGCTCCCCCTCTCCGGCCCGGGCTGCGTGAAATCGGTCACCATCCTCCTGACCATCGTGCTCATGTTCATCGGCGGCTCGTCCGGCTCGACGGCGGGCGGTATCAAGACGAACACCCTCGCGGTGCTGGGGCTTTCCGTCATCTCCCTCGTGCGCGGCAAGCGCGCCGTGGAATGCTTCGGGCGGCGCATCGACGAAAACAACGTCAAAAACGCGGCGCAGTTCGTCACCGTATTCCTGACGCTCATCGTCGTCGGCTCCGTGCTTTTATGCCTGTTTGAAGAACACAACCCCGCCTTCGCGGCGGAACCGGTCACCGTCACGGCGGCGGTCTTTGAAGTGGTCTCCGCCATCGCGACCGTGGGCTTGACGACGGGCATCACCCCCTCCCTCACCGTCGGCTCGCAGATCGTGCTGTGCGTGCTCATGTTCCTCGGGCGGGCGGGCTGCATGACCGTCATGCTTTCCTGGAAGACCCCTTCCGCTCCCGCGACCGAGCTGCCCATGGAAAAGGTGCGCATCGGCTGAGCTCTCCGCCAAAGCGCGGTTTTCGATCAATTTTTATAGAGAGGAAAATACATGAAATCTGTTCTTATCATCGGTCTCGGCAGATTCGGGACCTATATGGCGAAAAAATTCACGGAACTGGGCAACCACGTCATGGCGCTGGACACGGACGAGGAAAAGATCAACGAGATCCTCCCCTATGTGACGAGCGCGCAAATCGGCGACGGCACCAAATCCGCCGTGCTCGAATCCATCGGCATCGACAATTTCGACATCTGCGTCGTCTGCGTGGGCGAAAATTTCCAGTCCTCTTTGGAGACGACTTCCCTGCTCAAAGAGGCGGGCGCAAAATTCGTGCTTTCCCGCGCTTCGACGGAGATCCAGGCGAAATTCCTCCTCCGCAACGGCGCGGACGAGGTCGTCTTTGCCGAAAAAGAGATGGCGGAGCGCCTGGCGGTGAAATACAGCGCCAACAACATCTTCGACTACATCCAGCTGACCAACGAATACGCCATCTACGAGATCCCCACCCCGAAAAGCTGGGTCGGCAAGACCATCCGCGACAAGGGCGTGCGCGTCAAATACAACCTCAACATCCTCGCCATCAAGCGCGGCGGCGCGCTGACCCCGCTGCCTTCCCCCGACTATGTCTTCAACAGCGCGGAACGGCTCATCGTCATGTGCAAAAAGTCGGACATCGACAAGATCGTCCATTAAAACAAACCGCCGCAGGCAGGCTTTCCTATCCGCGGCACGAAAAAAAGACGGGACGCCCCGTCTTTTTTTTCATGCCCCGCGCCCCTTAGCGGCGCGCGGGAAGCTCTCACAAAACACTGCGCCCGACCGGCGCGCCGCCTCGATCGCCGCGGGGCAAAATTTTCCGCGCCGCTTAGCGGCGCAGGATGCGCATATAATACTGCCAGTCGGCGCGGCTCAGACAATGCGTGCCTTCGCGCTCGCGGAAAAAGAGCCCCTTGCGGCCGTATGCCTTGCCCGTCTTCGGCGCATCGTCGAAAAAGCCGCCGCCCATACCGAACAGGCGGTACGCCACTTCCGCCCCCTTGCACGCCATGTATTGGCTGTACGAATCCGCCCAGTCGTCCTCCGCCGCCGCGCCGACTGCGACGGTGCGCGGCGCAGACGCCGCGATGAGGAAGTGCTGGTCGAAGGGCATCTCCCATTCCCTCCCCGCATAAGCGGGATATTTTTCGCAGAACCAATGGGGGAACATACGGGTGATGAAAGCGAGCGTTTCCCCCTTCTTGCCGCGGGAGAGGGCTGCGCCCGAACAGCCCGAATTATTGGAAAAGACATAGCGGAAGCGAACGTCGTTCGCCGCCGCCCACAGCGCCACCTTCCCGAGGCGGGAATGCCCGATGGCTGCCGTCTTTTCCCCGTCCGCGAGCCCCCGCGCAAACACATAGTCCAAAAGCCGCGACATCGCCCACGCCCAGAGGGAGAGCTTGCCGCAGCGCCCTTCATCCCCTTCGCGGAAAAAGAGCTTTTCCGCCCCCTCGCCGAAGCGGTCTTCGTCGGCGGATACGTCGTTATAGCCGAAAGAAATGACGCCGAACCCGCCGTCTATGACCTCTTCCGCAGGAAAATATTTGTCGGGAACGGCGGAAGTAAAATTCGCCAGCACGAAAAAGGGGAATTTTTGCCCGCCTGCGGGATAAATAAGGGTCGCGGGAAAAGAGAAGCGCTCCCCTTCCGCAGAAAAATCAAAGCGGAGAGACTCAAACATCCCCTTGCCCGCAAAGGAACGGCGGCAGGAGAGGACGCAAACCTCCCCCGCGAGCGGGGGAGGCACCGCCCCGTATTCTTCGCGCGCGAGCACGTCGACGAGCCCGCGCCTGCGCTCCTCCCAGTTTTCCGCCGTCACGCCCGCCGTGAGTACGGGCGGCAGTTTATCAAGCTCCATTTCCGCCCTCCCGTCCGTTCTTTCCGCCTATGCTCCAGATCTTTTCGGCGTATTCGCGCACGGCGCGGTCGGAAGAAAAATAGGCGGAAGCGGCGATATTGTTCCACTGTTTGCGCGCAAAAGCGAGGCGGTCGCCATAATCGGCGTTTGCCCGCAGGATGGCGGCGTAGTATTCGCCGATGTCGCGGAAGATAAAGTACTGGTCGGGCGCGTGCCAGCTTGCGCCCACGGTGAGGGAATCATACAGCTCTGCAAACAGCCCCGTGCCGCCGTCGGAGAAGGTCCCGTCTTTGAGCGTCCGCAAAACGCGCTCCCACGCGGGATCCTTTTGTATCCACGCCGCGGGATCGTATCCGCCCCGGCGCAGCGTTTCCAGCTCTTTTGCCCGCGCGCCGAAGATATATTCGTTTTCCTCCCCCGCGCGCGCCGTTATCTCGATATTGGCGCCGTCCGCGGTGCCGAGGGTGACCGCGCCGTTCATCATGAATTTCATGTTGCCCGTGCCGCTCGCCTCGGTGCCCGCCGCCGACACCTGCAAAGACACGTCCGCCGCCGCCACGATCTTTTCGGCATACGAGACGTTGTATTCGCTGACGAATACGGCGGAAAGTTTCCCGTTCGTCTCTTTATCCCCGTTGATGAGGCGGACGATCTCGTTGATATACTTGATGATCCCCTTCGCCCTGCGGTAGGAAGGGGCGCTCTTGGCGCCGAAGAGGAACAGGCTCGGAAAGATGTCTGTTTTCCCCTCTTTGAGATCGAAATAGAGGCGCAGAAGGGCAAACGCCGTCATGAGCTGCCGCTTATATTCGTGCAGCCGCTTGACTTGGGCGTAGAGCATACGCCCCTCTCCGAACGCGGCGCCCTCTTTGGAAGCGATATAGGAAAAGAGGCGGCGCTTGTTCTCTTCCTTGACGCGCACGAAGCAAGCGAGCGTCTTTTCGTCCCCCGAAAAGGCGCCAAGCTCCGCGATGCGGTCAAAGTCTTCCCGCCAGCCCCTGCCGATGCACCCGTCGATGAGGGCAGCGAGCCCGCCGTCCGCCAGCTCCAGCCAGCGCCGCTGCGTGACGCCGTTGGTGACGTTGAGGAATTTTTCGGGATGATGGGCGTACTCCGCCCCGAACAACGTGCTGCGGATGATCCCGGAATGGATCTCGGCGACGCCGTTGATCTTCGTCGCCGCATAGACGGCGGTGTTCGCCATGGAAAAGGAATGGCGCGCGGGGTCGTAGAGCGCCGACGCCGACAGCTCTTCGGGAGAATAGCCCTCTTTGCGGCGGAAATACGCCGCGGAATTGTTCAATGCGCGCAAGATCGCCGCAATATCGGGCAGGATGCGCCTAAGAAGGGAGGCGTCCCAGCATTCGAGCGCCTCGGGCATGATCGTGTGGTTGGTATAGCGGAACACCTGCCGCGCGATGCGCAGCGCGGTGCGGTGAGGCAGCCCCCTCGCCTTCAGGGCGCGGATGAGTTCGGGCACGGCAAAGGCGGGATGGGTGTCGTTGAGCTGGATCGCGTTTTCTTCGGCAAAATGCGAATAATCCCGCCCGTGCCTCTTTTCATAGGCGCGCAAGATGTCGCCGACCGCCGCCGCGGAGAGAAAATATTCCTGCCGTATGCGCAAAAGTTTTCCCTCCCGCGTGTCGTCTGCGGGATAGAGCACGTCGCCGATCTTTTGGGCGGCCTCGCTCCCTTCCGCGGCGTACAGCCGCAAAATGTTGACACGTTTGCCGAAAACGGGCATATCATACGGCACGGCGACGACGTCCATGTCCGCAAAATGCACGATCTGCCGCTCCTCTTCCCGCCGTATGCTCCACGGGTCGCCGAAGCGCAGCCAATCGTCCGGGCTCTCCTTCTGGAACCCGTCTTCAAAGCGCTGGCGGAAGAGCCCGTAGCGGTAACGGATGCCGTAGCCGTAGAGCGGGATGCCCGTTGCCGCGCCCGAATCCATATAGCAGGCGGCGAGCCTGCCGAGCCCGCCGTTGCCCAGCGCCGCGTCTTCGATCTCTTCAAACATCCCGATATCCACCCCCTTGCCTGCAAGGACGGCGGCAGTCTCTTCCAATACCCCGAGCTCCATCAGGTTGTTGTAAAACATCCTGCCGATGAGGTACTCGATGGAAAGATAGTGTGCCGAGCACCGCGGGCGCGGGCTCGGCGCAATGTGGCGCATGGCGAGCGCCGAAATTTCGTTGTACAGGCAGACGGCGTCTTTGCCCTCCGCGGGAAGGGCGGAAAGCTCCGCCAGATATTTTTCTTTATTCATCCTCATTAACCGCCCGATCAGTCATTTTCGCCGCGCGAAGACAAAGAAGCGCGGGGCGCTTTATTCTTTGCCTTCATAATAGCGGGTCACGAAATCTTCCGCAAATTTATTGAAATAGACGCTCCACGCATATTCGTTGTGCAAAAATTCGGAATTGACGATGAGCTCCGTCTTGACGCCGCGGGAAGCGAGCTCTTTATACAGCCAGACGGAGTCGTCCACCATCTGCTCGGCGGTGAAAAAGACCGCGATGTCTTCCTTCCCGCCCACATAGACGAGCGCGTGCTGCGGCGCCTTTTGCGGCGTTTCTTTTACGAAGCGGCGGAATTCTTCTCCGTTGAAGGACACCGCCGTGGAAAAGAGCCCCATCGTCTCGTATACGTCCTGATAGCGAAGCCCGATATAGGTGCTGATCATGCCGCCCGCACTGCTGCCGATGACCGCCGTGCCTTCGCGCCCGCGCACCGTATTATAGCGCTTGTCCACCTCTTTTTTGAGTTCCGTAGCGAAAAATTCCGCGTACTCGCTCCCTCTTCCGCCCATCGACTGCAAAACGCCGTACTCTTTGGCGCCCTCCCAGGGGGCGTATTCCGTGATCCTGTCGACGCTGTTTTCCACGCCGACGACGATCGCCGCGCGGCCCGTATTCTTCTGCACGCGGTCCATCGCCCTATCGGCGTGCCAGACGTCGCCGTAGAGGGTGAGCTCTTTATAAAAGAGGTTTTGCCCGTCCTGCATATAGATGACGGGGTACGGCTCTCCCTTCGGGTCGTACCCGTCGGGCAGATAGACCCAGACCTTCCGCTTGCAGCTGAACGCCTTCATTTCGATCTCAAACTTTTCTATCTTGTGCATGATGTTTTTTCTCCTTATCCTTGCTTTGCGCGCCGCAAAAAGGCTGCGGCAAACCGTTCAAAATAGACAGACCAATCCGTCTCGTAATGCTTCCCGAGAGAGTTGACGGCAAATTCGCAGTCGACGCCCTTTCCCGCGAGGCTCTTGTACAGCCGATAAGACAAGCGCTCATACGTTTCGTCCGTCATCATGCCCTGCACCCCTTCCCTGCCGCCGACGTATACGAAGGCGTGCTGGGGAAGGCGCTGCGGCGTCTGCTGCACGAAGCGCATCAAGGGCGCAGCCGAGACCCACACCGCCGTGGAAAAGAGCCCCATCGTTTCAAACACTTCCTGATAGCGCTGCCCGATATAGCAGCTGATATAGCCGCCCATGCTGCTGCCGATGACCGCCCTGTCCTCGCGGCGGCGCTTTACGTTGTACCGCCCCTCGATCTCGCGGATCAGATCCTGCGCGAAAAATTCCGCGTAAGCCGCCCCGTCGCCGCCGACAGAGCCCGGTTCACGGAAAAACTTCGGTTGGGTCGTCTTCCAGGGCCCGTAATCGGTCATGCGGCGGCTGCTGTATGCGACTCCCACCGCGATGCAGGCGAGCCCTTCTCCCGAAGCGAGCTTATCCAGCGTGCGGTCTGCCTGCCAGGTCGGGCCCGCGATGTCGTTTTTCGTATCATACAGATTCTGCCCATCCTGCATATAGATGACGGGGTACGGCTCTCCGTTCGGGTCGTACCCGTCGGGCAGACAGACCCAGACCGTCCGCTCCCGCGCGAGCGGGAGTTGGGGCGCATCCAGGGAAAACACTTCGATCTTAGCCATTTGTATCTCCTTTTCCGTATTTGCGTCAGTCTTTTACCGCGCCCGAAGTCATGCCGTTGACCATATAGCGGATGAGGCAGATATACAGCGCCATGATGGGCACGGCGATGAACACGGACCCCGCGGCATAGCGGCTGAATTCGGTATCGGGCATATACATGAGCCCCTGCGCCACCGTCCACAGCCCTTTGTCTTTTAACAGGAGGCTGGAAAGCAGATAATCGCTCCAGGGCGATGCGAAGGACATGAGCACCGCATAGACGATCATGGGCTTGGACAGGGGCAGCGTGATGCGCAGAAAGATCTGAAAGTTGGTCGCCCCGTCCAGCTTGGCTGCCTCGTCGATGGAGATGGGTATGGTGTCGAAAAACCCTTTATAGACCATATACCCGAGGGGCGCGCCCGCCGAATAGATGAAAATGAGCCCCCAATGGGTGTTGACGGCGTTGAGCTGGGTCATGAAGAGGTAGACCGCCGTCATGCTCATGAAGGAAGGGAACATGCCGAGTACGAGTGTCGCCTTCATCATCGCCTTGCGGCCTTTGAAGCGGTAACGCGACATACAGTACGCCGTTAAAAGGACGAGGATGGTGCCGATGATCGCCGCGCATGCCGCGATCTTGAAGGTATTTGCGAACCAGAGCGGGTAATTGTATGTGCCCGTATCGGTGAACAGCTTGACGAAGCTGTCAAAGCTGTACGCGCTCGGGAACAAGCCGTCAAAGGAATAGATGGAGCCCGATTTGGAGAAAGATGCGAGCACGATCCAGATACAGGGTATGAAGAAGATCGCCGAGATAAAGGCGATGATCAGGTAGGTGACGACGGTATCCGCCGCCTTGACCGTGCTCGCCTTCAGAGAATGCTTTTTCATTGATAGGTCTCCTCCTTTTTATACGAGGGAGATAAAACGTAGACGATCAGGGAGATGGGGGAAGTACTGATGAAGATGACCAGGCGGATCGCCGCGCCGATGGCATAATAGTTGTTGGAGATGGACAAGTTATACAGCCAGTTGATGAGAAGGTCGGTATCGCTCGCCAGGAAATACCCTTCCACATACAATCCGCCGCGCAGGAAGAAAAAGACGCCGAAGTTGTTGAAGTTGCCGATAAACGAACTGATGAGGATGGGCGTCGTCGCAAAGACGACAAAGGGCAGCGTGAGGTAGATAAAGCGCTTGAAGGCGGACGCGCCGTCGATGATGGCGGCTTCATGGATGTCCTGGTTCATGTTGGACAAGATGCCCGAGCAGTAGAGCATGAACGAGGGAATGCTCATCCAGCCGCTGACCAAAAGCCCGACGATGCGCGCCGTCCAGCCCGCGTCGATATCCAAAAAGCCGACCGCCTTGCCGCCGAGCTCCTTGATGTAATAGTTGATGGGCCCGCCGTAAGAGAACATGAATTTGAAGCCGAGCATGGTGATAAAGCCCGGCAGCGCATAGGCAAGGACGGGGAAGATACGGAAAAACCCGCGCGCCTTGACGCACTTTTTGTTATACAGGAGCGCCAGCCCCAGCCCGCCGAAATAGGTGAGCGACGTCGCCAACACCGCCCAGATGACGTTCCATTCGAGGATCTTCACGAAGGTGGAAGAAAATTCTCCCAGATTGAAGAGGCGGACGAAGTTCACGAACCCCACCCAGTCGACGAGCTTGGGCGGGACGATGTCGCCGCCGTAGTTGGTGAAAGCGATGAGGATCATGAAAATGATGGGCAGGATATTGAACATACTCACGGCGATCACGGGCAAAAAGAGCGCCGTCTTGTAAAAATTCTTATCCAAAAGCCCCGCGAGCACGCGGCGGAAGGGTTCGGGCTTTTCACCCGCTTCGGCGCGCTTTTGCGCGGCGAAGGCGCTCTTCACGCTCGAATAGAGGAGCATGATCCCCATGATCAGGACGATGAAGGAGAATATCCCCCAGATCATCATGATGATGGAGTTGTCCCCTTCGATGCCGAACCACGGGTTCGCCTCCACCGTGCCGAGGGTGAAAAAGCCGACGATCGCTTCGCCCCCGAAAAACACGAAAAAGAGGATGAAGGCGATCTCCAGCGCGAGATAAACGGCGCCCTTGATCCATTCTTTATAGAAAAGGCTGCCGCTGCCCCACAAAAAGGCGGAAAGGAGCACCTTCCAATTCCCCTCTTTGCAGATCTTTCTCAGCTGCGCGAACGGCTTTTTGCCGTCCGCGCCCGCTTTCAGGTCAAATTTCATCTTTCCCCCTCCCGCTTACGCAAGCGTGAAGATCGCGTCGTAGATCTGCTGGTCGCAGTTTTCGATCGCGCGTTTTAACGAAGGAAGGTCGTTGTATTTCTGTTCGCCCGCCTTGCGGTACGGGTCGCGCGCGATGTCGGTAAAGAGGCTCGTGAGCGGCGTCCAGATCTGCTCGACTTCCTTGATGGACGGTTGGATGACGATATTGCCCTTTTCCAGGCTTTCGTTGACGATGGAAGAGAGCCCGCCCGTATCGGAAGAGACGTCCGAGCGCGCGGCTACGGCGCCGAGCGTTTCGCAGCGCAGTTTGGCGGATTCGTAATTGGAAGCAAATTCGACAAAGGCGAGGCAGGCATTGGGATAGTCGGTATACGAACTGATCGCCCAGCCGTTCACGCCGCCCATCGTCTTCGTATCCAGATATTCCCCGCCGCCCTTGGTCAGATCGCCGCTTACGGGCAGTTTGGGGATCGCCGCCACGCCGAGGTTTTCCTCCGCCTCTTCG
>CALWCR010000151.1 GCA_944376445.1 uncultured Clostridia bacterium | reverse complement strand
GCCGCGGGGGCTGTTTTCGCTCAAAGGCTTGAAAGTGCTGCGCGCGGGCGTGCGGCTCGGCGAAGCGACGGACAGATTTGAGCCCGCGCACGCGCTGGCGATGCTCGCGGGTGCGCGCTTTCGCAACGAAAACGCCCTTTCAGAAGAGGAGGCGCGCCTCTATCTTGCGGGAGGGCAGCCGCCTGCCCGCTGCGGCTGGGGCTGGTGCACGGCGACGTTTAGCGGCTTTGCCCTCGGGCTCGGCAAGTCGGTCGGCGGCGTCATGAAAAACAAGTATCCCAAGGGGCTGAGAAAGGCATAGTCTTTTTGCGCACGGCGGATAAAGAGAGCCCGTTTTGCTTGCATTTTTTTGCGCAAAAGGGTAAAATAAAACACGAAATATTTACTCGGAGAGGTTTACCGTATGGAAAAGATAGACGGCGAGATCAAAAATGCTTGTGTGGAATATAAGGATTTCCCCGCCCATGCCGGCGAGGAGGTCGTCTTTAAAGGGATGATCCACCGTATCCGCGAGATGACGGGGTTCGCCTTCGTCATCGTGCGCACCGCGCGCGACGTCGTGCAGTGCGTCTATTCTCCCGATTTTTCCGATTACCGCATGGACGAGCGGGTGGCGGAAGGCTGCGCCGTGAAGATCACGGGCAAGATCGTCAAAGACCAGACGAGGGAGGACCGCTACGAATTGCAGATCCACGGTATCGAGGTGCTTTCGACGCCCGCCGAGCAGATGCCCATCGTCATCAACAAAAAACAGCTGGACAACATCCCGCTCGATCTGAACCTGAATATGCGCCCCGTCACCCTCCGCAACCCGAAGGAGCGCGCCGTTTTCAAGATCCAGGAGGGGATCGCGCGCGGTTTCCGCGAATTTCTCTTTTCGCAGCGCTTCACCGAGATCAGAACGCCCAAGATCAACGCCCAGGGGGCAGAGGGCGGCGCGAACATCTTCAAGCTCGACTACTTCGGAAAACAAGTATTCCTTGCCCAGAGCCCGCAGTTTTACAAACAGATGCTCGTGCCCGTCTATGAGCGCGTCTTTGAAGTGGGGCCCGTCTTCCGCGCCGAACATCATGACACCTCCCGCCATCTCAACGAATATATCAGCATGGATCTGGAAATGGGCTTCATCGACAGTTTCTATGACATCATGAACATGGAGACGGGCGCCCTCAGATATATCATGGAGCTTTTGAAGCGTGATTACGCGGAGGAGATCTCCCTTCTCGGCGCCGTCCTGCCCGAAGTCGGGGAGATCCCCGTCGTCAAATTCATGGACGCGAAGGAGATCATCGTCAAAAAATTCAAGAAAAAGATCACCGATTTCCGCGATTTCGAGCCGGAAGAAGAGCAGCTGCTCGGCAAGTGGGCGAAACAGCAGTTCGGGTCCGATTTCCTCTTCGTGACCCATTATCCTTCCGAGAAGCGCCCCTTCTACGCGATGGACGATCCCGAAGATCCCGCATATACGCTGAGTTTCGACCTCCTGTTCCGCGGCATCGAGATCACGACGGGCGGCCAGCGCATCCACGACTACAACGAGCAGGTGGCGAAAATGCGCGCGCGCGGCATGGATCCCGCGGATTTTGAAGGGTATCTGATGGCGCATAAGTACGGTATGCCGCCCCACGGCGGGCTCGGACTCGGCCTGGAGCGCATCACCATGCACCTTTTGGGCTTTAAAAACGTGCGCTATGCGTCCATGTTCCCGAGAGACATCAACAGAGTTACCCCGTAAAGGGAAATACGGCAAAAAGGGCGCGCCCGCAGACGATGCGGGCGCGCCCTTGCGTATGCAAAAGAGCCCTTGCGTAGGCAAAAATAAAAGTACAAACATTTTTTGTAAAATTTTACCCGAAAGGGGCGGCGGGGCAGGGCGGCAAATGTGACGGCAGTTTGTTTATTTTTGTATTTTTATATATTAATGTGAAAAATAATAAAGAAATATTTGACTTTTCGGGGCAAAACTTTGTATAATATTCAGAGTATGAACAGAGCAGTTTCACTGAAAAAATAGATTGGACCGTTGTTTTGATTTTCGGGGAGAGAAGGGTTCTTTCTCCGGACATTTTCGGTTTGCCCGTCTGTGATCATTCTGTGCGAGGTATTTATGAGTCGAGTTCTGAAAAAAATCATTCTTCTCCTCGTCGCGGCGGCGGCGCTCGCGTGCCTTGGGCTCGCGGCTGCCTGCGAAGGCCCCGGCGACGGGCGCGTGACCGTTACGCTCATCGGAGAAGATCTCGAAGAGACGCCCGTGCGAGCCCTGCCCGGAGAGCCGCTCCCCGTCCTGGAAACGGAGGATAAGGACTTTGAAGGGTATTGGACGGACGAAGCATATACGCAGCGTTATGAAGGGGAGACGGTCCCTTCGGGAGACGTGACCCTTTATTATAAACTCAATCCGCAGTACTACACCCTCGTGCTCGATTACGGCGAGAACGGCGCCCTTTCCTTTACGCTGGAGAGGGGGAAGGAAGAGGAATTGCCTTCCGTCTCGCCCGCGGGGACGACGGTGGCGGGGTTTGCCGACACGCCGAAGGGCGCTGCGGTCTATCTTGCGGGCACGACCGTGTTCAACCTCGCGCCGAAAGACGGAACGGTCACGCTGTATGCGCGCACCGAAACGGCGGATGCGGAAAACTTCATCATCGAGAACGGCGTGCTCGTCGGCTATGTCGGCGAGGCGGATTCCCTCGTTTTGCCCCTCGGCGCGACCGTCGTCGCCCCCGGCGCGTTTGCGGACAGCCCCGCGCGCGATTCCATCCGCTCCGTCACCGTTCCCGCGACGTATACGAGCCTCGGCTGCGGCGCCTTCGAGGGCTTGACCTCGGTGGAGTCTTTGACCCTTCCCTTTATCGGCGGGTCGAGGACGCAGAACAGATTCTTGTCCTATCTTTTCGGCGCGGAAAAATATACCGATAACGACTACTCCTTCGCCGCCTATTCGGACGGCAGCAACCTCTACATTGGGGACGAAGATTTCGATTCCCTCCTCATCCCCGCGACGCTCAGAACGGTGCGCGTGACCGAGCGGACGGGCGACATTGCGGAAGGGGCGTTCTATTCCGCCTATTCGCTGGAAAACCTCATTTTGGACTATCCCGAGGCGCTCACCGCGGTGGGGGATTCCGCCTTTGAAAACTGCTACAGTTTCGGCTACGATTCCGTGCTCGGCGTGGCGATCTGCCCCGAATGGCTCTCCTATGTCAAGACGATCGGCGACAGGGCCTTCAAGTCCTACACGGGCAACACCGAGTCGGAGATCACGGAAGTCTCCACTTCGACGGGTACGGCGGAACTTTTGGTCAACGAATACCCGCACAACCTCCTCATGAACGTGCCCGCGCTCACGAACGTCGAGACGATCGGCGCGGAAGCCTTCTACTTCTGCGCGTTTTTGAGCGATCTGACCTTCGGGGACAAGCTGGTCTCCATCGGCGAGAGCGCGTTCGTATATACCCTCTCCCTCTCCAACCTCCGCTTCCCCGATTCGCTGGAAGAGATCGGCGATTTTGCCTTCCAGGGCTGCGGCGAGTACCTCATTGAATTCGGCACGGGCATCGGTCAGATCGGCGTGATGGCGTTTGCCGAAAATTCCGAACTCAAAGACATCGTCTTTACCGGTGCGAACGTGCCCGTGCTCAGGGGCGGGCAGTGCTTCAGCAACACCCTCGAACAGAACATTTCCGAAGACTGGAATATCATCTTAAACGATGATTTCTGCGTGTATGTGCCCGAGGGGGCGGAGGAAGGATTCCTCGACGCGCCCGACTGGGACGAATACAAGGCTTATTTTTGCTATCAGGGCGCAAAGAGCGGCGACGCGTACTGGTCGGCGGACGGCGAAGGGTTTGACGCTTCGTTTGAATTTATCAGCGACAGCATCCTCATGGTCACCGATCCCGCGCAGACGTTCATCTCTTATATCGACGACGCTGCCGACAGCATGACCTACGGCGTTACGGCGGGCTCCTATTATCCGCTCATGTATGAGATCCTCGGCGACGACGAATATGCCGCGCTCGCGGGCGATCATGCCAAGGCGCTGTATGAAAACGAGACTGTCCTGCGCGTATGGCATCCGGCACTTTTGGACAAGAACGGCGAAGTGCGCGAAGACATCTATCTGCGGATGACCTTGCTCCCGTATACGGCGGGCGAAGGGCGGGTGCTCGTGCCCGTCATCGAAGCCGCGGCGGGCGGCGCGCTCTACGGCGACGCCGAGGTGGACGGCAGCTATGTCATCTCCTTCAACAATTTCGGCGCGGCGTATGTCCTGACGGCGGGCTCAAACGGCTCTTCGCCCGTTTCCGACCCCGAGGGCACCTATTACGCCCGCACGCAGGAAAATGCTTCCCGCACGGGGTTTGCCGTTACATATTATAATGATAATTTCGACGTGATCGGCAGCGCGGAGTACATCCGCGACGGCGGGGCGGATGACGCGAAGGCGCCTCTTTATGCCAAGACGGAAGATATCGCCCTGCGCACCGATCCTTCCGCCAACGACGGGGTGGAACTCTTCCTCAACGGCAGCGGCAAGGCGCAGATCTCCTTTGTTTCGGGCGGAAAGCAGCACGAATATCTCGCGGACGCCGCCAAGGAGGGCGCTCTCTCCTTCGGCGATGAGGGATATACCCTCGCCTTTACAGGTTTCACCGAAGGCGGCACGCCGGCGGGCTCTCTGACGGGCAAAGCGGTGTTCTACGGCTTTGACGGAGAGAACTACGCGCGCATCGATCTCACCGTGGCGGGATTTGCCTACATGATCGTCAACGCGGCGGCATACGAGGAAGAGCATTACCAGAGCATCACCTCGAGCAAGGTCGTCATGCCTCATTACAGCGCGTATACGGAAGACTGGCGGTTTGAAAAACTTTCCGACATCGAGACGGACGGCGCATTCGTCCTCTTCCGCCTCGCGTCGGGCATTTTGTTCAGGGAATACGACGGCGAAGGCAGGCTCATCTCCTTCGGCAGCGCGCAGGAGTCCGAAAGCGGCTTCACCTTCCTCGCGGCGGGCACGATCGCATACGGCGCGGACGGCACGCCCGCGTTTACGGCGGGCGAGACGAGCCGCACTGCGGCAGAAAGCAGCGACGGTTTCACCGTCGGGGAAAAGGCGTATACCTTCTATGACAAAGAGAGGGATATGACCCTCGTCTATACGGACGGCAGCTATTACTACTACACGGTCAAGGCGGACGGGCTCGGCAATATGTATATCGTCGACGAGACTTCTTATTTTGAGAAGGAATACATCGGCAAATATGTATTGAACGGCGCCTTTGAGGCGAACGGCACCCGCTTTACCGAACTTCTCTTTACGGGCAGCGAGGCGGGCATTTCTTCCGCGGAAGAGGTGACTTTCTGGATCGTCTATGTCGAAGACATCATGCAGGTCTGGGAAAACGAACCCGATTTTGCCCCGTATTACGGCACCCTGACCGCGATCTCCGCCGATTACGACGAGACGAACATCGTCGTCAACGACGGCTTCGGCAATAAAAAATACGAAGTGACGGTCAGCGTGTACGGCGTGGCGAGCTATGTGCAGTATGAGAGCACCATCGGCCGCGACGGCAGCGTGAGTTATACCGAACTTGCCGAAGGCGACGTCGCCTATTTTGAACCCGTGTTCAACGAAGACGGCACGGTGGCGTTCTGCGTCGCCGTCGGGGAAAAGGACAGGGTACTGTTCAGCATCCGCCCCGAAGAGGAAGGTTCGGACCAATATGTCATCGTGCGTGACGGCGGACAGGCCCTCGCGGCGGGACAGGATGTAGAAGTCAGTTTTGACCTCGCGTCGATGGAGACGCTGCCCGCGGGCGGCGCGTCCTTCGGAACGCTCGCTTAAAGAAGCGGCACAGGGGAACGGTATGGAAAAAAGACCGCAGGCGGAATACATCGACGACGGCCGCACCGTGGCGGATATGTCCGCGGATTGGATGCCGTGGAACAGAGGGCTCCGCAGGAGACGGCGCGAAGCCAAGCGCGAACGCAGCAAGGAAGAGATCGCCGAAGCGAAAAAGACTTTCCGCGCGGCTGTCAAAGGGCAATACCTTGCCATGCTCCCGTTTTTGGGCTGCGTCGTGGCGGCGTTTGCGCTCATGTATTTTCTTCTCCGCCTTTGGCTGACATAATGAGGTAATTATGCAAAGATTCGATCGAAAACGCAAAATACTGCTCGCGATCCTCACGCTCTTGTTCGCCTGCTGTCTCTTTGCGGCGTGCAGCGACGTCTACCGCCCCGAAGAGCACGGCTATACGGCGCTCGTCGTCTATGACGCGGACGGGGGCAGATACAGCAATTCGGATGAGACGGGCGTGCGCACCTTCCGCTATAAACCGGGCGTATCCATTATGGAACCGGGCGGGAGCGCGGGCACGGGCTTCAACCTTCCCACCCGCGATTCCATGCACGTCGTCGGCTGGTATCCCGCCGTTTTGGACGAGGCGGGCGAGCCCGTCAAGGAGGACGGCGCCTTCGTTTTGGAAGAAGAGGCGTGGGATTTTGCCAACGACCGCCTGCCCGAAGAAGAGGGCTATAAACTCTATCTCGTCGCCGCCTGGGCAAAGAACTATTCCCTCACCATCGACGTGGGCGAAGAGGCGCGCGCGGAGGGCGTGAAAAACATCGTCTATACCAACTATTCCGAAGCGGGCCCCGTCGCGCAGCCGGGCATCGACCCCGAGCGCCCGGGCTATACCTTCCACTATTATTATACGGAAGAAGGCAAACAGCTGCGCACGGCGGAAGATTGGGAGAGCATCGTCCTTTCCGACGAAAATCCCGAGATCACCGTCTATGTGCAGTGGCTGCAAGGGGATTGGAACTTCATCCGCACGGCGGACGACATCAACGCCATTCCCGCCTTCGACAGCGAAAATTATATGCTCGATGCGGACATCGACATGGGCGGGCAGCCTTTCAAACTGGAAATGTTCGGCGGCGTGTTCGACGGCAACGGTTTCACCATCCGCAACTTTGTCACCTCGGACAACCAGTTCATGTCCTCCTCCTCCGCTTACGGAATCTGCTCTTTCCTCGGCGGCACGATGAAAAACGTCACCTTTGAAAACGGTTCGTACAGCGTGCAGCTTTCGAGGGAGCTCCCCGGCGAAGAGGCGGTCTATACCGTCGGATTCTTTGCGGGAGACGGCTCTTCGCTCGATTTATCCGCCTTTACGGACATCGGCTTCAAAAACTGCTCCCTCACCGTTACAAAGATCGGCGCCGCGCTCGAAGAGACGGTGCTGACGGGCTCGGGAAGCTGGGCGGGCATCTTCGGAAAGCTCGGCGAAAACCAGACCTTTACGCCCGCAGCGGGCAGCGACGCGATCGTCGTCAAAGTATAAAAAATTTCAGTCGGTCAGGACAGGCCCCGCTTTCGTTCGGGGCGCAGATCAATAAAGAGGTATAAATAATGAACAAAAAAAGGATTTTGGCAAGCGTACTTGCAGGCTTGATGGCATTCGGCCTCTTCGCGGGCTGCGGAGATAAGCCGAAGGGCCCCGGCGGCAATGGCGGCACGCCCGAAGGGGTGTATGAGCCCACCGAGCGCGAACAGACGGAGGCGGTCGTCTTCGGTATCGACGGCGCGGACGGCGTTTTCAGCCCCTTCTTCTCCACGGCGGCTTACGACTCGGAGATCACGGGCATGACGCAGCTGGGGATGCTCACCTCCGAGGGCAGCAATTATGTCTACGGCGATAACGAGGCGTGCATCGTCAAGGACCTCGACATCTCCTATCTCGACGGCAATATGACGGAGATCTCGAGCGCGACGGGCGCACAGTACACGCGCTATGACTTCCTCATCAAGAACGGCATCAAATTCTCGGACGGGGAAGATCTGACCATCGACGACGTGCTCTTCAACCTCTATGTCTATCTCGACCCCGCTTACACGGGCAGCTCGACCATCTATTCCACCGACATCGTCGGGCTCAACGCCTACAGGACGCAGTCGCAGGACGAAGGGGTGAGCGAATCGCTCGAAAAGACGGCAAATGCCAACGCCAACGCGCGCCTGACCCGCGTCTACAATTATCTGGTCAACAGCTATCTGGACGAAACCAACAACGGCGAGAGCGACAGCACGCATACCTATCAGCCGCTCAGCGCCGATCAGATCAAGGAAGCGAAAGAAGACGTCAAATTTTTCCTGCCCCTTTATGAGCAGGAGATCGAGACCAACTATGAGTCTGCCGTTTCCTCCTTCGACGAAGACAGGAAATCGTATATGTTCGAGGCGGGCGAGTATTGGCAGTCTTATCTGTACACCTACGGCATCATCGTGGCGAGCACCGACCCTTCGGGCAAGCCCGTCAAGCAGTTTGTCCGCATCAACAAGGATACGGGCGCTTACGAGACGGTGACGGGGGTGACGGAGCCCGATCCCGACAACGGCATTTACGAAGTGTACGTCTTTGACTTTGAAGACCTCAATAAAGATACCAAAGACAGCATCCTCGCTTCGGCGGAAGAATATGCCGACGAAAACTGGCAGAGCTTTGACGGGGCGAACGAAGCGGAAAAGCGCGCCGCCGCCCTCGAAGAGGGGAAAAAGCAGGCTGCCATCGCCATGGTCTACGAATACAACGTCGGCTATGAGGATGAATATACGGGCGAATTCCGCACCTCCTGGCTCAACCTCGCCAACGCGGTGGTCGGCAGCGGCAGCACAGGCACCCTCTTTACCGAGCTTTTGGCGGACGAGCGCTCCAAACTGATCGACGCTTCCGCAGGGGAAGAGGCGATCCGCTCCATCTCCGGCATCACCACCAGCCGCGAGACCGAGTTCACCAACAGTGAAGGCACTTATAAGCTGGACGCCGAATACGACGTTCTGCACATCCTCATCAACAAGGTCGACCCGAAGGCGATCTGGAACTTTGCCTTCACGGTGGCGCCACAGCATTATTATGCGCCCGCTTCCGCGCTCGAAACGTATGAGCGCGCGGGCGAAGATATCAACTTCGGCGTCGTGTTTAACAGCACCGATTTCATGAACAACGTGCTCAAAGAGACGGAGCGCCTCGGCGTTCCCGTCGGCGCGGGCCCGTACATGGCGAGCCAGGAGGGCGGTCTCCCTTCGGGGCAGAAATATCCCGCCGCCAACCGCTTCATGCGCGACAACCGCGTCTATTATGAGCGCAACCCGTACTTTGATACCGTCGACGGCGTCGTGGGCGGCGAGATCCAGAACGCCAAGATCAAGTATCTGCAGTATACCATCGTCAACGCCAACTTCCTGCTCGATTCCCTCGCGATGGGCGAGATCGACGTCGGCACCCCCAACGCGACGGCGGACAACATCGACCGTCTGAACACGCTGAAAAATCTCAGTTTCAAGAATATCAGGACCAACGGTTACGGCTATGTCGGCATCAACGCGGGCAAGGTCCGCGACGTCTGGATGCGCCGCGCCATCATCAAGGCGATGAATACAGACCTTGTGATGGACTATTATGCGAACGGCACCTGCGAACTCATCTACCGCCCGATGTCCAAAGAATCCTGGGCATATCCGAAGGGCGAAGCGGCACAAATGGAGTATACGGGCACCGCTTCTTATACGGGCGCGTCTGGGCAGTATTCCGCGGGCACGACCAAGGGCGAAGCGCTCGACTATAAGTATGATGAAAGCGGCGCAGATATCCTCACTATGTTGCATAGCCACGGCTACGAAGTGAACGGCGGCAGGGTATTGAGCGGGCCGAACGGACAGAAGCTCGAAAAGATCACCTTCACGGTGGCGGGCGAATCGCAGGACCACCCCGCATGGACGATGTTCAAGCGCGCAGAGACCGTTTTGGAGAGCATCGGCTTTGAGATCGACGTCAAGACTGACGCCTTCGCGCTCAACAAACTGAGCAAGGGCGAGCTCTCCGTCTGGGCGGCTGCGTGGTCGAGCACCATCGACCCCGATATGTATCAGGTCTACCATAAAGATTCGCAGGCGGGCAGCACCCTCAACTGGGGCTACCGCGAGATCAAGGCGGAACCTGCAAACTACTCCTATGAAAATCAGCTCATCAACGAGCTTTCCGACCTTATCGACCAGGCGCGTTCGGTCATCGCCGAAGCGACCCGCGCGGACATCTATGCCAAGGCGCTCGATCTGGTGATGGAGCTCGCGGTGGAAATGCCGACCTATCAGAGGAACGACCTCAACGTCTATAACAACACGAAGATCGACGGAGACACTCTCAATCCCAACCCCACTTCCAACGACGGGCTCTTCTCCAAGGTCTGGGAGATCGGCTACGTAAACTAATTTAACCAAGTCAAAATAAAGCGAACCCGATCGGAAGCGGGGATCTCACCACATCTGCTGCGTTAAATCCCTTGCCAATACGTCGCTGTATTGCCCGCGGGCTTTGCCTTGCATCTGCGGCGATCTACCCGCTTTCGATTGCTTCGCACCCTGAAAGAGCGCATTTTGCGATGGATCGCGGCGGCGAAGCGGCAATACCCACTGCGGTATTGCAATGAGGATGAGCCGCAAGACGCGAAAAAGTCGCCTTTCAGGGCGGGTCCCTTTTACTTTGACTCGGTTAAGCAACAAACACACTTTGCAAACCTTTGGGGAGTAAACATGGTTAAATACATCGTCAAACGTCTGCTTCTTGCCGTCGTGATCTTGTTCGGCGTGTCGATCATCATCTATTCGCTCGTGCGCATGATGCCGGTCGACTTCGTCACGAACCAGTTCCTTTCGCTCGTATTGGACGGCAAGATGAGCGAGGCGGAATTTAATCGCCTGTTGGAATTGTACGGCCTGTCCGACCGTTCCTTTAAAGGTATCGTCACGGGGTACCTCAAATGGATCGGCGGCGTCATGCAGGGCGACCTCGGCAATTCCTTCAAATACCAGGATAAAGTCGGCACCATCATCGCCGAAAACATGGGCACATCCTTTGCCATCGCCTTCGCGGCGCTTATCCTGCAATTTCTCATCGCGATCCCGCTCGGGGTGAAAGCTGCGACCAAGCAGTACGGGGTAGTGGACTATACGGCGAGCGTCCTTTCCATGATCGGTACGGCGCTGCCCACCTTCTTCTTCGCCGCCATCTGCATCCAGCTCTTCTCCGTGCACCTCGGCTGGTTCCCCGTCAACGGGCTGACAAGTTCGCTGCCCGTAGACGCATCCGGCTGGACGCGCTTTTGGGATAAGGTATGGCACCTCGTTCTGCCCGTCACCATCATGGTGTTCCTCTCCGTAGGTTCGCTCATGCGCTATACCCGCACGAATACGCTGGAAGTGCTCAATACCGACTATATCCGCACGGCGCGCGCCAAGGGGCTCGGCGAGCGAACGGTCATCTACAAGCACGCCTTCCGCAATACCCTCATCCCGCTCGTCACGTTGCTCGCGGGCACCCTCCCCGGGCTTTTCAGCGGCGCGATGATCACCGAGCAGATGTTCTCCATCCCCGGTATCGGGCTCAAAGCGTATGACGCGTTGAAGGCGGGCGATATTCCCTTTATCATGGGGTATAATATGTTCCTTGCCATCCTCACCGTCATCGGTACGTTGCTCGCGGACCTGATGTATGCGGTCGTCGACCCGCGCGTGAAGATCACCAAGTAAAAGGAGACCTCTGTTCATGAAAGATCATAAGAAAGAATCTGCGGATGAGGTCGTCCTCAACGAAGAATTTGAAAATCTCTCGCCCGAACAGGCGACGGGGCGGCCCGTCAATGCCGACGCCGAACAGATGGCGGAGACGGCGATCGCCGCGCGCGAAGCGCAGGACGAGCCCGAACATCTCGAAGACAGGGTCAAGCTCCTTTCGCCGGGCGCGGTCGTTGCCAAGCGGTTTTTCCGCTCCAAACTCTCCGTGTTCGGCCTGGCGACCCTCATATTCCTCTTTATCTTCTCGTTTTTGGGCCCGCTTCTGGAGTATGTGACGCCTTTCGTGTACGGGCAGGACGAAATGGACACCCGCCCCGGCAAGATCGTCGAGCTCAATATGCCCTTCGAGTATGTAGACGCGGACGGCGAAAAGCAGATCGCCTACGAATATACCGCCACACAGAACGAGATCAATAAAGACGCGCTCCCGAGCGCGGACCACATCCTCGGCACCGACAAGACGGGCTACGACGTCTTTTCCCGCCTCATGTACGGCGGGCGGATCTCACTGACCCTCGGTTTTGTCGTCGTCATATTGGAGACCCTTCTCGGCGTGCTGCTCGGAGGTTTGGCGGGATATTTCGGGAAGTGGGTCGACATGATCATCATGCGTATCGTCGACGTCTTCAACTGTATACCGACATTGCCGCTCATGCTCATTATCAGCTATATGCTGGATGCGAACGACGTGCAGGCAATGTCAAAGCTATATATCATGATGGCGATGCTCACCTTGATCGGGTGGGCGGGGGTCGCTCGCATGGTGCGCGGCCAGATCCTTTACCTTCGCGAACAGGAGTACATGATGGCGGCGGAAGCGACGGGCCTCAGCCTGTGGCGCAAGCTGTTCAAACATCTTCTGCCCAACGTCTTGCCGCAGCTCATCGTCTCTATGACGCTCGGTCTCGGCAGCATCATCCTCACGGAAGCGACGCTCGGCTATCTCGGCCTCGGCGTGCCGCAGGACTATGCGACGTGGGGGAATATGATCAACGTGCTCACGAGCGAGGTTTCCTATTGGGGGCAGTATCCCAACCAATGGGTGCCCGTCGGTATCTGCATCGTGTTGGCGGTGCTCGCGTTCAACTTTGTCGGCGACGGTTTGCGCGACGCATTCGACCCGAAAATGAAGAGGTGACCGTGCATGGCGGAAGAAAAGAAAAAGGCGCAGACGGATAAAAAAGCGCATTATCTTTCCAAACGCGAGTCGCGCGACATCGCCAAGGAAAACAAACGCATCCTCCGAGAGCTGGAAAAGAACAAGCACCGCCGCGCGGACGAATCGGAATACACGACGCAGATGAAGGACGAGAACAACATCGTCGAATTTGAAAATCTGCACACTTATTTCTTTACCGACGCGGGCATCGCGCGCGCGGTCAACGGCGTTTCTTTCAATATCCCGCAGGGTTCGGTCGTCGGCATCGTCGGCGAGTCGGGCTGCGGCAAATCGGTCACGAGCCTCTCGCTCATGCGCCTCGTGCAGGCGCCGCAGGGGCAGATCGTGGAAGGGGAGATACGCTTCCGTTCCAAAGAATATAAAAAGGGCGAAGACGGCAAGCCCATTCCCGTCTATGTCACCGAACCGGACGGCAACGGCGGCGAAAAGCCCGTCATGGAGGCGGCGAAGGACAAGCACGGCGCGCCCCTTCGCGACAAAGCGGGGAACATCGTCATGGTCCCCGTGCAGAAGAGGGACGCTTCCGGCGCGCTCATGTACGAGATGACGGAAAAGGTGTTCGACATCGCCAAGATGCCCCTCGGGGAAATGTCGAGGATCCGCGGCAGGCAGATCGCCATGATCTTCCAGGAGCCGATGACTTCGCTCAACCCCGTTTTTACCGTCGGCAACCAGCTGGACGAGGTCACCCTCTTGCATATCCCGGGCGCGAACAAGGCGGAGGCAAAGCGGCGCAGCATGGAAATGCTCGGGCTCGTCGGCATCGCCATGCCCGAACGGGTGTATAAGTCTTATCCGCACGAAATTTCCGGCGGTATGCGGCAGAGGGTCATGATCGCCATGGCGCTCGCCTGCAACCCCCGCCTCATCATTGCGGACGAGCCGACGACCGCGCTCGACGTCACCATCCAGGCGCAGATCCTCGACCTTCTGCGCGACGTGCGCAAAAAGATGGGCGGCTCCATCATGCTCATCACGCACGACCTCGGCGTCATCGCCGAAATGGCGGACTATGTCTACGTCATGTATGCGGGGAAAGTGGTCGAAAGCGGCACCGTGCGCGAGATCTTCAAAAACCCGCTGCATCCGTACACGATCGGCCTGCAAAAGAGCAAGCCCGTCGTCGGGAAAGAAGTCGACGAACTCTACAGCATCCCCGGGCAGGTCCCGAACCCCATCAATATGCCCGATTATTGCTATTTCAGGGAGCGCTGCGACCGCAGCTGCGAAAAATGCAAGGGCGAATATCCCGGTTTTGTCTGGGTGACGCCGACCCACGGCGTCGCGTGCTATCTATATGAGGGCGCGGCAAAGGCGGAGGGAAAACAATGAGCGAAAACGTACAGGCAAACGCCGCGGCGGCGCCCGAAGAAGAGGTGCTCCTTCGCGTAGAACATCTGAAAAAATATTTCCCCGTGCGCACGGGCATCATCGGGCAAAAGCTGCAGTATGTCCGCGCCGTGGACGATATTTCCTTCAACGTGCGCGCAGGCCGGACGGTCGGCATCGTCGGAGAGTCGGGCTGCGGCAAGACGACGATGGGCAGGACCATCCTGCGCCTGCATTCGGTGACGTCGGGCGACGTCATCTTCAACGGGATGGATCTCGGCAAGATGAAGCCGCGCAAGCTGCGCAAGATCCGCCCGCAGATCCAGATGATCTTTCAAGATCCCTATTCCAGCCTCTCGCCCCGCCTCACGGTAGGGGAGATCATCGGCGAAGCGGTGCGCCAGCACAACATCGTGCCCAAGGAACAGTATAAAGAATACATCTTTGAGATCATGAAAAAGTGCGGCCTGCAGCCGCAGTATTTCGAGCGCTATCCGCATGAATTTCGGGCGGGCAGCGTCAGCGTATCTGTATCGCGCGTTCCATCGCGCTCAAGCCCAAACTCATCATCTGCGACGAGCCCGTCTCCGCGCTCGACGTGTCCATCCAGGCGCAGATCATCAACCTTTTGAAAGATCTGCAAAAGAAGGACGGACTGGCATATATCTTCATCTCGCACGACCTTTCCGTCGTCGAGCACATTTCCGACGAAGTCGGCGTCATGTATCTGGGGAGCATGATGGAATACGCGAAGACGAAGGACATCTTCGAGCGCCCTCTCCATCCGTACACGGAGGCGCTGTTCTCCGCCGTTCCCGTGCCCGACCCCGATTACAAGATGAACCGCATCATCTTAAAAGGGGATATCCCGTCCCCCGCGAATCCGCCTTCGGGCTGTAAATTCCACACCCGCTGCGAGAAATGTATGGCGATCTGTTCCAAAGAGGCGCCCGTTTTCCGTGAATACGAACCGGGACATTTCGTCGCCTGCCATCTGTATGACGAAGCGCGCCGGTAATGCGCGCAAAAGAGTAAGAGCTTTATAAAGAGGATTTATGTATCGTATCAAGTATAAGATCATGGCGCTCGGCCTTGCGCTCATCATGTGCGCTTCCGTTCTGGTCGCCGCATTTTTGCCCGAGGGCTCGTCTGCGGCCCGCCCGACGGCGAGCGCGTCGCAGGGTTTGAAGCTGGAAGAAGACGACTCGATGAAACTTGCCGACACGTCTTCCGCCTTTGACGAGTCCATCGTCCATATCGCGGAGGAAGTTTCGGGCGAGCATTGGCTCATCGTGTCTTTGGAAGGGGAGTCCCTTTCCGAAAGCCGCGGCAGCGCTTCGGTTGCCGAATACACTTCGTCGGCGCGCGGCAAGCGCGCGGAAAAGCGCCTGAGAAACGCCCAGTCCGATTTTCTGACCGACCTTCGCGCAGAGGGGATCCCGTTCACCTATAAATACGGCTATACCCTGCTCACGAACGCGGTCGCCATCAAGACGGACGTCAAATATGCCGAGGACATCGCCTCCATCGACGGCGTGAAGAGCGTGGATATTTCCGAGCATTATTATGCGCCGAAAGATATTCCCGTCGAGAACGAGGCAAACGTCTGGGGCACGGGCATTTATAAGGTGGACGGCGCCGCGGCGGAGTACGACGGCGCGGGCATGGTCGCCGCCATCCTCGATACCGGCCTTGATTCCAGTCACGAAGTTTTCCAGACGATGCCTGAAAATGAGGACCTTCTCATGACGAAGGAAGACGTGCAAAGGCTCGTCTTTGAAGGTTCCAAAAACGAAGGCGTCCTCTCCATCGACCCCACGGTGACGGTGGACGACGTATACATAAACGAAAAAGTGCCCTTCGCTTACGACTATGCCGACAAGCATGCGGACGTCTACCCGTCCTATTCTTCGCACGGCACGCACGTCGCGGGCATCATCGCGGGCTCTCCTTATCTGGACGAGAACGGCGAACCCGCCTACATCAAAGACCAGGACGGCAACGAGATCCTCGACAAGAACGGACAGCCGATGGAATTTCGCGGCGTCGCGCCCGAAGCGCAGCTCGTCATCTGCAAAGTCTTCTCCGACGAAGAGGAGAACGGCACCGTCGGCGGGGCGGACGAACTGGACATCCTTGCCGCGCTCGAAGACTGCGTCAAGCTCGGCGTCGACGTCATCAACATGAGCCTCGGTTCCTCTGCGGGTTTTTCCACGGGGGATAACGAGCATATGCAGACGGTATACACCAACGTGCGCAAGGCGGGCATCTCCCTCGTCGTCGCGGCGAGCAACGATTACAGCGCTCATTACGGCGGCGCTTACGGTACCAACCTTACCGAAAACCCCGATTCCGCCACGGTCGGCTCTCCGTCCACCTATCCCGAGGCGCTGAGCGTTGCCAGTATCAACGGCCAGCAGGCGAGCTATATCAAAGTCGTGGCAAACGGCGAGGATAAGTTCCTCTACTTCACCGAAGCGAGCGACGGCAACGGCAACGAAAAAGATTTCGTCGAAGAGATCATGAAAAACAACCCCGACAAAGTCAAGAACGGGGTCATGGAAGTGGAATATCAGGTCGTACCCGGGTATGGCCTTTCCGTCAACTATACGCGCAACATCGATGTGCGCGGCAAGATCGCGGTCGTGCGCCGCGGCGGCAACGTCAACTTTGAAGAGAAGGTGCGCGTCGCCAAACAGCGCGGTGCGATCGGCTGCGTGATCTATAACAACGTTTCCGGCATCATCCGCATGAGCCTCGGCAACCTGAGCGACCCCATCCCGACCTGTTCGATCACGATGGACGCGGGCGACATCCTGCGCGCGGCGGACAAGGGCACGATGTATATCAGCGCTTCGCAGAAGGCGGGCCCGTTCATGTCCGACTTTTCGAGCTGGGGCCCTACGCCCGAATTGAGCCTCAAGCCCGAAATTTCCGCGCACGGCGGCGAGATCACCTCTTCCGTCGCCAACGGCTGGGCGGAATACAGCGGCACTTCGATGGCTGCGCCCAACATGGCGGGCGTCATGAGCCTCATGCTCTCCTATGTGCGTCAGAACGAGAGCGTGTTCCAATATAAGGAAGGCAATATCAACCAAGATTCGGTCGCGATGGCGAATTTCCTCGTCATGAGCACGGCGACCATCGCAAAAGACGAATACAACAGGCCGTATTCCCCGCGCAAGCAGGGCGCAGGCCTGGCGGACGTGGAAAAGGCGGTCACGACCAAGGCGTATCTCTATTCCGAAGGGATGGATAAAGCCAAGATCGAAGTGGGCGACGATCCCGACATGAAAGGGGTCTACAACCTTGAATTCCACGCCAAAAACGTATCCGACAAGGCGCGCACCTACACGCTCGGCACCCAGACGATGACCGAGACGGTGTCTTCGGACGGGCTGACCGTCGCGGAGCGCGCATATATGCTCGACGACATGGCGGATATCACCTTCAAGGTGGACGGCAAAGAGTCGGGCAAAGAGATCACCCTCGCGGCGGGGGCGGACGTGCTCATCAGCGTCACCATCCGTCTGCACGACGACGCGATCGACTACATCCGCGACAATTTTGAGAACGGTATGTATGTGGAAGGCTTTGTCACCCTCGAAGATACGACGGGGGACGGCAGCGAAGTCGACCTCAATATCCCTTGGCTCGGTTTTTGCGGCGACTGGTACGCGGCGCCCATGTTCGACGTTTCCGAATACGAAGTGGAAGCCTCCCTCGCGGATGACAGCGTGCCCGACGACGAGAAGCTGGAAGCGGCGATTTATCCGACCGTGCCCGTCGGTTCGTACTGGAACGAGCAGTACGTCATCCCGCTCGGAACGTACTTGTACCCGCAGGATGCGGACGTAAGGCAGATCTATTCCACCTCGGACAAGGCGGCGATCTCCATTTACGATTCTGAGACGCGCCACACGGTCAGCCAGCTCAGCGGCGTATACGCGGGGCTTTTGCGCGGCGCCAAAGAGATGCACGTCACGATCACGGACGCGGCATCGGGCGAGGTCGTCTTTGAAAAGACGCAGCATATCCTGCGCAAGACGTATACGGGCGGCTCTTCTTCCGCTTACGCCTCCTTCGTGGAACTGGATTTCAACGCTGCGGAACTTGGGCTTGAAAACAACCGCCGCTACCTTGTCCATATGGAAGGGGAGATGGCGACGCTTGTGAGCGGGCGCGAGAATACGAACGACAACGGCGGCAATACCTTCGACTTTGAATTTTATGTCGATACCGAAGCGCCCGAGATCGTCGATTACAGAGTTCGTTACGAACAGTACCGCGACGAGAACGAAAATATCCGCTATAACGTCTATCTCGACGTGGACGTATACGACAATCACTATGCGCAGTCCATCGCGCTGTGCTTTGCCGATTACACCACGATGTCGCTGCAAATGCTCGAGACGATGATGACGCCCGTATACAGCGAGCGCAATTCCGTCACGACCGTCTCTCTCGACATCACGGATTATTACGATAAAGACGTTGACCTTTATATCCAGGTCGACGACTACGCCCTGAACGCGCGGGCATACCGCGTGAGCAGTTTCAAACCGCTCGGCGACGCGGTGACTTATCCCGACTCGGTTGAGATCGTGACGGGTACGGACGCCGACGATCCCGATTATTCCAAAGAAGTGACCATCGGCGTCAACGAGGCGCTCACCCTGGAAATGCAGGTGGAGCCCGCCGACACCGCTTCGGCGAATCTGTACTGGCATTCCTTCGACGAGAGCATCGTGCGCGTCGAAAACGGCGAGATCTTCGGCGTCAGCCCGGGCAGCGCCGTCGTGCGCGTTTATGCGGGCAAAGACGAATCTGCCGAAGTTTCGGACGCCATCCTTGTGACGGTCAAAGAGAGCGACATCGCCGCGCCCGGCATCACGCGGCTGGAGCTCGATCTGATCGAGAATACGGAAAACAATCTCGTCGACCCGACGAACGCGACGGTGGAAGTGCATCCGAACAAGGCGTTCCGCCTGAAGGCGATCGCGGAGCCGTGGTATTCTACGGCGGAGCTCAACATCGTCTGGCAGTCCTCCTCGCCCTCGATCGCTACGGTCAATGCCGAAACGGGCTATGTGCGCACGCTTGCTGAGGGCACCGCGGTCATCACGGGTACGCTGTACGTCAACGGCAGGCCCAGCCTGTACGCCGTCTCCACGACCCTCTCCGTCGGGCCCGAATTTGTGGTCAATAACGGCACGCTCATGGAGTACCACGGCGCGGGCGGCAAAGTGACCATCCCCAAGAGCCTCAACATCTACACCATCTACGAAGACGCTTTCCAGAACAACACCAATATCACCGAACTGGAGATCTCCGCGCCTTGCAGCGTGATACAGTCTTTTGCCTTCTCCAACATGAAGGCGCTCAAGCGCGTCATCCTGCCCGATACGGTCGAATATGTGTTCCGCTATGCCTTCTACGGCTGCCCGAACCTCGAGCGCATCGATCTGCATTCCCGCTCCATCACCTTCGGCGACAATTGTTTTGAAAATTGTACTTCCCTTAAATACATCAACAACGTCGCCCTCTATCTGGAAGGCGATCTGACGGCGGAAGACGTCGAGATCCTCTCCCTTCCCGAAGCGGTGGACGGACAGCCTGCGCCGCAGGGGAATTACTTCAAGCGTATTCCCGCCAACATGACGACGATCGGCACGCAGACGTTTGCGGGCTGCACGTCGCTGGAAGAGCTGGACATCACGGAGCTTCGCGTGGCGGGGCAGGGCGCTTTCAACAAATGCACCAACTTAAAGTCGGTTACGCTCAGCCGCTTTACCGCCGTCAGCGACGATATGTTCCTGGATTGCGCAAAGCTGCATAAGCTCATCTATACCGACGTGACGCCTTCGGACCTGTCGTCCATCACCTATCCGAATTCGGTATCCCCCTTCGGCGGGTGCAGCATCGACACCATCCAGTTCGGCGTCGGCAGTGACAGTTTTGTCGTCGGTCAGCAGGGCAATGCGAATATCCTGTACAGCGACGAAAGCAAGACGGAGATCGTCAAAGTGTTCGGCAGCGGCATCACTTCCTTTGAAGTGCCCGCTCAAGTCGAGACTATCGCCGCGAATGCCTTCTCGGGGATCGAGAGCCTGCGCACCGTCACCTTTGCAGGGTCGGCGCTCCGTTCGATCGGCGCCTATGCCTTCTCGGGCACGGGTATCCGCTCGCTCGTCATCCCCGCAAACGTCACGAGCATCGGCAAGGGCGCGTTCTCCTGGTGCGATGACCTCACTTCCGTCGATCTGTCCGCGTTTGCGGGCGTCATCCCCGAAGCGGCTTTCTCCAATTCGATGGTCGAACGGGTGACGTTCGGCAGCAGCATCACCGAGATCGGCGCGGAAGCCTTCCTCTATACGGAGCTTTCCGAAGTCGACCTCAGCGGCACCGCGGTGCATACCATCGGCAGCAACGCCTTTGCGCTTTGCCCGTATCTGAGCGAAGTGCGTCTCGGTGCGGTCACCGAGCTCGGCAGCGGCGTGTTTGCCTACGGCGGCGCGCTGGAAAAGGTGACGTTCGGAGATGGCAGCAGCGCTCTCGGCACGGAAACGTTTGCCGAACAGGCGCTTTTGAGCGAAGTCGTCCTGCCTTCGGGTATGCGTTCCATCGATGTCGGCAGCGGCGTGTTCCGCGGCTGCGCTTCCTTGCAAACGCTCGCTTTGCAGCCCCTTTCCGCGGGCGACGGCGCCTTTGAAAACTGCGTCTCTTTGCGGGAGCTGGATCTTTCCGCGCTGCAGACGGCAGGGGATGCGGCGTTCAAAAACTGCGCCGCGCTGGCGATGGGGTCCTTCCCCGCGCTGACCCAAGCGGGAGACGAGGCCTTCTACGGCTGCGCGAAGCTGCAGACGGCGGATATGCCGAAGGTGACGAAGATCGGCGCGCGCGCGTTTGTCGCATCCGCCGTTTCCGCCGTCAATTATCCTCTGATCGAGATCGTCGGCAATTATGCCTTCGCCAACACCGCTTTGACGGGTGAAAACGGCGTTCTGACCATCCCTTCGGGCATCGTGAGTTCGTACACGGCGACGAGGCCCGTCGACCCCGGCGAGGGCGAAAAGGACGAACAGCTCCTGTATTCGGGTATCGGCGAAGGGGCATACAGCGGTTTGAAGAACGTGACCGCCTTTGCCATTGCCGATAACGAAAAATATTTTGCAGACGCCGCGAGCGGCATCCTCTATGAACGCGTCGGTAACGGCGTGCAGGTCAGCGCGTATCCCGCAGGGCGGGACGGCGATAAGGCCGACGGCGTCGTGAC
>CALWCR010000150.1 GCA_944376445.1 uncultured Clostridia bacterium | reverse complement strand
GCCCTCGCAAACGACGCGGTCTATAAACTGGCGGCAGACGGATACGGCGCGGCGCTCCTCTCCTCGGAGGACGTCACCCCCCTCGTGCGCTACGAGGGCAGCGCCCCCATCCGCTCCTTCGCCTTCGATTTTGAAAGCGGCAAAGCGTACTTCCTCTCCGACGGCTTCGCCGCAGAGAGCGACGCGCTCGGCATCGCCTCCCTCGACGCGCTCGACGGGGGCGGGGCATACGACGCGCTCAACGCCCTCCCTGCGGAAGACGGCGCGCAGACGCTTTCCCTCATCACCGTACAGCCGGGCGCGGTGAGCGTCTCCCTGGCGCCCGACGAGCTGACCGAAGACGGTCCCCTCCCCTATCACGGCTACGCGCGCGAGACGCGGGAAAGGACGGGCGTCATGCTCGCCCAAACGCCGAACGGGCCCATCGTCGCCTTCTATGAACAAGTTCCCGAAGGCGAAGTGAACATCCGCCGCTTTTACGAGGTCAAACTCATCCTCGGCGGCAGGAACGCCGCCGCAGCGGCGGACGAATACACCTTCGAGCCCGCATACGATACGGGTTATACCGTGAGCGCGGTCGGCATCTACCGCTACCCCGTCATGCGGCTGGGCGAAAACGGCAGCTATACCGATTTCGGAAGGTTTGAAGAAGCGGCGCGCTCCGCCTCCCTCACCATCCTGGCGTCCGTCCGCCACGCCTCCCTCGACGCGGATTATTATTTCGTGCGCACCCTCATCGGCGAAAGGGAGGTCTACGGCTATATCCCCGCAAGTTTCGTATTGCACTACGCCCCCGCGGGAGGTGCGGGCTCCGAAGAATACCGCTTTGCCCGCATCGACAGGCACGAACGGGCGGAACTCTTCCTCACCACGGACGCGAACAAAGGGATCGTACTGGAAAGCCGCGAAGAACTGAAAGTCTATGACGGCCGCAAGGACGAGAACGGGTACGTTTATGCCGAATATGAGGGCGAAGACGGGCTGTACGCGGGTTATATCGACCCGGATATTCTCTATAAAGCGACCCCGTCCGTGCTCGTCACCCTCGTCATCGTGCTGGTCGCGACGGCGGCGCTCCTGCTCTCGGGCTGTTACCTTATCCTGCGCAGGCAGCCGACCCTCGAATAAAGCGCCCGACCGCAGGCGGCGCGAATGCAGCCATGCGGCGGCACCGGATCCGTCCATACGGCGGCATATACGCAGCCGACGGCATTAGATCCGATCATGTGACGGTACAAAAGATATGCGCGGAGGGCGCGGGCTTTTCAGCCCGCGCCCTCCGCGCATATCCGTAAGACATAAATGCTTGTGCGGCGCCCGCCTTTGCAAAGCGGCGCGCGTTTTTATTTTTCGGGGAAGAGGACGTAAAAGGTGGAACCCTTGCCCACTTCGCTCTCGACGCCGAAATCGAAGCCGTGTTTCAAAAGGATGGTCTTGACGATGGAAAGCCCCAGCCCCGTCCCCTTGATGGGGCGCTTATGCGTTTCGCCCGCGGTATAATACCTGTCCCAGACGGTGCCGATCTCCTCGGGCGGGATCCCCTTGCCCGTATCGGTGACCGAAAAGCGGATCTTGCCCCCCTCCTCTTTTTTGAGGCGGACGCAGATCTTCTTGTCGTCCCCCGTATAGTTGGCGGCGTTGCCCACGAGATTATAGACGACCTGTTCGATCTTTTCCATGTCCGCTTCGGTATACAGTTCGTCGTCGATGTCCCTCTCGAGGGTATACCCCAGCTTTTCGGAGAGGTAGCCGAAGCGTTCGAGCACGGTATGAATGAACTCGGAAAGGTCGAACGTCTGCAATTTCAGGGTATCCATGCCCGAACGGATCTTGGAAAGGTTGAGGATGTCGTTGACGAGCGAAGTGAGCCTGTCCGACTCGTCGATGATGACCTGGGTATGCTTGGCGCGCTTTTCGGGGTCCGCGCCCGAGATCTCCTGTATCATGGAAGCGTAAGCCTTGATCATGGTGAGCGGGGTCTTGAGGTCGTGCGTGACGTTGGCGAGCACTTCCCGCTGCAATTCGTCGCTCTTGCCGATCTCCTCCTTCGCATAATCGAGCGTCTCCGCGAGGTCGTCCATCTCCGCATAGGTATAATTGCCCTTGAAGTCGACGGAAAAATCCCCCTTTGCCATCCGCCGCGCCGCACGCGTAAAGCGGGCGATGGGGCGGGTAAGCTCCATGGAGAGAAGGGCGGAGATGATGAGGGCGACGAACACGACCGTCACCGCCACGATGACGAGCTCCTTCTGCATGATGGAAAAGGCGCTGTTCGACAGCTCCGTCGAATAGTTGATGTAGAGGTAATGGTCTTTTGCCTGCGCGTCCGCGCGCATGAAGCGGGCGGAATAGACATAATTGCCGTCGTCGATGCGCACGATGACGCCGCTGTCCGTACCCGCCTTGCGAAGCTGCCCGAGGATGAGGCCGAACACCTCTTCGTCCACCCCGTCGATGCCGAACGCCTCCCCCTCTTCCAGCTTGGAAGGAAAGAGGCAGGCGCCGTCTTCGTCCAATACATAGATGTTGACGGACGGGTTATCGTACTGGGCGAGGGCGATATAGGCGTCGATCGCCTCCGCCTCCCCGCCCGCGCCCCGCAGCAGCGCGAGGTTCCTGTATACGTCCCCGCCGATGCTCTGCAGATCGTTTTTCACTTCTTCGGTAAAAAACCGCCGCAAAAGCACCGTCTGAAAGACCCATGTAAGCAGCAGGATAAAGGCGGCAAACGCCAGGAAACTCATCCACAATATGAAGTTGATACTGCGAAACCGTTTCCCCTTCATGCTTCAAACTTATATCCCATCCCCCGCAGCGTGACGATGAATTTCCTGTATTCTTTGAGGCTGCCGCGCAGCATCTTGATATGGGTGTCCACCGTCCTGTCGTCCCCGTAAAAATCAAACCCCCACACGTCGGAGAGCAGCTTTTCGCGGGAAAGGGCGATGCCGTTGTTGCGCACCAGATAAAACAGGAGCTCGTACTCTTTCGGGGTCAGTTCCAGCTTTTCGCCGTCCACATAGACGTTGCGCCCCTTCATGTCGATCTCCAGCCCTTCAAATTTGAGGACCTCGCGCGCGGCGGCGCCCGCCTTGTGCCGCTTGGTGACGGCGGCGATGCGCGCCATGACCTCCTTGGGCGAGAAGGGCTTGGTCACATAGTCGTCCGCCCCCACTTCAAAGCCGAAGAGCTTGTCGTATTCCTCCCCGCGCGCAGAGAGCATGATGACGGGGATGTCCTTGTTCTTATGGATCTCCTTGACGGCGGAGAACCCGTCCAGGGCGGGCATCATGACGTCCATCAGGATGATGTCGTAATCGTTTTCCTTGCACATTTTGACCGCCTGGATGCCATCTGCCGCCTCAAACGCCTCGTTGCCTTCAAATTCCACATACTCTTTCAAGACGTTGCGGATCATTTCTTCATCGTCCACGATCAGAACTTTCATCTCTCTTCCTCCGAAGAAAAAATATACCTATTCGGTTTCTTTATTATAGATCCCGTATATTATTATACCACTATCGTTGCATGAAAAACAAGTGAAAAAGCAAAAATTGGCGGCAATAAAATACGAACAAATGTTTGACTTTTGCGGCGGAAAGGGATATACTGTATATACCAAAATAAAAAAGCGCCTCATTTTTTGCGCGAAGGAGAAAGACGTGATAGACGCACACAGGCTGAAGATCCTCACCGAAAGCGCCAAATACGACGTGTCCTGTTCCTCTTCGGGCTCCGCGCGCAAGAACGCGCGCGGCGGCACGGGCAACGCCGCGCCCGAAGGGATCTGCCATTCCTTCACCCCGGACGGGCGCTGCATTTCCCTTTTGAAGATACTTCAAAGCAACCGCTGCTCGTACAACTGCCTCTACTGCCCCAACCGAGCCGAGGCGGACGTCGAGCGCGCCGCCGCCACCCCGGACGAGATCTGCGAGCTGGTGATGGCGTTCTACAAGCGCAATTATATCGAAGGGCTCTTCCTCTCCTCCGCCGTGGAAGGCTCGCCCGACGCGACGATGGAAAAGATGCTCGATACCATCGTCCGCCTGCGCAAAGTCTACCGCTTCAACGGCTATATCCACC
>CALWCR010000149.1 GCA_944376445.1 uncultured Clostridia bacterium | reverse complement strand
AGATTTTTGGCCGGAATTGATGCGGCGCGTTATGTCCGTCGATTTCAGCTGGCAGCGCTCCGCGAGAGAGTACGAAAAAGTGTATGGGGAAATGTTGAAATAATTTTTAACGGTAGGAGTAGGACATGAGCAGTACGAAAAGCATTACCGAAAAAGAAGTGCAGGCACTGATCCAGGGCAAATTATCGCGTTATTTCGGCGTCTCGCCGAAGGAGGCGACCACGGATCAGATCTACAAAGCCGTCGTCATGAGCGTACGAGACATTCTCCTCGAAAAGCGGCAGCAGTTCCATAAGGTAATGAAGAGCAAAAAAGGCAAGCGCGTCTATTATCTGTGCATGGAGTTTTTGCTCGGTAGATCACTCAAAAATAATATTTACAACCTCGGCCTCGGCGACGCATACAGCAAGGCGCTCAAATACTTCAATCTCACGCTGGACGATCTGTATGAGCAGGAACCGGATGCCGGTCTCGGCAACGGGGGATTGGGGAGGCTTGCGGCTTGTTTTATGGATGCGCTCGCGACCGGGAACTACCCGGCAATGGGCTACTCCATTCGTTATGATTACGGTTTGTTCAAGCAGAAGATCGTCGACGGTTGGCAGACGGAATTGCCGGATATCTGGCTTCCGGGCGGCGAAGTCTGGCTAACGCAGCGCAGCGATAAGTCCTGCACCGTCAAATTCGACGGTTGGGTCAAGGAGGATTGGACGGAAAACGGCTTGAAAGTGACCTACGGCGGTTACAAAGAGGTCGAAGCTGTCGCCTATGATATGATGATCTCGGGCAAGGACAGTGAAGCCGTTTCCGTTCTCCGCCTTTGGAGAGCGCGCAACATATCGCACTTCGATATGAAGCTCTTTTCCCAGGGCGACTATCTGCGCTGTATGCAGGAAGAAAACGAAGCGGAGGTCATCTCCAAAGTCTTATATCCTGCGGACGATCACTATGAAGGCAAATCGCTGCGCTTGAAGCAGCAATATTTCCTCGTTTCTGCATCCTTGCAGAACATCATCAACGATCATAAACATCGCTACGGGCCGCTCAGCTTGCTCCCGCAGCAGGCGGCGATCCATATCAACGATACGCATCCCGCTCTCGCGATCCCGGAGCTGATGCGCCTTTTGATGGATGAAAACGGATTTACCTGGGACGACGCGTGGAATATCGTCACGTCGACTTTCGCATACACCAACCACACGGTCATGGCGGAGGCTTTGGAGACCTGGCAGGAGGACCTGATCGCAAGGCGCCTTCCCCGCATCCATATGATCCTGAAAGAGATCAATCGCCGGTTCTGCAACGACCTGTGGGCGAGATTCCCCGGCCAGCATCAATTCATTGAGCGGATGTCCGTCATTTCGAACGGGCAGGTCCGCATGGCGAATTTGTCCGTGATCGGCTCGCATAAAGTCAACGGCGTCTCGGCGCTGCACAGCGATATCATCAAAAACAGCATCTTCAACGGCTTCTATCAGATCTGGCCGGAGAAGTTCACGAACGTGACGAACGGCATCGCGCATCGCCGCTGGCTGTGCCAGTCCAACCCCGAACTTTGCGGGCTGCTCAACGACTGCATCGGCGACGGGTATGTCAAAGATGCAATGCAGTTGTCCAAATTCAAAAAGTTTGCCGACGACGAGAGCGTCCTTAAACGGCTCAATGAGATCAAGCAGATCAAAAAGAAGCAGTTTGCCGATTATGCCTTCAAAAAAGAGGGCGTCGTGATCGATCCGAACAGCGTCTTTGACGTGCAGGCGAAGCGTATGCACGAATATAAGCGCCAGCTTCTGAATACGATGAACATCATCGCGCTGTATGCCGACCTTTTGGATGACCCGGATAAGGACATCCAGCCGCAGACGTTCATCTTCGGCGCCAAGGCTGCGCCCGGCTATCTGCGCGCGAAACAGTTCATCAAGCTGATCTGCTATCTCGCCGAAGATATCAAAAAGCATCCGAAGATCCACGAGAAGCTGAACGTCGTCTATATGGAAGACTACAACGTCACGATGGCCGAGAAGATGATCCCCGCTACGGAAGTGAGCGAGCAGATCTCTTTGGCGGGCAAGGAAGCGAGCGGGACCGGCAACATGAAGTTCATGATCAACGGCGCGCTCACGATCGGTACGCTGGACGGCGCGAACGTCGAGATGAGCGAGATGGTCGGGCAGGACAACATCTTTATCTTCGGCCTGCGCGCAGACGAAGTGGAGGAGATGTGGTCGAAAGGCTACAACGCGAGCCTGCAATACAACCAGAATCCGCTGATCCGCAGGATCGTCGAGATGCTGCTGCGCGGCTTCAACGGCGAATCCTTCTCCGAGATCGCGAATTATCTGCTGACAGGTACGCCGGTCGCCGACCCGTATATGTGCATGGCGGACTTTGAATCTTATCACCAGACGCAGAATAAGGTCAAAGAACTCTATCGCACCGACAAAAAGCTCTGGTCGAAGATCTCGCTCAACAACATTGCGAGCGCCGGCATTTTTGCGGCAGACCGCAGCATCAAAGAGTACGCAGACAACATCTGGCATCTGAAACCGCTGAAAGCCTGATCTACCCGCTTGTCGCTTTATGAATATCTACTATAATCCCTTAGACGTGCGCTGCAAGAGCGTTACCGGCGGGATTGAGCAAAACCAAAATGTAATGATCCGTGTATACGGCAAAAGTACTGAGCCTTGTCTGTTCGTCCTGTTAAAGGACGGACAGTCCGGGGCTCAATATTTGCGTATGGACGAAGTTGCGGACGGCTGGGAATTGCTCTTGAATCTGTCGGATCCGGGGCTGTATTTCTATTATTTCCAATTCAACGACGGGCGAAAAGCGGGCTGCGGAAAGCTGCGCGACCTGGAATTTGCAGGATCGCCCGCGTTCTATCAGATCCTCGTCTATGAAACGGGGTTCCGGACGCCGTCCTGGCTGAAGGGCGGTATCATGTATCAGATCTTCCCCGACCGCTTTTACCGCAGCGGCGAAGTGAGCGTCGCGCCCGAAAAATGGCTGCACCAAAGCTGGTACGAATCCCCCGAGTATCGCATGAACGCCGAGGGGAAGGTCCTCAACAACGACTTTTTCGGCGGCAATATCCGCGGCATCCTCGAAAAACTCGATTACCTGCAGAGTCTGCACGTCACCGTCTTGTATCTGAACCCGATCTTCCGTTCCTTCTCCAACCACCGCTACGATACGGGCAATTTTATGGAGATCGATCCGACGTTCGGTACGGAAGAGGAGTTTGCCCGGCTCGTCGAAGAGTGCCGCAAGCGCGGCATCCGCATCATGCTCGACGGCGTATTCAATCATACCGGGGACGACAGCCTGTATTTCAATAAATACGGCCGCTACCCGGGCGTCGGCGCCTATCAGTCCAAAGATTCCAAGTACTATGCGTGGTATAATTTCATCCATTATCCGGAAAAATACAGCGCGTGGTGGGGGATCGATAATCTGCCCGCCGTCAATGAAGAATGTCCGTCGTACGCCGATTACATAACGGGCGAAAACGGGGTCATTCGATATTGGCTGAAATATCCGCTGGGCGGCTTTCGTCTGGATGTGGCGGATGAACTCCCCGATGAGTTTATCGAAAAGATCCGCCTGGCCGTCAAAGCGGCCGATCCGGAAGCCGTGGTGTTGGGGGAGGTTTGGGAGGACGCCTCCAACAAGATCGCATACAGCAAGCGCCGCAAATATTTTTGGGGCAAGGAGCTGGACAGCGTGATGAATTACCCGCTCAAGGATGCGATCATCCAATTTATCCTCAGCGGCGACACGTCGTTGTTCCGTCAGACGGTCGCGATGCTGCGGGACAATTATCCGAAGTCCGTTCTCGATTCGCTCATGAATATCCTCGGAACGCACGATACGGCGCGCATCCTGACGGCGCTGGGCGGCGTCCACGCCTATACGAAGGATGAAATGAGTTATACAAAACTGAGCGAAAGCGCCCGCCGCACTGCGAAAGAGCGCGTCAAAGCGGCGACGGTGCTTCTGTTCACCGTCTTCGGCGTTCCCTGCATCTATTATGGAGACGAGATCGGCATGGAGGGCTATTCCGACCCGTTCTGTCGCTTCCCGTTCGATTGGGATCATATGGATGCAGATATGCTGGCGCATTTCCGCCGCCTGGCAGAGATTCGCTCTTCGCTGCATTCCGTGTTTTATGACAGCGAATATAAGGAGATCTTTGCGGACGCTGCTTGCCTTGTCTTTGAACGGCGGAAGGGGAAAGAGGTCGCCGTCGTTATCATGAACCGCGGTTCCGACCGATACGAAATGCAGTATCGGGGCAAGCTGTATGACCTTCTCCATGAAAACATCGCCTATGCGGACCATTACTCGATTTTGCCGAAAACATATACGATTTTGAGCAATAAACCGATAAAATAGCCTGTATGCATAGTACTATGCCTGACATAATAGAGGATTTATGCGATGAAACTGCGATCCGTCCTCGCCGCTCTTCTGGCTGCGGCGTTCCTGTTGCTCGGCGGTTGTTCGTTGTTCGGCTTGGACATCGAGCGGCCGTCCGACGTCTATCTGCAATATGATCTGTCGGACGCAGCGTCGGGGGTCGCCGTTGACCGTGGGCTGCATACAGCCGTCTCGCTCATATCGATCGGCAATTTTTCGGATAAGCTGACCTTCGGAACGATCGTAAAGATCTCGTCCGGGGTGATCATCGATCGGGAAGGATATATCTTGTCGTCGGACACAGCCCTGCGGCCGACCTTTACCGATCCCGAGGACGGCGCCACTTATACGGGGACATGGACTTCCGTGTACGCCGTTTTGCCGGAGATCTACGGCCTCGGGAACACGCTCTATCCGCTCCGAGCGATCGACCTCGACGAGGAGAGCGGGCTGTCCCTCTTTGCTTTTCGCGATCGCTTTTATTATATGGATGCCGACGGAAATGCTGCAGAGGGTTTTCCCGTCTCGGCGCAATTTTCCTTGTCGGCAGAG
>CALWCR010000148.1 GCA_944376445.1 uncultured Clostridia bacterium | reverse complement strand
CTGAAGGCGTTCAGGAACGATGCCGGAGAGATCCGCGTGTTCCGCCCCGAGGAAAATTTCAGGCGCATGAACCGTTCCGCCGAGCGCATGTGCATCCCTCCCATCGACGAAAAGGTCGTCCTCGAGGGGCTTTTCGAACTTCTCAGAATTGAGAAGGATTGGATTCCCACCGCACCCGGCACCGCGCTGTACATCCGTCCCTCCATCATCGCGACGAACGCCATGCTCGGCGTGCATGCGAGTACGGAATATCTCTTCTTTATCATCCTCTCTCCTGTCGGAAGTTACTATGCGCACGGGCTGGCTCCCACCCGCCTTCTCGTAGAGGACTATTACACCCGCGCGACGGTAGGGGGCACCGGTGAGGCAAAGTGCATCGCCAACTATGCCGTTTCCCTCAAAGCGGGGGAAGAAGCGGAGAAGAAGGGCTTCGATCAGGTCTTGTGGCTGGACGCCAACGAAAAGAAGTATGTCGAAGAAGTGGGCTCCATGAATATGTTCTTCGTCATCGATAACGAGGTGGTGACCCCGGCGCTGGTGGGCTCCATCCTCCCCGGCATCACGAGAAAGAGCAGCATCGAGCTTTTGCGCGCGCACGGGTATAAAGTCAGCGAGCGCCGCGTCTCCATCGACGAGGTGATCGCCGCGCAGAAGGCGGGCACGCTGAACGAGGCGTTCGGCACGGGCACCGCCGCGGTCATTTCTCCCGTCGGCATGATGGAATACAAAGGGACGGACTACGTCGTCAACGGCGGCAAGATGGGCGAGATCACCAAATGGCTGTACGACACCATCACGGGCATTCAGAGCGGCCGCATAGAAGATAAGTTCGGTTGGGTCGTGAAACTGTGATATTTCAAAAATTGTTCGCCAAAAAAGTCAAAGATAAGCCCGTCAAGGCCTTTTGGCGGGACATAGAGGACCGCGCGGAGCTTTTTTTGCACATCCTTGCCGAGGATGACGAATACAGCGACGACAGGATCTGGATGGAAGCCCTGGTGCGGCACGGGCTCGCCCGCTGCTGCATCGACGCGGACGTTCCCTTCTCTTTTGCGTTTGAAACGGAACGGGAACCGGTGCGCCTCGTCTTTCATTGCATGAACGACAAATACCTGAAAGAGGTCGGAGAAAAACTGAGTGCATATTACCCGCAGTCGCTCGCGGGCAGGCTGGATTTTTTTGTCACAGACTGACCGCGGGGCGTCTGCGCGCGTCCCGCGCCGCAAGGCGCGGGATTTTGTCGCTTTTGCGCGGCCGTTTTGTCTGCCGTCGTCGTCTGTGTACGTCGGGCTCCGCGGGCGGCCGTTTGGCCTTTGCGCAGCGTGCGGCGGCGGAGCCGCTATGTGCCGCGCGCGTGCGGCGGGATATTGTATAAGAAAAAGAAAGCCCCGCGGGGGAAGGAAGGAGACATGGCAGAGATCACCGACATCACGCCGCAGATCAAGGACAAGGAGCGGTGCAACATCTATGTGGACGGCAGGTTTTATTGCGGCATGAAGCTGGAGACCGCCCTCCGTTACCGCCTCAAAGCGGGCGAACATATCGAACTTGCGCGCCTGGACGAGATCCAGCTCGAAAACGAAAAATCGCAGGCGCTCGACAAGGCGATGACCCATCTTTCCCATTCCATGAAGACGGAAAAAGAGGTGCGCGATTTCCTCAAAAAAAAGGGATATGTGCAGGCGGTCTCCGACTATGCGGTCGGCAAACTCAAAGAATACGGCTTCCTCGACGACGGCGAATACTGCCGCCTGTACGTTTCGTCTGCAGGCAAGAACAAGGGGCCCCGCCTCATCGCCTATGAACTGAAAAGGCGGGGGGCGGACGAGGAGAGCATCCTCGCCGCGCTCGGGGAGATGACGGGCACGCAGGAGGCCGCCGCGGCGGCGCTCGCCAAGTATATGCGGGGCAGGGAATGTACGCGCGAAAACCTCTCCAAAGCCTTCCGCCATCTGATGGCGAAGGGGTTTGATTACGATACGGCAAAAGACGCGCTCGCCACGCTCGGCGACGCGGACGAATAGGGGGAAAAGGATGCAAAAAGTATTGACGTGCGCGCAAATGCGCGCCGCGGACAAATATACGATCGAGACGCTCGGCGTCCCTTCGGAAGAGCTGATGGAGCGGGCAGGCAGGGCGATCGCGGACGAGGCGGAAAAGGTGCTCTCCGCCGCGGGGAAAAAGCGGGTGCTCGCGGTGTGCGGGGGCGGCAACAACGGCGGTGACGGCTATGTGGCGGCGCGTATCCTCGGCGAGCACGGCTTTTCGGCGGAAGTGATGGAGCTGGCGGAAAAATTCTCCGACGACTGCGCGGCGGTGCGCGCGCGTTTTACGGGAAAGCGGCATACCGTATTCCCCAAAGAGGAATACGACCTCGTCATAGACGCCGTCTTCGGAACGGGCCTCAAAAGCGCGCCCGAAGGGAAGTTTGCGGCGGCGATCGCCAAGATCAACGCGAGCGGCGCCTTTGTCCTTTCTGCGGACATCCCCAGCGGGCTCAACGGGGATACGGGCATAGCCGGCAGCGCCGCCGTCCGCGCCGACGAGACGGTCACGATCGGCGAAGTCAAGACGGGGCTGTACCTCAACGACGGCGCCGATTTTTGCGGGAAGATCGTGCGGGCGGACATCGGCATCTCGCTGCCTCCCGCAAATTACGCCGTCCGCTTTGCGGCGGCGGACCTTGCCGACGTGTTCCCGCCCAAAAGACACAACACGAATAAAGGAAATTACGGCAGGGCAGGTATTATGGCGGGCAGCCTCGCTTATTCCGGGGCAGCGCTCTTGTCGGCGGGGGCGGCGCTGCGCGCGGGCGCGGGTTATACGCGCCTCTATTGCCCCGTCTGCCTGATACCCTTTTATGCGGGCAAATTTCCCGAACTCATCCTCACCGCCATGCCCGAAGAGGGCGGCGCTTTGCGCTTTGAGGAAGAGGCGGTGCGCCGCGCCGCGGAGGAATGCGACGCGCTCGCCGTCGGCATGGGCTGCGGCGTTTCGCGCGGGCTGTACGACAGCATCGCCTATCTTTTGTCCGTATTCAAAGGCACGCTCATTCTCGACGCGGACGCGCTCAACAGCCTTGCCGCCTACGGCGCGGATGTTTTGCGGGAAAAAGCCTGCCGCGTCATCCTGACCCCGCATCCGAAAGAATTTTCCCGCCTTGTCGGCGGCACGCCGGAAAGCGTGTGCCGCGGCGGGGTTGCCGCCGCGGCGGAGTTTGCGGCGGAATACGGCGTCACGCTGCTTCTGAAGGGCAGCCGCACGATCGTGACGAGCGGCAAAAATACGGCCGTCGTCTGCGAAGGCGGACCCGCGCTCGCGCGCGGAGGGAGCGGGGACGTGCTTTCGGGCATCATCGCGGCGATCGCCGCGCGCGGCGTGCCTTCCGTGCGCGCCGCGGTGGCGGGGGCGCACCTTCTCGGCAGGGCGGGGGCGCTGGCGGCGAAGCGGTATAACGAATACAGCACGCTCGCTTCCGACGTCATCGCCATGCTCCCCGCCGCCGTCGGGGAATTGCTCGCGGCGGGAAAGGAAAGATAGGCGAGGGGCACAAAGAGAGCGTATTTTGCGCGGGGGCGCGGCGGCAGCCGCCCCCCTGTATTTTCTTGAAAAGCATCGCTTTTTCGTGCGGCGGCAGGGTATAAGCGGGGCAAAAGCGGGGCATAATCTTAGCGGAAAGCATAAAGCGCCGCGTCACAAGCGGCGGGCCTCTCTACATATGATGGACGGAGGGGTGTTTTCCGAAAGACAAACAAGTCAAAAGGCGAGGTCAAAACAATGGAGATCCACAGAGGTGAGCTCTACTATGCCGACCTGAGCCCCGTCGTCGGCAGCGAGCAGGGAGGGGTGCGCCCGGTGCTGGTGGTGCAAAACGACATCGGCAACAAATATTCGCCGACGATCATCGCCGCCGCCGTCACGAGCCGCATCAACAAGGCGCGGCTGCCTACGCACATCGAACTCCCTTCGGCAAGTTACGGGCTTGCGAAAGATTCTGTCATCCTGCTCGAACAGATCCGCACGCTGGATAAGCGTCGGCTCAAAGAGCGGATCGGGGCGCTGCCCGAAAAGACGATGCGCCGCGTGGACGGCGCGCTCCTCATCAGTCTCGGGTGCAAAGTCAATTGAACCGCGGGGGCGGAGCCGCATGAAGGCTCCGCCCTTTTGCGCGCCGAAAGCAAAAAATGTGCCGCGTGCGGCGCGGCGGGAAAATTCAGACGGGCGCGGAAAAAGGCGGGCAGATAAAGGGGGGATGCAGCAAAAGCAAGCCGCGGAAAAAGGCGGGCGGCGTGAGAAGCGAAAAAAGAGTTTCGGAAAAAGGCGGGCGGCGTGAGAAGCGAAAAAAAGAGAGGCGAAAAGGGCGGAGATGAGCGTTTGATAAAAATTTCCGCAACCTTGTAAAAAACCTTTTAATTTTCCGCTCAAGTATGGTATAATAAAATATATATCACATTTACACCGCACTTTTTGTGCGGGTACGGAGTCGAAAGGTATGGATCTTTCTCTTCTGGCAACGGACAATCCGGGGCTCACCATCCCCGGCACGGACTTTAAGATCTATTATTACGCGATCATTATCGTCTGCGGCATCATCCTCGCCACCGTCGTCGTCGCCCTCCTGTTCAGGCGGCGCGGCATCCCCGTCGACTGGACGCTCGATCTGCTTCTCTGCATTCTGCCCATCGGCATCATCGGCGCGCGCACCTATTACTGCGCTTTTTACGGCAATATGAGCGAATGGC
>CALWCR010000147.1 GCA_944376445.1 uncultured Clostridia bacterium | reverse complement strand
CTTTTACGCAGATCTTGAAGTTCGCGATCTTGCCCTGCATCTTCGTGTTCAACATCCCGCTGTTCGCCATCCTCTACAACTACAACAGCAGCAAACAATAAATAGCGACCGCGCGCCCGCAACGGGCGCGCGGTTTTTTGTCTCTTAAGCCACTCGGACGATCCGCGGGGTCTTGCTTTGCGATCTTGCCCTATCCTTGACCGCAAAAAACGATCTCGGCGGCGTTTTTTTACGCCCCCTTTTACATTAAAAAATCTGTTTGCGTTTCCCCTTGTTTTGAACGCCGAAAGCAATCTCGGCGGCTTGCTTACGGCTTCGGCAAACGGCAAAACCGCTCTTTTCGCTTTTTGCGAAAAAGGGCGGGACGCCTTCAAAAAATCATGTAACAAACGTCGCGTTTTCCCGATAAGGCTCCGCGCCGCAGTGATTTTTTCGGGCGTCGGCACAATTTCAGGTGAGCGTGCGGCTCGCCTTTACGATCGCCTCGCGCGGCAGACAGCCCGACTTCTCTTTATCGAACAGGACGACATATTCGATGTTTTTCCGCTCCTTAACGGGCGCATTGGTGATCTTTTTTGCATATAATCCGCAAAGCGCCGCGCTCTCCGTGACGGATAAAAGCGCCTTTTCCCGCGCGGCGGCGTCCTTGACGATGCCGTGCTTGTTGAGCGCCGCCGCGCCGCATTCAAACTGCGGTTTGACGAGCGCAAACACCCTGCCGCCGGGGCGCACGATGCGCGCCAGAGCGGGCAACACGAGCTTCAAAGAGATAAAACTTACGTCTGCCGTCACCCCGTCGAGCGTTTCGGGGAAATCTTTTTCATTGAGCCCGCGCGCGTTCACGCCGTCCATGACGACGACTCGCCCGTCCTCTTTCAGACTGTGATCGAGCTGGCTTTCGCCTACGTCGACGGCATAGACGCGCCCGACGCCCCCTTGCAGCAGACAATCGGTAAAGCCGCCCGTGCTCGCGCCGATGTCCGCAAAGACGCAGCCCGCTACCGTTTCGTGAAAATCGGCGAGCGCCTTATATAGTTTGAAGCCCCCTTCCGAAACAAAGGAGACTTCACTTTCTTCTATCTTAAGCGCATCGCCCTCGCGCACTTCGTCCGCGGCAGACGCAACTTTTCCGTTCAGAAAGACGCGCCCTTCCGCAATGGCGCGGGCGGCTTTCGTGCGGGAAGAAAAGCCGTGCAGGGCGAGATATTTATCCAGCCGCATTTTATTTTTCCCTTCTGCGCACAAAGCCCGTAAACTCTTCCAAAAACGAGCATTCATACGGCAGCTGCGCCAAAAGTTTCAGGCAAAGTTCATGATAATGATCCGCCTTGGCGACGCACTCGTCCATTCCGTATAACTTGACGGCGGAAAGTTTATCCTCGGCGGCGTCTTTGCCGACAGATTTTCCGAGCTTTTCAAAATCCCCGTCAACATCCAGCATATCGTCGGTGACCTGGAACAAGTACCCGAGGTTTTTTCCGTATTCGAGAAGGAGCGCGCGGATATTTTCATCCGCACCGTAGACGAAGGCGGGCGCGGCGACGGCGCTCATGAGCATTTTTGCCGTCTTGTTGCGCACGATAAACTCGTAATCCCCTTCACCGGCCGCCTGCTTCCCCTGCCAGGCAAGATCGGCAGCCTGCCCCGCGATCATCCCCTCGGCGCCCGCGTTGTCCGCGATCAGTTCCGCCGCGTCCAGATAGGTGCGCCCCTTCCTGCACTCCGACAAGAGGATGCACATCGCCTGATTGAGGAGAGCGTCTCCCGCGAGGATCGCCTGTCCTTCCCCGAATTTTTTGTGGGAAGAAGGCTGTCCCCTGCGGAAATCGTCGTTGTCCATGGCGGGAAGATCGTCGTGGATGAGAGAATAGGTGTGTATCATTTCCAGCGCCAGCGCCAGCCGCGCCACATCCGAAATCTTGCCGCCGAGCATTTTGGCGGCAGCGAACATCAGAACGGGACGCACGCGCTTGCCCCCGATCTGCAGGGAATAGCGGAAACTTTCGTCGAGGATCTGCGGCTTTAGGGCAACAGAGGCAAGATATTCTTGCATGACTCTCTCAAATTCGCCGCGAAGATTTTCAAAATCGGTCGTAAATTCTGTCAAATTTTATCTCCTTGCCGCCGCGATATAGGTATTATACAGCAGCATCGTGATGGTCATGGGCCCGACCCCGCCAGGCACGGGCGTGATGAACGAGGCTTTCTCCTTCACGTTTTCAAAATCGACGTCGCCGCAGAGCTTGCCGTTTTCATCCCTGTCCATGCCGACGTCGATGACGACGGCGCCTTCTTTGACCATATCCGCCGTCACGAACTTCGCGCGGCCGATCGCCACGACGAGAATATCCGCCCCCGCGCAGACCGCTTTTAAGTCCCTTGTCTTGCTGTGGCAGACGGTGACCGTCGCGTCCGCGTTGATCAGGAGCATCGCCATCGGTTTGCCGACGATATTGGATCGTCCGAGCACGACGGCGCTCTTCCCTTTCGGGTCGATGCCGTATTCTTCCAGCATTTTCATGACGCCGAACGGCGTGCAGGCGACGATGCTCTCCCTATGCATGGCGAGATTGCCGACGTTTTCCGCAGAGAACCCGTCCACGTCTTTTGCGGGCGGGATGAGGCGCAGGATCTTTTCCGCGTCCAAATGTTTGGGAAGGGGCAGCTGCACGAGAATGCCGTCCACGTTGTCGGAAGAAGCGAGCTCGGACACGAGCGCCTCCACGTCCTGCTCCTGCGCCGCAGCGGGCAGATGATAGGAATAGGAACGGATCCCGACTTCCTCGCACGCCTTGATCTTGTTGCGTACATACACCTGCGAAGCGGGATCTTCGCCGACCAGAACGACCGCAAGCCCGATCTGACGCCCTTTCTCTTCGGAAAAAGCGGCGATCTTTTCTTTCAATTCGGCGCGCAGCTTTGCCGCGAGCGCCTTACCGTCAATCAATGTGCTCATGTTTTTCTCCTGCCACGACCGCCGCAAGGACGCCGTTGACGAACCCCGCGCTCTTTTCGGTCGAATATTTTTTCGCCAGCCCCACCGCCTCGTCTATACTGACGACGGCGGGCACGTCTTCCACATAAAAGATTTCGGCAAGCGCCAAAAGCAGCGCGCTCTTGTCCGCGGGAAAGATCCGCTTTTCCGAAAAGCCGATGGCATACTTGTCCAAAAGCGCCGCAAATTCGTCGCGGTGCGCCTCGGTGAGCGCCACCAGTTTATCGGCGTATCCGATCTCCTCTTCGTCCAGTTCCGACGCCCTGTAAACCGCGCGGCGGCTGTCTCCTCCGCCGAACGACAGGGAAAAGATGACCTTGAACGCGCATTCTCTCGCTTTACTTCTCATGATACCTCAAACCCGTATAAACTCAAAGATTCCCCTCGCTCGGAGGGGAACTTTTTTCTTCCTGATCTCAGTTTTGTTCCGCCGTTTCGGAAAAATCCACGCCGACGACGAACACGTCCACCTTGGCGACCTTGTACTTTGTCATCGCCTCGACGTTGTGTTTGACTGTCTGTTGGATCTTGAAGGCGACGTCGGGCACGGTATACCCGTAATCCACCTTCACGGAGATCTCCGCATAAATGCCGTCTTTTTCAAAGTAGAGCTTGATGCCCTTCTTTTTCCCGGAGAGCAGCTCGACCCCTTCCACTTCGGAAACGGCGAGGCTGACGATGCCGCCGACGATACCGGCATTATACGATACTTTTCCTTTGTGCCCGTCGGAAGGGACTTTCTTAAACAGCGCCATATGCTTTCATCTCCAAACTTCTATGGCATCATTATACCATATTTTTTCGGAATTGAACAGCATTTTTAAGAATTTTCCGAATTTATCGGCATAATATTTACGTTTTCGGGCGCGCACCCCGCCTCTTCGGTCAAAATGGTGTAGATCGTGAGGAAATCGTCATAGGCAAGCTCGGTGGCGTTGACGAACACGTTCACGTTGTCCGAATCCATGCCGATACTCACGACCGCGCCGGGATAGCCGATGGATTTGATATACGTCTCCAAAAGAAGCTCCCTCTCCATCATGCCGACGATCTGCAATTTGAGCGCCATCGCCTCTTCGTACGATTCGCTGCCCGCCTCGCTGCTTTCGAGGATGGAATCGAGCTGTAAAAGCTCTTCGTTCCTCGTCGTGTTGCGCTCGTTGCGGTAAGAGGTGAAATAATTCGCCGCGCTCACGTCTTCCCCCGGCTGCGACGACGCGCTCGCCAGGACAAAATTGAAGACCGCCGTCACCGCGAGAAGCAGAACAAGCCCTGCCATAATGATGATCTTTTTTGTCTTCGACATTTCCGTCTCTCCTTTTTCAGTTTTTGTCTCAGCCTTTTGTATACACTTTGATTATGCTTTGGTCGATATTTAAAACGGACGACGCCGCCGCAAGCAGGTTGAAGCGCACGTTCAGATCGTCCGCGCCTTCCGCGACGATCACCACGCCCGAGATCTTCGGTTTTTTCTCTTCCAGGACGACGACTTCGCCCCCGACAAAAACGGGCGCCGTGACGATGGTCCCGTCCGCGCTTTCCGTCGTTTCCACGGCGATCACTTTTTCCCCGTCCGAAGCGATGCCGACCATGACGGCGACTTCGCCCGCGCCGTCGATCTCGGAGAGCACCCGCGCCAGCCGCGCGCCCAGCTCTTCCCCGTAATCGGCGGCACTCTTCTCCTTTTCGCCCTTTGCAAACAGATCGAAAAGCACGATCGCCGCGATGGTCACGGCAATGAGCACGATGAGTATCTCGACGAGTTTGCCCGCTTTCAGCTTTTGCAGCCCTTTTGTTTTCCCTTCTTCAGCCATACACTTCGATCGCCTCCGCCGATAGATTTGTGAGCGCACGGACGCGGCTTTCGAGTTCGCTTATAACTAATATATGCTCGCCCTCGCCGTACATTCCGAAATTTTCCACTTCCACCGTCACTTCCGACAAATGATACGAATATCCGTCAATTTCCCACCCGATCTGCACGTTCAAAGAGAGAGAAAACTCCGCTTCCAGCGTCTTTTCCAACATCTCGCCCTGCTCCTTCGCGTAGCGCCCGTAAAAATATTCGATAAAAGCGCCGTCGGGCGACGCCTGCGCCGAAGAAGAAAGATCGGGAAGGTCGCTTCGCACAAAGGAAAGTAAAGGCGCGAGGATCGCCAAAAGGCAAAAGAGCCGCAGTATGCCGCCGATGAATTTCCCGCTCCTGCCTTCCGGCATCAGCAGGGTGACGAGCGCCGAGATGAGGACCGCCCCGCAGACGCTTAAAATATATGCCTTCATACTCAGAGCACCGCATTGGAAGAACAGATAAGCAGGATCAGCGTGACAAAATACATGAAGCCGACCGCCAGCAGACCCGCCGTAAAATAGTTGACGGCAAAGGAGAGCGAGGACAAAAAATTCGTGATGCGCTCGTCCCCTACGGGCTCGGTGACGGCGGCGGACAGCTTCAGAAAGAGATTGTACACCGCCAGCTGGATGAGCGGCACGGCGATCACCCCGAAAAAGAGGAGCAGGCACCACACGCCCAGCGAATTTTTGATGAGCACGCTGCCCGCAACGAGCATATCCAGCCCTCCGCTCAGAAAACCGCCGACGATGGGCACGGAATTGCCGATCGCAAACCGCGCCGCACGGAAAGAAAATCCGTCATAGGTCGCGCTCGTGATCCCCTGCACCGTCAAAAACACGGTATAGACGGCGAGCGCGCCGCCCAGCGCCCATTTGACGACGCTCTTTGCGAGCGCGCCGAAATTCGCCAGACGGATCTCCCCGCTCATGTGCCCCGCCATTTCGACGATGCAGATGAGGATCGCCGCGGGAAAGACGACGCCCGTCACCACCGTCACGATCCCCTCGCCTAAAAACGCCGCCGCGGGGCGGTAGACCGCTACGGACACGCTCCCGCCGCTCGTCGCGATCAGGGTCAGAAGGACGGGAAACGCCGCCTGCATCTGCGTTTGCAGGGAAGAAACGGCGGCAAAACAGTCGGCGATGACCGCCGAAACAGAAGACAGAATGAGCACCAGGACCGCCGCATAGCCGACGAAAAAGATGAGCTGCGCCGTGCTCTTTTCGGAAAAAGAACTTCTGAAGCGCGCGAGGACGCCGCACAGCACCGTGACCGCACAGATGACGCAAAAGACGGAAAGGAGCCCGTCCAGCCCGTCAAAGACGGAGGCGGCGAGCGCGGAAAAGACGTTGCCGTAATCGGTGTTCAGATCCCCCTTGAGGAGAGCGGCGAGCGCGTCTTTTACAGAATCTCCCTCTAAAAACCGTTTTTGTTCTTCGCTGAGGGAATCGAGATATTCCTGCAGCGCGCCGAGGTCGAGTTTTTCGATAAGCTCCCCGATCG
>CALWCR010000146.1 GCA_944376445.1 uncultured Clostridia bacterium | reverse complement strand
GGATGGCGACGACCCACGCCGAAGGGTGCAAAATCTTGCTCGCGCTCGCGTATGCCGCATGGCGGGCGGAAAGCCCCGCCGCCTTTTGCAGCCCGTCCTTGAAATTGAGGCGGTATTCCTTCCCCATCCCCTCGCGAAATCCGGGCACATACAGGAGCCAGCCATAATTGACGAAGGCGTTGCGCTCCTTCACCCCGTAAGCCTTGCATTCCTGCGAGAGCCGCTCCTGCAGCGCTTCGGCGTGCGGGCTGCCCTCCATGTTCAGATATTCCATATGCCGCACATAGCGGAAAAAGAGGTCGTCATCCCCCGTTCCGAGCACGGAAAGGACGCATTCCAGCTCATGCAGATGCCGCCAGAGGATGACCGCGTCGCAGCTGTTGCCCGCCGCGAGCAGCCCCACGACGCTCTTGATGGTGACGAACGCCTTTTTGAAGAGGTTGTTCATCCCGTTCATCCGCCTGTCTTCCCCGCGCACGCTGCCGAGCACATACAGCGTATAGCTGCACGCCATGTTGTACGCCGCGATCTCGGGCGAATATTCGGAGGTGTTGGAACGCTTTTCGACGTTGAGATGTTCGTTGATGACGATATAGACGGCGACGTCGCGCACGAGGCATTCGCGGTAGGCGGCGTCCCCTTCCAGCTTCTGCACGAGTTCGGAAGGCAAGTGAGAAGTATGGAAGATGTGATAGTAAAAAATGTAGCTTACGATCTCGTCCAGACGGGCGCCGTCCAGCTCACGGAGGCGTATTTTGCGCTTTTTGAGCTCCTCGACATAGCGCCCCTTGACTTTGCCGTACATTTCCGCGATAAACGCGGGGCGCACGGCTGCGCCCGTAAGGCGCGCCAGACGCGCCATCTGCGCGATGAAGATACGGTTTTCCATCTCGTCTATAAGATTTGGCATGATACCCCCTGTTGCGGCAAACTCGCGTCGCTCGGCGCGCGCGCCCTATTTTGCGCCCTTCGCGCCGCACCTTCCGCTTTTGCGCGGATACGCGTTACACTTTTATAGTATACTACACGCACGCGGAAATTGCAAGAAAGTCGGCGCCGCCGCACGGCTACTTTTTTTGAACGGTTGACAAAATCCGCGCGCCGTTATATAATGGCAAAAAATCCGTCTTTTGATTTTCGGAAAAAGGAGAAAGATCATGCAATACCGCAACATAGGCAAATGGGGACTGAAAGTGAGCGAGATCGCGCTGGGAAGCTGGATGACCGACCTTTCCGGCTCTGCCGCCGCCGAGACCGCCAAAGAATGCATCCGCGCGGCATACGACGCGGGCGTCAATTTCTTTGACTGCGCCGACGCATACAGCGGGGGCGCGGCGGAAAAATTCCTCGGCAAAGTGCTCAGGGAATTTCCGAGAAATTCTTACGTCGTCTCTTCCAAAGTTTTCTTCCCGATGGGCCCCGGCGCCAACGATTGGGGACTTTCGCGCAAACATATCGTCGAACAGCTGGACAGATCGCTGAAAAACATGGGGCTGGATTACCTCGATATGTATTTCTGCCACCGCTTCGACCCGACCACGCCGATCGAAGAGACGATGCAGGCGCTCTCCGACATGGTCGCCGCGGGCAAGATCCTCTATTACTGCGTGAGCGAATGGTCGCCCGTTCAGATCACCGAAGCGGTCGCCGTCACCAAAGAGCTGCACCTTCGCCCCATGAACGTCATCCAGCCGCAGTATAACATGGCGGACAGATATATCGAAGACGAGATCGTCGGCATCTGCGAGAAAAACGGCATCGGCATCGTGCCCTTCTCGCCGCTGGCGCAGGGGCTTTTGACGGGCAAATACCGCAAGGGAGCCCCCCTGCCCGCAGGTTCGCGCGCCACCCACCAGGCGGACAAACAGATCAACAATCTCCTTACCGACGAAAACCTCGGCAAGGTGGAAAAGCTCTCCGCCATAGCCGAGCGTCTGGGCGTAAGTATGTCCGTGCTCGCGCTCGCCTGGATCTTGCGGCTCAGGCAGATCTCATCCGTCATCACGGGCGCTTCCCGCCCCGAACAGATCGCCGCCAACGTCGCCGCGAGCGGCGTCAAGCTGGATGAAGAGACGCTCAAAGAGATCGACGGCATCCTCGCCTACAAGCCCTTCTTCCGCAAGATCGGCTGAAAAAACGCACTCTCATCTGTTGCCTTTAATAGTATGATTCACCGCATAAAATGCGGGCGCCCGTCCTGATGGACGGGCGCCCTTTGCTTTACATTAAGACGATATTGTTTTTGCGGCAGTAGTCTTCCGTCTTCCGGTCCCAGACGGAGACCTGGACTTCGCCGATGTGCATCTTGTTGAGAAGGTACATGGACAGCCTGGACTGGCCGATGCCGCCGCCTATGGTGAGAGGCATCTCCCCCGCCGCAAGTTCCTTATGGAAGGGGCTTTTCAGACGGTCGAGGCAGTTCTCCGCTTCCAGCTGCGCGATGAGGGAATGTTCATCCACGCGGATCCCCATGGAAGAGATCTCGAAGGCGCAATCGAGCACGGGATAATAGAGCATGATGTCGCCGTTGAGCGCCCAGTCGTCATAGTCGGGCGCGCGGCCGTCGTGCTTGATGCCCGAGGCGAGCTTTCCGCCGATCTGCATGATGAACGCCGAGCCGTTCTTCTTCACATAGGCGTTTTCCCTCTCCTTGGGGGAAAGGTTCGGATACAGATCTTCCAGCTCCTGCGTCGTCACAAAGGAGATGTCCCCGCTCATGAATTTTTCCAGCGCGGGGTATTCCGCCGCCAGCGCCTCCTGCGTATTGAGGAGCGCGCCGTAGATCTTTCTGACCGTATTTTGCAGGAAGGCGATGTTCCTGTCCTCCCTCCCGATGACCGCTTCCCAGTCCCATTGGTCCACATACACGGAATGCAGATTGTCGAGCATTTCGACGCGGCGGATGGCGCTCATGTCGGCATATAACCCGCTCCCGCGGGCAAACCCGTACTTTTTCAGGGCGTAGCGCTTCCACTTTGCGAGGCTGTGCACCACTTCCACCCTGCCGCCCGTCGCTTTCATATCGAAGGAAACGGGGCGCTCGACGCCGTTGAGGTCGTCGTTGAGCCCGCTCTCGCGGGTGACGAACAGGGGCGCGCTGATGCGGGTAAGGTTGAGCGCCTGCGAAAGTTCCCTTTCAAAGACGGTCTTCAAGGAGCGGATCGCCCGTTCCGTTTGGATGAGGTCGAGTTTTGCTTGATACATAATGCGTCCTCCTTTATATGAGGGGTTTATCGAGATCGTTCAAGATGTCGGAAAAAGTGAAAACATAGGCGTCCGCCGCTTCCCTGAGCCCCGCCTCGTATTTTTCCGCGGACGGATCGTGCACGGCGATAGCCGAAAGCCCCGCGGCCTTTGCCGCGCGCAGGGCGATGAGACTGTCTTCAAAGGCGACGCACGCCTGCGGGGGCAGCCCGAGGATCTGCGCCGCGCGGAGAAATATGTCGGGAAAGCTCTTGTTTTTTCTGACGTCGTCCACCGTCACAAAGCCGTCGAAGAGGCCGTAAACGCCCCCTTCGCGGAGCAGAGGCAGGAAAAGTTCGGGGGAAGAAGCCGTAGCCACGCACATCTTAACCCCCCGCGCGTGCAGGGCATGAAGGAGTCCGGCCGCACCCTCTTTGAAATACTTTCCGCTCCCCTTGTTGCCGTATTTGCGGCGGCACATTTCGTTCCATTCGGCGATGACGTCCTCTTCCCGTTCCGCAGGCAAAAAATTGCCGACGGTATAGGCAGCCACGTCCCTAAAGCCGAGATGGGCGATATTGTCCTGATACCCTTCGGGGACCGCCATGCCGCGCTTGGCAAAAAATTCTTCGTCGATCTCCCGCCAGATCTCCATGCTGTCTATGAGCGTGCCGTCCAGATCGAACACCGCGCCCGCCGCACGGATCCCCTTCCATTCAAACATAGCATATATTTTAACATGTTTGCGCAAAAATTGCAAGTTTACGGCGGGCATAAAGTGGCGCGGCGCTTGAATTTTTCCGCGGTTTATGGTATGATATCCACAAACCAAAGCACGTACGGAGCACAATATGGCATTTTTCCGCAGAAAAAAGGCGCCCGAAGGAGCGCCCGAAGAGACGCCGCAACAAGTCCCCGTGACCCTCTCTCTCGCCCTGCACGAAGATCGCGGCAAAGACGGCTTGCAGGCGCTGCTTGCCGCCCTGCCCGCAGGGAGCGAGATCGCCGCGGAAGGCGGCGCGCCCGAACTTCCCGAAGGCGTATTTTCCGCGCAAGGCGGCGTCCCGAGGGGGAAATTCACCGTCTTTGCCGACGCCGAAGAGATGTTTGACGGCAAACGGGCGGCGGAATTTTTCGCCTGCCTTGCCGACTGCGACTGCGACGCCCTCTTTTTCGGCGAAGGAGAAGAAAGCGGCGGAACCGAAGACCCGCTCGGGCCCGTACTGCGCGGAGAGCGCCCCCTGCCGCGGCGCGCCGCCCTCGGGGAGGCCCTCTCAAAAGAGAGCGCCGCAAGCGGGTTGTGCCGCAAATACAGGGAACTGTTCATCCCCCTCGCCTTTGCAGGCAGCACCGCGGGCCTTCCCGTATCCTTCTGCGCCGAAGGCAAAGACAAGGGCAGCCCCTACCGCCCTTCCCCCGCCGACACGGTGGCGCTGGCGGGATATTTTGACAAGATCAAGGGAAAACTTTCCCCCGAACGCTACCGCTTCTGTTTCCGCTATATCGCCAACGAAGCGGCGGCGGCATTCGCGGGCGCGGCGCTAAGCGGGGAAACGGACATCCTGCGCGCGCAGGACGCGGCGCTGAAGGATGAAAACATGGCGCTGTGGGTCTCTCTCGCCGACAGACCGCCCTTCTCCTTTATGAGCACGCTGCGCAAAAAAAACTACCGCCTCCCCTTTTATCTCAAAGCGGTGCTGAAAGGCTATTTCGCCTTCAAGCGCTGAAACGCCGCGCCTTTTTCTTCGCTTTCCCCCGCAAAAAGAGAAAATTTCGTCATGAACGGACGAAATTTGTAAAAAAATTGCAAATTTGACGGGAAATTTTCCGACAGCTATTGACAAGCGAAAAAAAATGGTATATTCTTATTAGAAAAAGCGACAGGCGCCGCGGTGCGGCGCGAAAGAGGTGGCGATATGCATTGCCAGGAATGCGGTACGAAACTGATACTGAAATTTTGTGAAAACGAGGGCTTGGTGCCCTATTGCGAATCTTGCGGAAAATTCGTCTTTCCGCCCTTCAAGACGGCGGTGAGCATGACCGTCGTCAACCGCAAGCAAGACGGCGTCCTCATCGCCAAGCACGTCAACGGGGAAGACTTACTCTTTGCGGGCTATGTGAAAAAGGGCGAATCGGCGGAAAAGGCGATCGTGCGGGAGATCAAAGAAGAGACGGGGCTCAACGTCGTCAAATACAAATATATGTGCTCACGCTATCACGAGCCGCGCAACGTGCTCATGCTCGGCTTCATCGTCGTCGTTTCGGACGGGGAGCTCAAGCTCAACACGGACGAGATCGAGACGGCGCACTGGTGCGGTTTCGACGAGGCGCTCAAAGAGATCAGCCACGATTCGACGGCGGAATACTTCCTGCAGACCGCCATCGCCGAACTCAAACGCGGAAAACTTTAAAAAGCGCGGCGCGCATCCCGTTCTCGGGATACGCGCCTTTTTTCATCTGCTCTTATAATTTTCGCAGCAGGTGCAGCTCTCCGCATCGCAGTTGCAGTCGTTGCCCACCGTGATCTTATCGAGGGTGCAGTTTTTACCGTCGCAGTTGTACATACATTCGGTCACTTCGCAGCCGATCGCGTTGTTGATCTTTTTCATAACAACCTCCGCACCCTATTATGTACGCAAAACGTATAAATTATTCCGCCGACGGTTGACATTTCCCCTTTTTCCTTGTACAATAAAAGAAATACAAAGCGAGGTCATGCAATATGAAAGTCATACTCAAACAAGACGTGAAAGGCACGGGCAAAAAGGGCGAGATCCTCGACGTGAGCGACGGCTACGCGAAAAACTTCCTCCTCAAAAAAGGGCTGGCGGAGGCCGCTTCTTCCGTCGCCGTCAATTCTTTGAAGCTGCAAAAAGAGGCGGAGGAGCGCCGCCGCGCGGAAGAGATCAAACAGATCAAAGAGCTCGCCGCCAAGATCGATAAGACGTCTGTCGACGTCACCATCCGCTGCGGGGAAAACGGCAAAGTGTTCGGCAGCGTGACTTCCAAGGAGATTGCTTCCAAACTTGCCGACCTCGGCTATGACATCGACAAGAAGAAGATCGTACTCAAAGACGCGCTCAAAACGCTCGGCGATTACCCCGTCGAGATCCGCTTTATGGAAGGTGTCTCCGCCAAGATCAACGTCTGCGTCAAACCCGAATAAACGAAACTGCGCAACGTTCGCGCGGGAGCGGCATACCTTGCCGCTCCCGCGCTTTTTTATGCGCCGAAAAAGATCCCGTCGACTCGGGGCCGTTTTTTATCTCCTCCCGTTTTTTATACGGAGGTACGCGCGCAGGCACCCTTTGTAGATCTCCCCCGCCGGCACGACGGCGAAGGAACAGGCGAACACGAACAGCCACTGCCCCGCAGAGAGCGCTTCCAGCGAAAACGCCGCGCGAAAGAGCGGCACCGCCCCCAAAAGGAGATTGACGGCAATGCCCGCCGCGACGGTCAGAAGGAGGGCGCGGCTCCTGAAAAAATCCTTCCCGAAGGCGCTTTCCGTTTCAGAACGGATGTTGAAGGCGTGGAAAAGCTCGGTAAAGGAGAGGACGAAAAAGGTGATGCTCACCGCCGCCGCATTGCCGTAACGCGCAGCCGAGAATAAAAAGGCGAAGAGCACCGCCGCCGTCTGGAAGAGCCCGTAAAAGAGCACGGACAAGAGCGAACGCCTGCCGAACAGATCCCCCGCTTTGCTCGGCGGGCGGCGCATGATGTCCCTGTCTTCGCGCTCCGCGCCGAGCGAGAGCACGGGCAGGCTGTCGGTGATGAGATTGATCCACAAAAGCTGCGTCGCCGTCAGAAATTCTAATCTGTAAAAGAGCAGCGTGACGGCGAGGATGGATAGCACTTCCGCAAGATTTGTGGCGAGGAAAAAGCGTATGGTCTTTTTGATGTTGGAAAAGACGTGCCGCCCTTCCCTGACCGCCGTCACGATGGTCGCAAAATTGTCGTCGGCGATGACCATGTCGGCGGCGTTTTTGGTCACGTCCGTACCCGAACCCATGGCGACGCCGATGTCTGCCGCGCGGATCCCGGGCGCGTCGTTGACCCCGTCGCCCGTCATGGCTACGACGCAGCCCGCCCCCTGCAGCCCCTGCACGATCTGCGATTTATGCGCGGGGGTCACGCGCGCAAACACCCGTCCTCGGGGGATCGCCCGCGCCCGCTCCTCTTCCGTCATCCCGTCCAGCTCTTCCCCCGTCACGATCTCCTCTTCGCGCGAGGCGATGCCGAGGCGGGCGGCGATGGCAAAGGCGGTGTCTTTATGGTCGCCCGTGATCATGACTGGCGTGATCCCCGCCCGCCTGCATTCGGCGACCGCCTCTTTGACTCCCCGTTTGGGCGGATCGATGAGCCCGCAGAGCCCCAAAAAAATGAGCCGCTCCTCCCCCTCGTTCGCATATTCTTTATAGGCGAAGCCGAGAACGCGCAGCGCGCGCTTTGCCATATTTTGCGCGGCGAGAAGGACGGCTTTTTTGTCCTCTGCGGAAAGGGGCCGCACCCGCCCGTCCGTGCAGATGCGGTCACAGCGCGAGAGGACGACGTCCGCTCCCCCTTTCATGAGCCAGAACTCCCCCTCACCCGTGCGGACGGCGACCGACATCCGCCTGCGTTCGGAAGTAAACGGTTCGCAGGCAAAGACGGTATACCGGCAATGCGTCCGCCCGTCGGCATACTCCGCGAGCGCCACTTCGGTAGGGTCGCCCGAAAAGCGCGTTTCCCCGCGCACGCTGTTGCAGGCGCGCATACAGAGGAGCAGCTTGGCGCGCGCCTCGGACCCTTCTTCGTTTTTGCCGAGATCGGACCAGACTTCTTCCACCGTCATGCGGTTTTCGGTCAAAGTGCCCGTCTTGTCGCTGCATATGCGGTCGCAGGCGCCGAGCGTCTCCACGGCGTGCAGCTTTCTCACCACCGCGCGGGCGCGGCTCATGCGCTGCACCCCCATCGCCATGATGATGGTAACGACGGCGGGCATCCCCTCGGGGATCGCCGCCACGGCGATCGCCACGGACGACATGAAATTGCCGAGCAGAGTATCTTCCTTAAAGAATATCCCGAAAACAAAGATGAGCGCCGCCACGGAAACGACCGCAGCCGTAATGATCTTGCCGAGGAGAGAGAGCACCTTTTCCAGCGGCGTCTCCGCTTGCGGCGTTTCCGAAAGCAGCCCCGCGATCCTGCCCACTTCGGTATCCGCGCCCGTAGACACGGCGACGGCCGTCGCCTGTCCGCCGACCACGAAGGAAGAGGCGTACAGCATATTTTTCCTGTCGCCGAGCGCCGCCCTTCCGCCGAGCGCCGCCGCGTGCTTGGAAACGGGGACGGATTCCCCCGTCAAGGCGGATTCGTCGCACCTGAGCCGCGCACAGTCGACGATGCGGCAGTCCGCGGGGATCCTGTCGCCCTCTTCCAGACAAAGGATATCCCCGGGAACGACGGCGTCGCAGTCCACTTCCGCCGCGCGCCCGCCGCGGATACATTTTGCCCTGCCTACGGACATTTTTCTGAGCTTTTCCACGGCGTTGTCGGCGCGGTATTGCTGGATAAAGCCGACGAACGTATTCAGGAGAATGATAAAGAGCAGGATGCCCGTATCGACCAGCTCGTGCACGTCGCCCGTGACAAAGGCTGCCGCCGCGCTGATCGCCGCCGCGGCGATGAGGAGAATGATCATAAAATCGGCAAACTGCGCCAAGAACAGGCGCAGCGGCCCCCTCTTTTTCTTGTGCGCAAGTTCGTTTTTGCCGAATTTTGCAAGGCGGGAAGCGGCTTCTTCCTCGCTCAGCCCCCTCGGGCCCGTGCCGAGCGAGCGCAATACGGCTTCGGCGGATAACTGATAAAATTCCTGCATGGCGTCCTCCGTGTCGCAACTATTGTATTCCTGCGGGGACAAGAATATGAAAAAGACAGGCCTTGCAGCGCCGTCCGCCGCCGCAAAAAACGCGGACGGCGGCAAAATCGCGCGCTTTCAAAAAAATATTTGCACAACCTTGTATTTTCATTTGACAAACCCGCCGCAAAAATGGTATATTGATAAAGTCGACGGCAAAAAGCCGCCTACCAGGCCGCACGGGGGTGTAGCTCAGTTGGTTAGAGCGCATGCTTGACATGCATGAGGTCATAGGTTCGAGCCCTACCATCCCCACCAAA
>CALWCR010000145.1 GCA_944376445.1 uncultured Clostridia bacterium | reverse complement strand
CGACAGCTTCGGCAGCAGCGCCCGCAGCGGGAGCAGCAGCGACAGCGACGGGAGCGGCAGCGCTTACGCCGAACTCCTCTTCCAAAGGCTTTACGAGCTCGTTGAGCTCAACAACCGTCATACCTTTGATCTCTTCGATGAACTTAGCGATATCAGCCATTTTTAGATTCCTCCGAAATTATTTTTTTGATTGAGATTTTTTCCGCCCCGTTTTACGCCTCGGGCAGGGAAGGCGGCGGCTAAGCCGCGCCGCTGAGGAAGGGGCTTACGCCTTCTTCTCCGCGATCGCCTGGAGCGCGCCGACCACACCGCGGAGCATCGCGGAGAGCACGCCCGCGAAATTCGCGATGGGTGCCTGCATGGAGCCGAGCATCTTTGCGATGAGTTCTTCTTTTGAAGGCATGGCGGCGAGCGCCTTGATGCCCTTTGCATCGATGTAAGCGTTGTCGACGTAAGCGCTCTTGGGGATGATCTTTTCGGGCATGGCCTTGACCGCTTCCGCAAAGATCTTCGCCGCAGCCGTTTCGTCGGGGCTGAACGCGGTCGCCGTCGGGCCGTTGAGATCGTTATCGAACGCATCTACGCCCAGCTCGTTGAACGCCTTGCGAAGGAGCGTGTTTTTATAGACTTTGTACTCCACGCCCGCAGCCCTGAATTTGTTTCTGAGGTCGGAAACTTCCGCCACGGTAAGCCCTTTGTAGTCGACAAAGACGACGGACTTGCTGTTTTGGATCTTCTCTTTGATCTCTTCCACGACTTGCTTTTTCGCTTCCAGATTCGCTGACATTGGTTACCTCCTGTATAGATTTTCTCACGAAAAAAGCCCTTATACCGCGCGGATATAAGGGCTTGCCTGCCATAAAAACAAACAGCTGCACCTTTCAACCTCGGCGGGCGTTTCCATTAAACCTTGCGGTGCCTGCTTTCTGCGGTATCGGATATTTTCTATGCAATTTTCAGTGCGTTGCCATTATACCGAGATCGCTTCGGTTTGTCAACTGTTTTTTATGCCCTGTTGAAGTTCACTTTAATGCCGGGGCCCATCGTGCTGGAAACGGCAACGCTCTTGATGTACTGGCCTTTCGCCGCGGCGGGTTTCGCCTTGACGATGGCGTCCATGAGCGCGTTGAAGTTTTCCGCGAGCTTTTCTTTGCCGAAGCTCTTTTTGCCGATCGGGCAGTGGATGATCGCCGTCTTGTCGAGGCGGTATTCCACTTTACCTGCTTTGACTTCCGCGATCGCCTTGGCGACGTCGGGGGTGACGGTGCCCGATTTCGGGTTCGGCATGAGGCCTTTCGGGCCGAGCACTTTACCGATGCGGCCGACGACGCCCATCATGTCGGGCGTGGTGATGACCACGTCGAAATCAAACCAGTTTTCGCTCTGGATCTTGGCGACCATCTCTTCCGCGCCAACATAGTCCGCGCCCGCAGCCTGCGCGATGTCCGCCTTTTCGCCTTTGGCGATGACGAGCACCTTCTTGCTCTTGCCCGTGCCGTTCGGAAGGACGAGCACGCCGCGGACCTGCTGGTCTGCCTGACGGGGATCCACGCCGAGACGCACGTGCAGTTCGATCGTCTCGTCGAATTTGGCTTTGGCAGTGTCGACCGCGAGCCCCATGGCTTCGTCGACGTCGTATGCTTTGGAACGATCGTATGCCTTCAGGCTGTCGGCATATTTCTTCCCGTATTTCATTCTATATTACCTCCTTGTGGTACACGCGAGATAAACTCTCCCACATTCTCCTTTCGATTTATTCTTCGACGGTGACGCCCATGCTGCGCGCGGTGCCGCGGATCATGCTCTTGGCAGCTTCCAGCGAAGCGGCGTTGAGGTCGGGCATCTTCAGCTTGGCGATCTCCTCGACCTGCGCGTCGGTAAGTTTGGCTACCTTGTCGCGGTTGGGGCGGGCGCTCCCGCTCTCGATCTTGCACGCCTTTTTGATAAGGACGGGCGCGGGCGGGGTCTTGAGAATAAACGTGAAAGACCTGTCCTGATAGATGGTGATGACCACGGGGATGATGAGCCCCGCCTGGTCGGCAGTCTTTGCATTGAATTCCTTGGTAAAGCCGGGAATGTTGATGCCGTGGGGGCCGAGCGTCGAACCGACGGGGGGACCGGGCGTGGCTTTACCTGCGGGAAGCTGCAATTTGACGACCGCAGTGATTTTCTTAGCCATAAGTTCTCCTCCAGATGTGGTTTTAACAAAGCGCGGGAAAATATTTGCGCTTCTCCCACTTTATTAGAAAAAGGGTTGCCCCTGTTCCTGCAATTATTCCTGCTCTTCTTTGGGCGGTTCGGTGAGGTTGAGCTTCCTGATCTGGATGTATTCCACCTCGACGTCGGTATTTCTTCCGAACATGACGACGTTGACCTTCGCCTTCTGCGCCGTGTCGTTGAGCTCTTTGATCTTTCCGACAAACCCCGCGAGCGGGCCCGCGTCTATGCTCACGTCGTCGCCGACGGCAAAGTCCGCGTCGATGACCACCGATTCGAGCTGCATCTTGCGCACCTCTTCCTCTTTGAGGGGAAGGGGCCTGCCCTGCGGGCCGACAAAGCCCGTGACGCCGCGCGTGTTGGTCACCAGGTACCAGACCTGGTTGGAATAGATCATTTTGATAAAGACATAGCAAGGAAGAAGTTTTCTCTCGACGACCTTCCTTTTCCCGTTCTTCTCCTCGATGGTCTGTTCCATCGGGATCTTCAGGTCGAAGATGCTGTCTTTGAGATTGTTGTTTTCGATCAGTTTTTCCAGGCTGTCTTTGACCATCGCTTCATACCCCGAATAGGTATGCAGGACGTACCATTTTGCCCGGCTCTCGAGAGAATTCTCCATACGTTCCCCTTAACCGCCTATGTTTGTGATGAGGCCGAGAAGTTCGGAAAGGCCGAAATTGACGGCGGTGAAGACCACGAGGAAGATCGCGACGACCGTGATGACGACGCCCGTGGACTTGATCACTTTGCCGAAGGAAGGCCAGGTGACCTTTTTCAGTTCGGAAAAGACTTCCTTGCACTTCCTGCCCATGCGGACAAATATGTTGGGCTTTTTGACAGCTGATTTCGCTTTCATTTCTACTCCTTAAAAAACGAGCTTACCGCGTTCCCCTTACTTGGATTCTTTATGGACGGTATGCTTCTTGCAGAAAGGACAATACTTTTTCAGCTGCAACCTTTCGGGATCGTTCTTCTTATTTTTCATATTGTCGTAATTTCTGTGTTTGCATTCGGTGCATTCAAACGTGATCTTGGTTCTGTTGATGGCAGCCATTTTTCTTAAAAACTCCGTGCAAAAAAATCACACCTCCCAGCGGTGTGTTCTTAGAGTCTATCATAAACTTTTTGCCTTGTCAATTGTTTTTTGCGGCGTTTGACAAAATTCTTCGGGCTTTATCCCCTTTTTTCCGCCCCTTTGCCGCAAAATACCCCGCCGCTTTTGCCGTATTTTCCCGCAGGCGGAAAAAACCCTTGCAAAATACGCTCCTTTCGTTGTATAATAAACGAGGCGGAAAGCTCCGCGGAAAATACCCCGTTTCTTATCATAATTATATATAAAAGGAGAGAGTGCTATGAAAGCCATGCGCATTGCGGAAGGCGTCTACTGGGTGGGCGCCATCGACTGGAATTTAAGGAATTTCCACGGCTATGAGACGGAGAAGGGTTCCACCTACAACGCCTACCTCGTCGTGGACGAAAAGATCGCCCTCATCGACACGGTGAAGGAGCCGTTCAAGGAAGAGATGCTCGCGCGCATCGCTTCCGTCGTCGACCCCGCAAAGATCGACGTCATCGTCTCCAACCACGCCGAACCCGACCACAGCGGCGCGCTGCCCTTCATCAAAGGCATCGCCAAAGACGCGAAGATCTATACCGCCGCGGGCGCGGGCGTGAAGGACCTTTCCGCCTACTACGGCGACCTCGGCTATACAGGCATGAAGGCGGGAGAGACCCTCTCCCTCGGCAAGCGCACCCTCACTTTCGTACCCACCCCCATGGTGCACTGGCCGGACAACATGGTCTCCCTCATGACCCCGGACAACATCCTCTTTTCCAACGACGCCTTCGGCCAGCACTACGCCTCCGACGAGCGCTTAGACAGCGAATGCGACCTGGCGGAAGCGTACATCCAGGCGCGCAAATATTATGCGAACATCGTGCAGCCCTACGGTATGCAGACGGGCAAGGCGCTCGAAGCGCTGGCGGGGCTCAAGATCGACACGATCTGCCCCAGCCACGGCATCATCTGGACCGAACACATCCCCGACATCCTCGCCCTCTACCGCTCCTGGGTACAGGGAGAACATGACGGGACGGCCGCCATCGTATACGACACCATGTGGCACTCCACCGAGGCTATGGCGCACGCGATCGAAAACGCGTTTCTGGCGCAAGGGTACAAGCCCCGCCTCTATAATCTGCACTACTGCCACAACTCGGACGTCATCGCCGACGCGATGAGCGCGGACTTTATCGCGGTCGGCTCGCCGACGCTCAACAACAACATGATGCCTTCCGTCGCCTCCTTCCTCACCTATTTCAAGGGGCTGAACGGCAACAAGAAGAAATTCATCGCCTTCGGGTCCTACGGCTGGGGCGGGCAGTCGCCCGACCAGGTGTTCGAGGCGCTCAAAAGCCCCAAATGCGAACCGCTCATGCCCGCCGTCAAATTTGCCTACAAGCCCTCCGACGGGCAGCTCAAAGCGCTCGAAGAAGACGTCATCCGCGCGCTCAAAGGCGAATGACGCCGCCCCTCTTTTGCCCTGCCGCGCCTTTGAAGCCCCAAACGGCCTTCAAAGGCGCTTTTCCTATAAAGCCGGCGCGCCTTTACCCCCTACCTCGGTAAAACGGCGCGCCCTTTTTCGTCAATAAAATAAAGCTCCGCGCTTATTCATATATAAAAACAGCGCCCCGCGCCCGCCCTTTTTCAAGGGCGGGCGCGGGGCTTTTAACGGCAGGCAGCCCGCGCGCACGGTCCGCCCGTCATCCGCGGCCGCCAAGCCAACGCCTGACGAACGCCTCCGCCAATTCCGCGGCGGAACAGTGCCTGTAGCGCACGCCCGCGGCGTCCATCGCCGCCGCCTGCTTTTGCGTTACCTCGGTATAGGGATAGACGCCGAAAAGAAAGGGAAAGAAGGCGTACACGAACGCTTCCGCCTCCTCTTCGGTGACGCCGCAGTGCCGCCCGAGGCAGCCTTTGACCGCCCGCAGCGCCCGCCCGTACACTTGTTTGAAGGAGACGAGATTTTCGAGGCGGCTGCCCGACTCCATGTCATAGAGGTTCATCGCCATCAGTTTGAGCATCTTGCCGCGCGCCGTAAGGAGGGCGGCAAAGCGCGCGGGAAATTCCTCCGCGGGCACCGCGGCGAGGGCGAGCGCCTCCAAATCTTCCGCCCAGGCGAGGTATTCCCGCTCCAAAAGGGCGAGAAAGATCTCCTCCTTCGTGCAAAAATAATTATAGATGGAAGTGCGGGTGAAGGAAGTCTTCTGCCCGATCACGCCGAGGGTGATCTTTTTGAACGGCATCACCGCATACAGCTGCGCGCACGCCTCGACGATCTCCTCCCTGCGCGCGGCGGTACGCCGCGCGGAAGGCGCGGGCACCGTTCACTCCTCGGCGGCGCGCACGGCCCACGCCGCCCCGCCGCCGTTCACCAGTCTACCCTTTTTCCACTTCGCCGCAGGGAAAAGGGCGTGCAGCCGCTTCTCCGCCCCCTCGATGCCGCTGCCGCCCGAGGTCGCGAAGGGAATGAGCGTCTTGCCCTCGATGCCGCTGCTTTCCAAAAAAGAGTCGACGACGCGCGGCTCCACATACCACCAGACGGGAAAGCCGACAAAGATAACGCCGTACTTTGCCGTATCGATGCCGCCCGCAAGCGCGGGGCGGCAGGCAGGGTCGTTCATTTCCGAAGAAGAGCGGCTCTTCTTGTCCGTCCAGTCGAGGTCTGCCGCCGTATACGGCACGGCGGGCGCGATCTCATAAAGGTCCGCCCCGAGCGCGGCGGCGATCTCTTCGGCGGCGCGCTTCGTCGCGCCGCCCGCGGAAAAATATGTTACCAAAACAGCTTTCGGCACAATGCTCCCCTCCTTTACAAAATCCCGCTCAAAGGCTCTCTTTGAGGATCTTAACGATCTCGTCCCGCCCGAGCACCTTATAGCCGCCGTCCATGACGAGGGTGCTCGCGGCGATGCCGTCGATCATGTCCTCGGTCGCGCCCAGCTCCCCGATGTGCATGACCAGCCCCATCTCCTTCATCCAGCTCTCCATGGCGGCGAGCCCCGCCTCGGCGATCTCCGTATCCGTCTTGCCCTGCGGGTCCACGCCCCAGACGTTTTTTGCAAAACGTACAAACTTTTTGAGGCCGAACGGCATGATGTGGCGATAGTACGGAAGCGACACGGCGGCGAGGGTCATGCCGTGGGTAGCGTCCGTATAGGCGCCGACCGCCTGCCCCAGCATATGCACCATCCAATCCGTGGATTTGCCGCGGGAAACGAGAGTGTTGAGCGCCCACGTCGCCGTCCACATGATGTTGGAGCGCGCTTCATAGTTTTGCATGTCTTTATTGGCGATGCGCGAAGAATGGAGCAGGGAACGCATCAGCCCCTCGCTCAGATAGTCGCTCGTGTTGTCGTCTTCACCCGAAAAATATTGCTCGCAGATGTGATTGAAGATGTCGTAGATGCCCGCCGCCATCTGATAGCGGGGCAGCGTGAGCGTATAGTTCGGGTCGAGGACGGAAAAGCGGGGCATGACCCGCTCGTCGGCAAAGACGTGCCCGACCTTCATCTTCGTCTCGCGGTTGGTGATGACCGCGCCCGCGTTCATCTCCGAACCGGTGCCCGCCATCGTCAAAACGCAGCCGACGGGCACGACCTCGCAGGACGGCTCTTCAAAGCGGACATAATATTTTTCCCACGGGTCCTCGCCGCAGTGCACGGAGACGGCGAGCGCCTTCGCATAGTCGCACACGGAGCCCCCGCCTACGGCAAGCAGAAGGTCCGCCTTCGCCGCGCGCGCGGTCTTTATCCCCTCGTACAGCTTTTCGAGGGTGGGATTGGGCATGACCCCCGCGATCTCGGTCACATTTTTGCCGCTCTCTTTCAAGATCGCCGTCACCTCACCGTAAACGCCGTTCTTTTTGACGGAACCGCCGCCGTAGATGAGCACGACGTTTTTGCCGTATTTTGCCAGCTCACCGCCGAGCCCCTTGACCGCGCCCGCGCCGAAATACAATTTTGTAGGATTGCAGTACGTAAAATTTCCCAACATTGCGAAAAATACCTCCCTGCGGGCAGCGCCCGCTATTCTGACACATTGTCAGTATAGCCATTATAGCCGCATTCTGACACTTTGTCAATATTTTTTCCGAAAATTTTTTTGTTTTCGCGGAAAAAATTTCTCCGCCGCGCGCAAACAAGCAAAACAGCGCGCAAACCGGCAAAACGGTGTACAGGCGGACAAATCCGCGCACAAACGAACAAACCAGCGCAAACCGGCAAAACAGCGCAAAAACGGGCAAAAATCGGCAAAAAAGATAAAAGCGCGCCCGCGGCTCATGCCGCGGGCGCGCCCCGTGCCTTTGTTTACTTGTTGAGGTTGGCTTTGAGCGTATTGAGCTCGTCGGAAAGCTCCGCGGGGAGCCTGTCGCCGAACTGTTTATAGAACTCTTCGATGCCTTCCGCTTCTTTCTTCCA